>NZ_JBWQXL010000004.1:0-318773 GCF_056620565.1 Nostoc sp. LEGE 12454
AGGTATTTCAGGCGATCGCTCCTCAACAAGCAACAGAAGACACAGTTTTCAACTTCACTATCCCAGACAACACCTTTAAGGATGTTGATGCTGGCGACACTCTCACCTACACTGCCACTCTCGAAAATGGTGACTCTCTACCGAGTTGGTTAAGCTTCAATGTTGCAACCAAAACCTTCAGTGGTACTCCCTTGAATGCAAATGTGGGTAGCCTCAATATTAAAGTTATCGTCACAGATACTGCTCTTGCCCAAGCGAATGATATTTTTGTACTCACTGTTAACAACACCAACGATGCGCCAGAGGTGGCGAATGCAATTGCTAACCAACAAGCAACAGAAGATACGGGTTTTAATTTCACTATCCTTGACAACACCTTTAAGGATGTTGATGCTGGCGATACTCTCACCTACACTGCCACTCTCGAAAACGGCGACCCACTCCCCAGTTGGTTGAGTTTTAATGCTGCGACCAAAACCTTCAGTGGCACTCCCTTAAATGCAAACGTGGGTAGCCTGAACATTAAAGTCACCGCTACAGATCCAGCTCTTGCTCAAGTCAGTGATGTTTTTGTACTCACTGTTAACAACGTCAACGATCCGCCAGAGGTATTTCAGGCGATCGCTCCTCAACAAGCAACAGAAGACACAGTTTTCAACTTCACTATCCCAGACAACACCTTTAAGGATGTTGATGCTGGCGACACTCTCACCTACACTGCCACTCTCGAAAACGGGGACTCTCTACCGAGTTGGTTAAGCTTCAATGTTGCTACCAAAACCTTCAGTGGCACTCCTTTAAATGCAAACGTCGGTAGCCTGAACATCAAAGTTACCGCCACGGATATTGCTCAAACTCAAGCGAGTAATGTCTTTACACTGACAGTTGCGAATACCAATGATGCGCCACAAGTAGCTTCGCCCATCGCTCCTCAACAAGCAACAGAAGACGCAGTTTTCAATTTCACAATCCCAGACAACACCTTCATTGATGTCGATGCTGGAGACATTCTTACCTACACTGCCACTCTCGAAAACGGCAACCCTCTGCCGAGTTGGTTAAGTTTCAATGCTACTACCAAAACCTTCAGTGGCACTCCTTTAAATGCAAACGTCGGTAGCTTAAACATCAAAGTTATTGCCACAGATACTGCTCTTGCCCAAGCGAATGATGTTTTTACACTGACAGTTGCGAATACCAATGATGCGCCACAAGTAGCTTCGCCCATCACTCCTCAACAAGCAACAGAAGACGCGGTTTTCAATTTCACAATCCCTGACAACACCTTCATTGATATCGATGGCGATAGTCTCACCTACACTGTTACTCTCGAAAATGGTGACTCTCTACCGAGCTGGTTAAGCTTCAATGCTGCTACCAAAACCTTCAGTGGCACTCCCTTAAATGCAAACGTGGGTAGCCTCAACATTAAAGTCACCGCTACAGATCCGGCTCTTGCTCAAGTCAGTGATGTGTTTACACTCACTGTTAACAACACTAACGATTCGCCAGAGGTGGGGAATGAAATTGCAGATCCAGAAACAACAGAAGACACGGTTTTCAATTTCACTTTCTCAGAAGACGCCTTCATTGATATCGATGCTGGAGATAATCTCACCTACACTGCTACCTTGGAAAACGGCAATCCTCTGCCGACTTGGTTGAGCTTTAATGCTAATACTAAAACCTTCAGTGGCACTCCCTTAAATGGAGACGTGGGTAGCCTGAACATTAAAGTTACTGCCACAGATCCTTCTCTTGCTCAAGTCAGTGATGTCTTTGTACTCACTGTTAAGAACGCTAATGATGCGCCAGAGGTGGTGAACGAAATTGCAAACCAAGAAACAACAGAAGACACGGTTTTCAATTTCACTATCCCAGACAACACCTTTATTGATGTCGATGCTGGCGATAGCCTCACCTACACTGCTACTCTCGAAAACGGCAACCTCCTGCCGAGTTGGTTGAGTTTTAATGCTGCTACTAAAACCTTTAATGGCACTCCCTTAAATGCGGACGTGAGTAACCTCAACATTAAAGTTACTGCTAGGGATATTTTTGGGGTTGAAGTCAGCGATGATTTTGCACTCACTGTTAAGAACGTTAACGATGCGCCAGAGTTAGTTGAAGCGATCGCTAATCGAAAGGTAGTCATAAATACGCAGTTTAATTTCACTATCCCAGAAAATACTTTCATTGATATCGATGCTGGCGATAGCCTCACCTACACTGCTACTCTCGAAAACGGCGATCCACTGCCCAGTTGGCTAACTTTTAATTCTGCTACCCGGAATTTTAGTGGTACTCCGACGATGGAGAATTTGGGTAATCAAAATATCAAAGTCACAGTCAAGGATCTTTCTGGCGATGAAGTTAGTGATGTGTTTGTATTGACAGTTGCTAAGTTCAATAGCGCACCAATTGTAGATCGGGCGATCGCTGACCAAAAGGCCACAGCAAAAACTACCTTCAACTTCACAATTCCTGAAAACACTTTTAGCGATGTAGATATTGAAGATACCTTGACCTATACTGCTACCTTAGACAATGGCGATCCACTACCCAGTTGGTTAAGCTTCAATCCTAACAAGCTGACCTTCAACGGCACTCCTACAAATGATAATGTGGGTAGCTTGAACATAAAAGTCACCGCCACAGATCCGGCTCTTGCTGAAATTAGTGATGTATTTGCACTCACTATTGCTAAAGCCAACAATCCACCAATTGTAGATCGAGCGATCGCTGACCAAAAAGTTACGGCAGAAACTACCTTTAACTTCACCATCCCTGAAAACACCTTTAGCGATGTAGATATTGAAGATACGCTAACCTATACTGCTACCTTAGACAACGGCGACCCACTACCCAGTTGGTTAAGCTTCAATCCTAATAAGCGTACTTTCAGCGGCGTCCCTACGAATAATAACTTGGGTAGCTTAAACATCAAAGTTACCGCCAAAGATTCGGTTGGGGCTGAAGTCAGCGATGTGTTTGCACTCACCGTTGCTCAAGGGATTACTGCTGAGACTGAATCAATCAGCCTACTCACAAGAATTACAGGTGATATCTTTACTATAAAAAATCAAGTTAACGGTGAAAAAGCCAAACTCTCAGTCAAGATTAAAAGTAATACCTCTGAAGAAGTCAATGAACTGGGTGTATTTGTCGTTGACGATGCAGAAGGTAGGATTAACGGCGTAGCCCCTGGTGCTGCAAATTACACCGAACTAGCTCTCCAACGAGCAACAGTGCTTCTTTCATCTCTTGCCAAATTACCCAATGGTTTTAATCCCACTGACCTAAGCAGGCTACTGGAATTCAACTCTGAGAGCAACCTAAGATTTTATTTAATCCGTAGCAGCACTACTCAGGCGGTGCTATCTGGACAAACCCCGTTTTCTCAGGTGCTTTTTTCCTCGGATACGAATGTGGACGATACAGGGTTCTCTCTCAACTTCCAGAATTTGGTTGTCAAGATTGCAGCAACAGACCAAGATCCACCTCTAGGTACTGGTCTTCAAGGAAAATATGAACCCGAACTAATTGATTTACGGGATGTGAAACAATTGGTGCAAGCCGAATTTGTGGTTCATAGAGAAGCCGCTTTTAACAACTTTGTCGGCTTTTATCAGATAACTGATGAGAATGGTGGTATCGATACCAATGGCGATGGTACAGCAGATGTGCTGGTTGGACAGGCGGGTTATACTCAAGCTGCGATTAATAACCGTGTCGCTGGTATTGATTTGAGTGTAGCTAACGAAGGTACAGCAAGTTTTACAGGTAATTTTCAACCTGGTGCTATTTTCGTACCATTTATCATTGTTAATGCCGGGGCTGATGCAATTCTTGATAGCAATCCCAATAACGATCCGACAGTTTACTTTTCCTTCTTGGGCGCTAACACTGACAAAGCAGATCATATTCGTCTGTTAGGGAATAACGCTTTTGGCTTTGAGGATTTGGCTAATGGCGGCGATCGAGATTACAACGATTTGATTGTCCGAGTTAATTTGAGTATCGCCTAGTACCACAAGGCGGAAGTCAAAAGTTGACCCTGAGCGCAGTCGAAGGGTCAAAAGTCAAAAGTTTGTATATCAAGGCTTTTGCAAATTTTAAAATGGTGGCTTGATTTTTGCTGTGTACTAGTCTGTATAGCCTATAAGCTTTATTGAGCAATGAATACAGACTTTTTGTTTGAAAAAGTCAAATATGAGTCATAAAGCAATACAGTTTAGTTAGGAAAAATTGTAGGTTCGGTTAGCGAAGTGCAACCCAACAAAGCCCAGGACATGTTGGGTTTCGTTCCTCAACCCAACCTACACAACTTAAGGTTTTTGGCACTAACCCAAGCGTATTGAGTCATAAAGAGCGATCGCATCACGGATGTTTTACTGAATCTGTCATTTGCCAGAAGATGCGATTACAGCAAAATATTACAGTGATTCAAACAAATGTGTGAGAGTATATTTATTCACTCACCCGGAGACATAATTATGGTTTTTGCTGGCAAACGACCAAATAATTTAGGTATTAGCAACGGTAAATTAGCACCCTGCCCTAATTCCCCTAACTGCGTTTCTAGTCAGAGTACAGATGCATCTCAGCAAATTGCACCACTAACTTTTACATCTACTCCAGAAGAAGCGATTACTAATCTTAAACAGATTATTGAGTCTTTACCAAGAACTAAAATCATTACCGAAAATAAAGATTATTTATATGCAGAATTTAAAAGTGCTTTACTAGGATTTGTGGATGATGTAGAATTCTATCTAGACCGGACTGCAAATCTTATCCATGTGCGTTCAGCTTCACGTTTAGGTCAAAGCGATTTGGGTGTTAATCGTCAACGAATAGAGACGATTAGAGCTAAGTTCAAATAATTTTGAATTGGACTAAGAACTGGAGATTAAAGACTGGGAAAATAAAGAAGTAGTTGGACAAAATTAATTACACAATGTCATTACGAGTGAGACATTCGCAGAGTATTGGTTGATTCACTGAGTTTGCAATTGTTGTAAATATTTTTGTCCATCTACTTATGTGGATTCAGACCCTAGTAAAATCTGGAATGACGATGTGTAATGTGGTGTAGTGTTTCACCAAAAATTATGAATTACGAATTAGTTCAACTCTGCGATCGCAATATTTGTGAAATTTAATTTATTTAAAAACTTTGACTCTCGACCCCGATTAATCGTTGCTATCGGACTCGCCGTATTAGTTTTACTAATCCTGCCGCATTCTCTGCACTTACCTACTCGCATTCTCTGCGCTTGGAACTCCGGTATTGACTTTTTCTTAGCGATAACGTGGTGGAAAATGACCAAGGCTAACCCAGAAAAAATTCGCCGTTATGCTGAGAGTGAATATGAAGGACATTTGGCTATATTTATGCTGGTGATTGCTGCGGCTTGTGCCAGTGTTTTAGCTATTGGGTTTTTACTAACTGATAAAAAAGGATTGTCAATAATTCTGCTTACCCTACATGTCATACTTTCAATTATGACCATTGTCGGTTCCTGGTTATTAGTGCATACGATGTTTGCAGTGCAATATGCACACAGCTATTATAAATATATTAATCGTAATCATAGTCAAGAAATCATCGGAGGTTTAGATTTTCCTCATAACGACTATCCAGACTACTGGGAATTTTTATATTATTCTTTTGTAGTCGGCATGACCAGTCAAGTTTCAGATGTGCAGACAACATCACCCAATATGAGACGCTTGACTCTGTTACATGGCATATTATCCTTCTTTTTCAATACCACCATTTTAGCTATGAGTATTAATATTATTGCATCGCTGATTTAAAAATTGTTTGACTCAGCCAAAAGTATGATTATTTGGTTCTCTACTTAGAGAAGGAGGAAATTAGATTACCAGTTCTTTAGCATGGACTCAAGTTGAGATAATCGGAGTGAGTTCATGCCTTATAACAAAATAGATGAATTAGCTGAAGAAATTAAAGGACAACTGCCTGAACACGCACAACAGCTTTTTATTGCGGCATTTAATGCTGCTGAAAGTGATGGTTTGACTGAAGAGGGTGCGCGTGATATTGCTTGGAATAGTGTAAAAAATGAATACGAACCAGGCAATGATGGTAAATGGCAGAGAAAGCCTGAAGACACTGCAATACACAATAAAGCTGTTGTATCTGGTGGGAACTAAGTAAATCTCACTTGTGGATAACTATCTAATCTCAAGGGTCTTATAAGGGTTTAAGGGGAATTTTATTCTTAGAAAACAGAGATAAAATTTCCCTTTTTTTCACAACTTATGTCAGGATATAGATATTTTTAACAACTTTTATTAGTAGCTACTATAAAAAATATTATATCTATACAAGATATGCTGATTCAAAAAGGCGAAATATCTATTCGTCTCATGCAAGATGAAATGTATGATTATGAGTTGATGGCAAAATGGTTAACTAATGCAAAAGTTTTAGAATTTTATGAAGGAAGAGATAATTCTTTCCCCTTAGAAAGAATTATAGAAACGTACAAACCGATGGTTAAGAGAGATGAGCCGGTTATTCCTTGCCTCCTCTACTATCAAAATATTCCCATTGGTTATTTGCAGTATTGTACGCTCAATGACTTATCGGAAACTGATAGACAATTGTATCATCTCGATCAAACCGATCGTGTCTATGCAATTGACTTGTTCATCGGCGAAACCGACTATTGGAGCAAAGGAATTGGTACAAAAATTCTGTCAGTATTTATCAACTATCTTTTTGAACAGTGTCAAGCTTATAAAATTGTCATAGATCCGCACGTTGACAATTATCGTGCTATTCGCTGTTATGAAAAATGTGGTTTTGTGAAAGTAAAACTATTGCCAGCACATGAACTGCATGAAGGAGAATACTCAGATTGTTGGCTCATGGCAATAGAGCCAAAGAAATCATGAGGAAATGCATTCTACCTGTTATGCCTTCTTACCTGCTACTGGTTCAGCTATATTTTCCATATCGACCAGATTCCACTTTAAACCTTTGCTCCTATATATACGCTTCTGCAAATTTGGATAATCACCGATATCATGGTCTAGCCTTTGACCAACTACTATACATTTGAATATAGAATTGCCCGTGTTTTTCAGGTTGTGCGGCTTACCACCAGCGCGATATCCAATAAAATCTCCTGCTTTAACTAGATAAACGCTTTCTCCAATTGTTGCCTCAGCTTCTCCCTCAAGAATGTATACGCACTCTTCTTCGTGATAGTGCATGTGAAGCTCCGTTGATTCACGCCCAGGCTCTACTTCAATGATGTGGAAAGCAATATTTTTTAAACCTGTCAAATCCCCTAAAGACTTATTTAGTCTGCAAGCATTGGAGTTGAGAAAATGTGTTTTTTTTAGTCCTTCATAAGACTCAATCTCTTCTTTGGTGACTAAATACTTTTCCATTTCTTGATACCAAGGTGCTAATAAAATTTGATGGTGAATAAGGGAGGGGCCTAAAGATGAATTAAGACGGAAGTTAAAACAGGTTCAAGGGTTCCATCTCAGCAGAAGCGATGCCCTTCGACAGGCTCAGGGTAAGACCTACGGCGGTAAACTACGCTTCTATTTGTGGATGGGATTATATCATCACTTCGTTATTAAGTGCAACTTCATAGAAAATTGGTATCAGTTAATATCTGACTGGATACCGAGAATAGTACATCAGCCTAGATCGTAGTTTATAGTACGTTACCCAATTAACTCGCGTGTTCCCAGTCACTAAGTAACTCATGTTGTACTATTTTATGGGATTGACGAAATGGTACTTTGGGAGTACCAATACTCCTACCAGGAAAAGACTGTTTTTTCGTCTTGGTAGGTTTATTTTCTAAGGTTGTTGAACTGATCTGTTGGGTTTTCATTGGTAAAAAATTTTTGATTAAAACCTAAGCACCAATAATTTATAACATCAATTTGCAAACGGCAAATTTCTGAAGAAAGATAAAAAATACATATTTTTCTTTTAAAAGTATATTTTGTCAGCTTTAACTTGAAAGAAATTGAAGAGTTTATTTTCTCTTAAGGTTAATCGTGCTTAATGAGACTAACGATCGCTGCGGCTAAATCCGCTGGATCGACGGGTTTAGGTAGATGCTTTTGAAAACCTGCTGCCATTGCTTGGTTGTAGTTAATTTCTCCTGCATAAGCAGTCAAAGCGATCGCAGGAATTTGTCCGCCTTGCTCTGGCGGTAATTTTCTCACTTCGCCCAGCAACATATAGCCATCCATTAAGGGCATTCCAATATCGCTTAAGAGGATATCTGGCTTTGATTGCACTAATGTTTGCAACGCTTCATCTGCTGATTCAACTGTCGTTACCGTCGCGCCATATTGTTCCAGCGCAAAGCTAAAAAACTCTCGCACATCGGCTTGATCGTCCACAAGCAGGATTTGTACTCCAGCAAGTAATGTCTCTTCAGTACTGAGTTCTGGTTGAGAAGCCTCACCACTGTTAACTCGTAACTCAGAATTTTTGAGCAAAGGTAATTTAACTGTGAAGGTAGCCCCTTGTCCTTCTCCCAAACTCTCTGCCTGAACTGTGCCACCGTGAAGTTCTACTAGATGGCGCACAATTGCCAGTCCCAATCCCAATCCGCCAAATACTCTGGTTGTTTTGGCATCTGCTTGTCGGAAGTAATCAAAGACGTAGGGCAAAAATTCTGGGTTAATTCCTTTACCTGTATCAATTACCTGGATTTGGGCATCTAAACCAACTTGCTCTAGACGCACTTCTACAAGTCCATCAGTGGGTGTGAATTTAACGGCATTGGAGAGGAGATTCCACATCACTTGTTGCAAGCGATCGCCATCGCCAAGAACTTTGCCGATATCATTACTTAAGATGATTTGAATTTGAATCGATTTGGCTTCTGCTGCCAAACGTACCGTTTCTAATGCAGATGCGATCGCTATTTTCAAATCCACCGCATGGAGATTTAACCTAACCTTACCTTGCAAAATTCGCGAAACATCAAGTAAATCTCCAATCAATTGGGTTTGTAACTTGGCATTCCGCTCGATTGTTTCCAATGCCCGGATTTTAGTAGCTTCATCGAACTTGCGGGTTCTGAGTAACTTTGCCCACCCTAAAATCGGATTCAAGGGAGTTCGGAGTTCGTGGGAAAGGACAGCGAGAAATTCATCTTTAATCCGGTTGGCTGTCTCGGCTTGTGCCCTGGCAGTTTTTTCGGCTTCGTAAAGTTGAGCGCGGGCGATCGCTTGCGCACACTGCTGTCCCAGTGTCAACATAAATCCCCGGTCTTCTTCGTTAAATATTTGTGCAGTGGTAAAGCTTAATCCCAAAGCCCCAATTACTTTACCTTCTACTATCAAGGGAATGGAAGCCCAGGCATTATTCGCCATAACAGTCACAACATCTGCTAAGTCGGGATATCTAGCAATCATCGCTGCTAAATTTTCTAAAAAAATCGGCTGCCCAGTTCTGACTGTTTCTGCTATTTGGTTAGGTGCTGCGATCGGAAAACTTGTCCAAGTATTTATGAGCGTTTGCGGATAGCCAATTGCTTGCACAACTTTTAGGGTAGTATTTCCTTCAGTAAGTAAGACAACGGAACCACCAGTAGCTTCCAAGGCGGCAATGCCTTGGTTCACCACTACATCAGCCACCTGTTGGGGAGTTAAGGCTTCCGAGAAGGCAGCAGTTATTTTTTGTAAAAGTACCGTGCGATTGACAGACCGTTGAGTTTCTTGGTAAAGTCTGGCATTGTCGATGGCTGTCGCTGCCCGCCGAGCAATATCCTCTGCTAAAGCCAAGTCTGTTTGTTGATAGTACCGACCTGATTCGGCGGTAAAAAAAGAGATTGCTCCAAATAATTGTCCGCGAGAACGAACTGGAATCACCATTAGAGAACGAATACCCAGACTTTGCAGCAATTGCAGATGTTCGTTGTCTTCAGACATCTGTAGAAGATGTGAGTTAGATAATTCCGGATAAAAGACAGATATTCCTAGCCTTAGCTGCCGTACAAGCTGTTTGGCTTTGGTTTTGGGTCGATAACGCCGTCGGATTTCGTCTAAAATATTCAGTTTTGTGGGATCGGCAATTGCGATCGCAATTTGTTTACTTGACCAATCTTCCTGGAAGACATCTACAATGCACAAATCGGCTAAAGTTGGAACTGCTAGATTTGCCACATTTTCTAAGGTGATTTCATAATCTAATGAGGCAGCTAGTAAGGTGCTGGCTTCGACTAAAAAGTTTTGTGTGGCTTCAACTCGTTTGCGATGGCTAATATCTTCAATAATTCCTAATGCATACATTGGTTGTCCGTTAGCATCCCAAACTGCTGATGAAGTTAGATTTGCCCAAACTATGGAACCATCTTTGCGGATATAGCGCTTCTCTAAGGAATAACCACTAATTTCTTTTGCTACAACTCGCCGAGCGTTTTCCCAATCAACTTCTAAATCGTCAGGGTGGGTAATTTCCTGAAAGTTCATTTGAATCAATTCTTCATGGCTATAGCCAGTAATTTCGCATAGAGCAGGATTAATTTGCAGAAATTGTCCATCCAACCCTACTAGAGTAATACCGACAGCTGCCTGATTGAACATTGCCCGAAACCTTTCTTCGCTTTCTCGCAAAGCAACTTCTGTTTGCTTTGCTGCGGTCACATCTGCCAAAATAATGCCAATTCCTACCGTTTCACCCATTGCGTTATGAACTGGGTAATAGTTGCCCAGCCAGTAACCGTAACGTTCGGGTTGCTCCCTTGTCTCACCGCTGATTTCCATATTCAGCAGGGGTTCTCCAGTATCTAACACGCGCTGTAACTGTGGTTCTAACTCAGCCGCCATCGCTGGTAGCACTTCCCTAAATTTGCGTCCTAGATGTTCTTCTATAGTTAAACCGTTAATGTCAGCGAAAACTTGATTAATCCGGATATATCGCAGTTCCCGATCCAAAAAGCATACGGCAATAGGAGCTGCTCCGAGCAACGCATCTAGGAGAGATAGAGATTCGGCATAATGGACTAAAGCCTGGTGGATGTCTCGATAAAGTTGGGCATTTTCCACAGCTAAGGCAGCACGATGGGTAATATCTGTTGCTAAAGTTAGGTCAGTGCGATCGTAGCGACGGTCTGCTTGAGTGCTGACAAAGCTGATGGTGCCGAGTACCCGCCCTTTTGCGATTAACGGCACAATCATCACAGACTTCATCCCCAATTGCCGAACAAGTTCTAAGTGTTCCTGATTCTGAGTACTTGCCACTAATAGCGAATCAGATACCTCTGAGATTAATTCGCTTTGCCCGGTTTGCAGTACTTTAGTAATTGCACTTGCACCTTTGTAATCTATCGCATATTCCTGAAGTTTACGCGCCAACTCTGCTTTTGATGGGTCTGCATGAGCAATGGGTAGGCGGCGAATGGAACCATCTTCATTTAAAATATCGACGCTACACCAATCAGCTAGGTGAGGAACTGGAATTTTGGCGATCTGTTGTAAGGTTTGTTCATAATCTAACGAAGTAGAAAGTACACTACTAATTTGGGCGATATAGCGGAGTCTTTCCTCAGCTTGCTTGCGCTGTGTAATATCGAGAACAAAAAAAGCTCCTCGATCTACAGTCCCTTCAAAATGGCTACCACCTGCCAAAACAGGCAAACGCGAGCCGTCTTTACGGATATATTCTTTTTGATATGGTGTGCAAAAGAAACTGTCTTCAAATTGAGTTAGTGCTTCCTTATCGAGTGGCACGTACTCTGTAGGAGTTAGGTCTTGCCAGCGAAGTGTTCCGGCAAGTAATTCTTCACGCGTATAACCAACCATATTCAGCAAGGCATCGTTAGCGTCTGTAATCCTGCCGTCTCTATCCCAGAAGCCGATACCAATCATGTTTGAATCAACCACACTGCGAAACTTAGCTTCGCTTTCTCGTAATGCTTGTTCAGTTTGTTTCAGTTGAGTAATATCAATTGAACTAATGCCCACTCCCAACAACTGTCCATTTGGCAAACACACCGGATAATAGCTGACAAGACCATAACGATATACCCCAGGCGGATAGGTTTCACCGCTCACTTCTTGGTTGAGTAAAGGCTGCCTAGTTTTCATCACTTGCTGAAAAACAGGCTCAATTTGCGCTGCCCATTCTGGTAGTACTTCCCTAAAGGTGCGACCAATATGTTGAGTTTGCGGTACACCGTTAATGGCAGCTAGCGTTTCATTCGCATGAATGTAGCGCAGTTCGGGATCGAGAAAAGCCAGCGCCACTGGCGAACTAGTAAGCCAAGCATTGAGTAAAGCCAGAGATTCATCTTTTTGCCCAATAGCTTGTTGAAGTTCCTGGTGCAACCTGACTTTTTCTAGTTCTGCCTGCTTGCGCTCAGTAATATTCACACCTGCACAGGTGATACCTAAAATGTTATTGTCTGCATCTCTTAGCGGTTCAACTAGCAAATCGTAGTAACGATTTTCTTTACCAATTGTCAAATCAACCTCTTGGCGGGTTGCAACACCAGTTTTTATTACCTTTAGCTTAATTGCCTGCAATTGCGCTGCTACTGAGGCGGTAAATAATTCATCATCAGACTTACCTAACATTTCCTCAGCAGTTTCTAAACCTTGAGGATTATGAATCCACTGATATCGCAAATCGCAATCCTGCTGAAAGACCACGATATCTGAACTACTTAACGCTAATCGAAATCTTTCTTCACTAACTCTCAGCTTTTGGAGATTTTCATCCGCCCCTCTTTTGGCAGTTTTTAATGTCTCACATAAGATACTGAAGAGCAATCCTTGCAAGGCAAATAACCCAATTCGCACAGAATTAGATAAGTCAAAACTCAGCTCATAAGCTGGAGGGAGAAAGAAGTAATTGCTCAGTAATGCAGACAATGAAGTTGCTAACAACCCTGACTTCAAACCACCATGCCAAGCACTCAATATTACAGCGCTAAAAAATAGTAGAAAAGGAGTTCCATTCATGCTTAACCAAGGGTCTAGCATCAACATTAGCACTAATGCTAGTGCGACAATTAATACAACAAGACCATAACGCAGTAACCGAGAATAATGAATATGGGGCATGAAAAGTTTTTGGAAAAACCAATACTCATTGCAGAGGCTGTACATACCCTAAGTTAGTTTGTGATTTTTTGTAACTTATCTACAGATAGATTTTTGCTGAGTTATAAAAGTCTCTTTTGCCAGAGGTCAATCTGTTAGTTATTTGATATATAGAGTGAAAATTTAGCTCGAACCACCAAGATAAATAACACTATTTGGCTAATTTAAAATACTAAATACAAATACCAGCTAACTTATAACAAAAATTATGGAATAATATTTGCTTAAGGAGCAATACGGTTCAGTTAATGTTTTAAGCTATCATCGATCGCTTTGAACCGATCTAGATCGAGAAATAAGACGGCGTAACGATAGGTTTCTATTCGTTTGGCTTGGTTAATCGATAATTCTAACCGTTCTACCAAAAGCGTCAGATTTGGTAAATCGTCAACGGATCGTGTAAGGCATTATGAATAATCTGTTCTTCTGCATGTTTGCGATCGCTCACGCTCACATCTAAGAAAACACCATCGGACGGAAGCAATAGAAATTCCCCTCTGCTCCCCTGCACCCCTGCCCCTCTGCCCCTCTGCTCCCCTGCCCCCTTGCCCCTCTGCAATCCTGACATTGCCTACCCTTCAGGACACCCATCCCACAAGAAGATTTGGGATGTTTTTTATTTGGAAGTGCCTAAAGAGATTTTTCAGGAACTTTACCCCTTGTCAGCTAATCTTTGTGCCAGTCCCCCATACTCAATATTGCGATCTAAGATTGTTGGGTATTCTATAAATTGCGATCGCCACTATACGGATGATTGAAGTTGAACATCTGAGTAAAATATACGGCTCTACCCCAGCGATTACTGATGTCACCTTTAGCGTTGAGCCTGGGGAAATTTTAGGTTTGTTGGGCCCCAATGGCGCTGGGAAAACAACAACCATGAGGATTCTGGCTGGTTATTTACCGGCAACTAATGGTAATGCCCGGATTGCTGGTTATGATGTCCATGAAAATTCTCTGGCTGTGCGCCAACGCATTGGTTATTTACCCGAAACACCGCCGTTATATCCAGACATGACGGTGGAGGGATTTTTGCATTTTGTCGCCCGAATTAAGGGAGTTCCAGCAGGCGATCGCCCTAATAAGGTGACAGCCGCTATCGAACGCTGCAACTTAGAAGATAAACGGCGAACGATTATTCGCAAACTCTCTAAAGGATACCGCCAACGTGTCGGAATTGCTCAAGCGATCGTTCACGATCCTCCAGCAATCATTTTGGATGAACCCACCGTTGGACTAGATCCCCGGCAAATAATTGAGGTGCGAAATTTAATTAAAAGCCTCGCTGGTAGTCACACAATTATTCTTTCCACGCACATTCTGCCAGAAGTAAGCATGACTTGTAGCCGTGTCGCTATCATCAATCGCGGTAAAGTGGTGGCAACTAATACACCAGAAAACCTGATGACTCAGTTGACAGGTGGTTCTGGGTATGAATTGGAAATAGAAGGAGAAGCTGCCCTAGCGAAACAGGTATTGCAAAAAGTCACGGGTGTGAGCCTGATAGAATCAATTCCTATAGCCGGAGGTCATCAACCCCAGGAAAATCGCGCTTACCTGCGGGTGATATCGCAACCCGGAAAAGAACCAGGAAAGGATATTGCCACAACATTAGTGCGTGCGGGATTCGGTTTACATGAACTGCGCCGGGTTAACGCTACCTTAGAAGATGTATTCTTGCAACTGACCACAGAAGAGAAAAATTTCGATCCTGAGATAGACTTAGCAGCAGACAATGAAGGAGAGGCAGCGTAAATGGGTATAGTGCTGAGTAATATTATTGCCATTTATCGCCGAGAGTTACAGAGTTATTTTGTATCACCTTTGGCTTATGCGATCGCAGGCATATTTTGGTTCATCGCAGGGTTATTCTTCGTGATGATTTTGCTAGGGCCAGATGGCATTTTGGTAGGAGTTGCGGCAATAGATGCACAAGGGCAACAACTGGGAGTACCAGTACCGCCGATAGATGTCCCCTACGAATTTGTCCGGGCATTTTTGGATCGTATGGGATGGCTATTGTTGTTTATCCTGCCCATACTTTCGATGGGACTCTATGCCGAAGAACGGAAGCGCGGTACTTTAGAACTGTTAGCCACCTCACCAATCACCAATTGGGCGGTAGCTGTAGGTAAATTATTAGGTGTGATAACATTTTTTATCACAATGGTTGTACCCATGCTAGTGTTGGAAGCGATCGCTATCAGCGGCTCAAATCCACCAATGACGCCCTCAATTCCCTTGCTGGGTCATATTGGATTAATCTTACTAGCAGCAGCAATTTTATCTGTAGGAATGTTTATTTCCTCATTAACAGACAGCACAATTTTGTCTGCTGTTCTTACCTTTGCAGTAATTTTATTATTGTTATTGATTGATTTAATCGCTAAAATTGTCCCTGGCCCCGTAGGTGTAGCTTTAGGTTATCTATCGTTGCTGAAACATTACAATACATTCATCCAAGGCATTTTTGATACTAGCGCTTTAATTTTATTTGCCAGTTACATTTTTTTGGGCATCTTTCTCACAGCTCAATCAATTGATGCACTGCGTTTTCAAAGGCAATAGTACCGCATGGCGGAAGTCAAAAGTTAACACTGAGCGAAGTCGAAGTGTCAAAAGTCAAAAAGCTTATAGGGCAGAGTTTTTGACGATTTGAAATGGGTGGTTTATTTACGCTGTACTGTAGTAATTATATAAGTTATGAGTAAAAAGCTAGGAGTGAGGAGTTTAAACTTATAACTCATAATTCCTAACTCCTAACTCTTCACTTTAGTCTAATAATATGAAGATAGTTGCAAAAAAGAAACTGTGGAAATATTTATTTTGGTTAGGCCCATTCCTAATTGCTGTTGGCTTAACAGTTGGATTAGTCTCTGAACAATGGGGATTAATTCCCTTAGTATTTTTGATTGCAGGAATTGTCATCAGTGGGTTGGGGATAATATGGCAAAGCTACCAGAGTAACTGGTGGAACCGTCGTTCTACCCAAGCTGGGACTAATGCCCTAGTGGCAACTCTGGCAATCTTGGCAATTTTGGGATTGATTAACTTTTTGGGAACTCGCTATCACTTGCGGGCAGACTTAACAGAGGCTCAATTATTTACCCTTGCCCCCCAATCACGCGAATTAGTAAGAGTTTTACCACAGCCAGTTAAAGTGTGGGTATTTGATATTAACCAGAATCCCCAAGACCGAGAACTGCTAGAAAATTATCAGCGCCAAAGCTCAAAATTTAAATACGAGTATATTGACCCCCAAGCTAGACCAGGGCTTGCAGAAAAGTTTGGCGTCAAAGATTATGGAGAAGTTTATTTAGAATCTGGCGATAAACGGCAATTAGTACAGACGGTAAATGAAAATGAGCGATTATCGGAAATTAGATTAACTAGTCGCCTGCAACAACTAACAAATTCAACCACAGCTAAAGTTTACTTACTCCAAGGTCATGGCGAACGCCAACTTTCGGCTGGTAAAGGTGCAATATCACAAGCAGTTCAGGGATTAGGCGATAAAAACTTTACAACATCACCCCTGAATTTAGGAGAAACTTCCAAAGTTCCTCAAGATGCGGCTGTAGTGATAGTAGCTGGCCCCAAACGAGGGCTGTTTGAGGGTGAAGTCAAAGCTTTGCAAGAATATCTGAATCGCGGCGGTAATTTACTGCTGATGATCGATCCTAATACCGATCCCAAACTTAACAGCTTGCTGCAAGAGTGGGGTGTTCGTCTGGATAATCGTTTAGCAGTCGATGTCTCTGGCGAAAGCGTCGTGGGACTTGGCCCTGCTGCGCCCTTAGTCACAGAATATGGACAACATCCAATTACTAAAGATTTCGGTAACGGTAATTCCTTTTATCCGATTTCCCGACCACTGGAAATTACCTCTGTGGCTGGTGTTCAGGCTACTCCACTGCTACGAACCAAACCCTACCCCAGCAGTTGGGCAGAAAGCGACCTCCAAAGCGAAAAATTGGAGTTTAATGCAGATAAAGACCTGAAAGGGCCTTTAACCTTGGGCGTTGCCTTAACAAGAAAACAAACACCCAAATCTACTTCCACTCCCCAAGTTTCACCCACACCTTCACCTCTACCATCACCAACTACTCAAAGCAAAACTAGCCCGACTCCTTCCCCTTCTCCCAAAACTCCACAAGCCTTACCTCTACCATCACCAACCACTCAAAGCAAGGCTAGCCCTACTCCTTCCCCTTCCCCCAAGACTCCGCAAGCGTTACCCTTACCATCACCAACCACTGAAAGTAAGGCTTCGCCCACTCCTCCATCTTCCCCTGCTGCCTCATCTCAAACAGCTACCGAGTCTCGGTTAGTAGTTTTAGGAAATTCCGATTTCGCCACCGATGGTTTGTTTCAACAGCAATTAAATGGAGATGTATTCCTCAACTCAGTTACTTGGCTGAGTCAACAAGATCAGCAACCCCTTTCCATTCGTCCCAAAGAACCGAAAAATCGGCGGATAACCCTGACAACAGCACAAGGTAATCTTTTAATATTGTTATCTCTGTTGCTTTTACCCTTAATTGGGTTTGCGATCGCAGTTATTATTTGGTGGAAACGACGTTAGAGTTATGAATTCTCCCTCAGAGGTTGTTTGAAAAGTCTTTTGCTGTGACTTTAGGCACTTTTAGATCCCCCCTAACCCCCCTTAAAAAGGGGGGAACCGGAATTAAAGTCCCCTTTTTTAAGGGGGATTTAGGGGGATCTAAAACTTTTGATATCGACAAGAGGACTTTTTAAACATCCTCTCAGACCGAACGACAAATGACAAATGATTAAAAAATGAAATTGCCGCGAACGACTTTAATTTTGATACTGCTAGCGCTGGGTTTAGGTGGTTTTGTTTACTTCTATGAAATTCGGGGTGCAACTGTGCGAGAAGAAACAAAGGAACAAAAGCAGAAAATTTTCTCTTTTGCAGAAGATGATGTGCAGGCTTTAACAGTCAAGACAAACAAACTTACCTTGAATCTGGAACGTAACCCTGAATCTAGTAACCCCAAGTGGTTAATCAAATCTCCGATATCGGGCCCAGCAAATGACGCTATTGTTTCTTATTTAATGGATTTGTTGGTCAAGGGCAATAGCGATCGCACTTTATCAACTCCAGCAAAACAGCTTGGAGAATTTGCTTTAGATCCACCCCAAGCAACTATTAATATCACCCTGAAAAACCGACAAAGCCATCAGTTGATTTTGGGTAAATCTAACTTTAACGGTCGTTTTTTATATGCTCAAACTGACCCTGCTACGAAACCCGATGGAAATATAAATGTGCTGTTAGTATCTACAGATTTTGCCAATGCCGTAAATCGGGAACTATCAGAGTGGAAACAACCTGTAGATAATAGTCAGAAGCTACCTGGACTCAGCACCCCTTTACCAATTCCAACAAATAGTAAATAAGCAATTACGGTTTCTGTGGTATGTTTCGGTAACGCACAATGGGTTAGCACATCTGTGCTACTCTACTTCAAATCTCACTAGTTTTTCTAAGTTACTATGACAAATCCGACAGCAACATTGCTGATTTCCTGCCCCGATCGAAGAGGACTAGTAGCAAAATTTGCCAATTTCATCTATTCTAATGGTGGTAATATTATCCATGCAGATCAACACACAGATTTTGCTGCTGGGTTATTCCTTACGCGCATTGAATGGCAGTTAGATGGGTTCAATTTACCGCGAGAATTTATTGCCCCTGCATTTAATGCGATCGCACAACCTTTAGGCGCTAAGTGGGAACTACGTTTTTCTGATGCAGTACCACGCATTGCTATTTGGGTAAGTCGGCAAGACCATTGTCTATTTGACTTGATTTGGCGACAACGTGCTAAAGAATTTATTGCTGAAATTCCTTTAATTATTAGTAACCATTCTAATTTAAAGGGAGTTGCGGAGCAATTTAATATCGACTTCCAGCACATTCCCATCAATAAAGATAATAAAGCAGAACAAGAAACCCAACAATTAGAATTATTACGCAAGTACAAAATAGATTTAGTTGTATTGGCGAAATATATGCAGATTGTTAGTGCAGATTTTATTAATCAATTTCCGCAAATTATTAATATACATCATTCATTTTTACCAGCTTTTATCGGAGCAAACCCTTATCACCGAGCTTTTGAACGTGGTGTGAAAATTATTGGTGCAACTGCTCATTACGCCACTGCCGATTTAGATGCAGGCCCAATTATTGAACAAGATGTGGTGCGAGTTAGTCACCGTGATGAAGTTGATGATTTGGTAAGAAAAGGCAAAGATTTAGAGAGAGTTGTATTAGCAAGAGCGGTGCGATCGCATTTGCAAAATCGTGTATTAGTATATGGTAATAGAACAGTGGTATTTGAGTAAATCATGCTCAAGTGCTGGAAGTCGCAGCTATACAAACAAAGTCCGCGTAGGCGGACTTTACAAAATACTTATTTCAATAATCGCCGTAGCTGTTTTAGTTAGCTAAAGTTACCTCTGTTTTATCTTTCGATTCACCGCTGATTTTAAAGTAGTAATAAAGATTACCAACAGTTAGGTTTGATGCCTGTTGCAAATAAGATGTAACTAATATTTTATAACCAGTAATTTAAGCCTGTGCATTAATACGCGAGTAAGCAAAAAATTTATAGCTTGAACAAATTTAAAACACTACCTACTACCTATTAGTCAATCCAGGGAGATCCAGCCACCATTGGTTAGTTCAACTAGTTTTTCTTTTAGCCAGGCTTCAAAGAATTCATCTAGCAGTCGCTGGCGCATTGATTCATCTAGTAAAGCTGGGATAAGTATCTCTAGCCTCACAATCACCAGCCATTCTCCTAAACGAGTAGGACGCCATAGTTGACCTGCTCTACTGCCATACAACATTTCTGCTAGCTTTGGGGAGATTTTACCGAGTTCGACTGGCCCACACCAACCTCCGCTTTTTGCTTCTGGCCCTTGAGAAAATTGTCGAGCTAGTTCAGTAAAGGATTGCTCTCCTTCCTGAAGTCGGAAATAAAGCTCGTCAGCAAGCCCTTCATCCTTCGTCCTGATTAAGGAATAAATTACTTTGTTTAGCGAAGACTTACGCTTAAGGAAATGACTTTCAATTTTCGACTCCCAGTTAGCTTGTTTAAACTTCTCAATTCTTAGTTCTCGGATAGCTATAGTTTCTAGCTGCTCTGGAGTCATTTCATAGAGTTCTAGCCATTGCTGACGTTTTAACTCGGAAGTAAGCTGCCATTTCTGATAAAATTGCTCACAAGCACTGGCTTTTTCTTCAAGCGTACAGGTAAAGGAAGCGATCGCCTGATCAGTGATAATCTCACGTAAAAATTGGGGAAACAGCTGATAGCTTGCCAACAAGCTGACAATTTTTGCCGTCGGGATTTTTTGATTTTCAACTTGCAAAATCTGAGCCATATCTGAGAAAGCCTACGGATTTATTCATACTTTTAATCTGTTTTGTAAGCAGAGATCAAGCCTCTACTTACAAAACTCATCTGGGCTTTGAAAGATCATTTTCAGATACAAGTACACAAGGAACTTTTGTTTATTTATTTAACATCAAATCCTAGTTCATACTGGCCGCCATTTCCAGAAAACGTAAATCGAAAGTAGCCAGGTGTTCCATCAAAGAAAATTCCGCCGTCTTTGATTGTGCCTGGATCGCTACCGGCAAATTGGCGTATGGAGCTAAATTTGTCATCGAAAGAAGGGCCAGAGCCAGGATCGTCTTCCCATAGTGTAAAAAACAGAGGGTCTGCTTTGGTCGCCGGATCGTTTTCGAGTAGTTTGTTTGGGAAGAGAATTTCATCAGCATCAAAACTATCACTCACTGTATTTTTCTTAGAACTACTCTCAACTAGGTAATAGATTTCATCATTATTATCACCACCACGTGGATCTTGCTCGTCGATACATTCTATGTAATATAAGTAGACTTTAGCCATGATGCTTTATTCTCCTTCAAGATTTTTTAGATGCTATTTTATACTTGAGCTTTGGCTAGTTTGCGGTGCGAAACCCAAAAGCTCTACAGTAATTGAGATAGGGCAAAATACAGTCAATCACAAGGCTTAATTACTATTGAAAAGATATCACCTTGATCAATCGAAGTGCTGAATCCAGTCATAAAATTTCATATTGACTTATACAAGCCAAAAATTCAAAAAGCAGAAAATTTTGGAAAAAATAGAAGAAGTCAGTAGGCGCGATGTCAGAATCTGCTCTTGAATCACTTAGTCGAGTCATTGCAGAAGCGATCGCACTTTACGAAAATCTCCTCGAACAGCAGGAAAAGGCTCACAATGAAACTCTGGAACAACGTGAGGCTGAAAAGATGTGGATTTACCAAAAGCGCCAAGAACTTGAGCAAGTACAAAATGGGCTGGAAGTCATTCTCAGTAAATGCACCAGCGATCGCAAAAATTAAGCAACTCAATGACCTCAAAAGACATATTACAGACATCCGCCATGCAGTTATATCTGGCTAAAATGCTTTAAGAAGCGATCGCGCTTTGTTATAGTCGCCAGTCTCATAATGTCATTTACAGATAAACGTCCTCTTAGTTGGTTGTTGCAGCAGTTTCAACTCCAGCCAGGTAAGCCCGCCATTGCCTCTGGATTGCGTAGCCTTTTTGTACTGGGTGTCCCGATTGGAATTGGAATCATTACAGGTCATGCTGCTGAAAGTGCGATCGCCACTATGGCAGCTTGGTTCGTTGGCATGGTAAATGTTGACGGAGCCTACCGTCAGCGAGCGATCGCTATGATCGCAGCTACGCTTGGGGTAACTGTAATGTTCCTAATCGCAAGTCTGGTTAGCGATCATCTCTGGTTAGCTGTCCCGACCACGTTCTTGGTAATATTTATAGCAGGTTTAGCAAATCTCTATGGCAACGTGGCTGCATCTGTCAGCTTGGTTACTTCGATAATGTTTGTGATTGCGCTGGCTAGATTCGCTTCATTTTCTAATTTGCCTACTCTTATTCAACACTGTGCGTTATGTCTGGCTGGTGGAACATGGACTACTGTGTTGTCATTGGGATTGTGGGCGGTGCGTCCTGATGTACCTGCAATACAGACAGTCGCTAACTGTTATCTCTCATTAAGCAATTTTGTAGACTTGGCAAGCCAGAGAGCATTAAATCCAAAGGATCGTCAGGAGTGGGAACAGCGATTTTTGCAAGCTCAGGATACGGTCATTCAAAACTTAACATCTGCCCGTAGCGTCTGGACAACTATCTGGACTAGGCAAAGAGGAGCTACCCTGCGGGGAAATCAGTTACTCGTATTAATTGAGGATATAAATCAAATTGTCAATTCTGTTGTAGCACTGAGCGAACTATTAGCGATCGCATCGGAACATGAACTATTTTCTCGGTTACAACAAGAAATTCAGCAAGTGCTAGAACAGTCGGCAATTGCTCTGCAAATGTTATCACAAGCGATCGCCAAAGGAAAAAAATCACCTCACTTAGGGGATCTCGATCGGAGTCTTGAAGCACTAGAACACCAAAGGCAAGTTCTGCGTTCGCAAGTCCTTAATCAAACTATCAATGCTCAGACAGATGATTATTCCGATCTCCTCAACCTTGGGAAAATTACAGCCAGTCTGACAAAGCTAGTAGAGCAAATTCATACTGATGCAGAGATTGCTACAGATTTAAGCCAAGGAAAACTGCGTAACAGCATTGCCCAACGAGATATTTCCCCCCCAGCCCAACCAGAGCGTTCTACAATTATTGATACGCTGCGAAATAATTTCACTTTTGATTCAGTCCTCTTTCGTCATGCGTTGCGCCTCGCACTGATCACAACTTTTGCTGAATTACTTGCCTCGCTATTCCAACTACCTAGAGGTTACTGGATAACGCTCACAGCTTTAGTTGCACTTAAACCTAACTTTGGTGGAACGTCACAGACAACAGTCCAAAGAGTCGTTGGCACTATTTTGGGTGGAATTATCGGTATTGCTCTGGTTTTACTAGTTAAGAATCAATTGGCGATCGCAGTTTGTTTCCTGCTGCTGGTGTTTGTGGCGATGTCGGTGCGATCGTTAAGCTACAGCTTATTTACCATACTCCTGACTCCCGCTATCATATTGCTACTCAACATTATTAGTGCAGGCGGCTGGAAGATTGGAGTATTGCGGATCTTCGATAGCTTGGCTGGGGGTGTCTTAGCATTGCTTGGTAGCTATTTGCTTTTTCCTCGTTGGGAACGACAGCAACTTCCTGCACAACTGGAAAAAACAATTCGAGCTAATCTTGCTTACTTTCAACAAGTAATTGCTAACTATCTCCATCCAGAACAGAATGCGTTTGCTGATTCTATCAACATGCTACGCCACCAAGCAGCACTAGAGAACGCCAACGCCAACGCCGCAGCTCAACGATTATTCAGCGAACCTCGTCACATTCAGGGAGAAATCGAACCTGTAATGACGCTGATGATATACATTCGTGGCTTTTTCAGTTCGGTAACAACTTTGGCAGAACATCTGCGGGAATTTAGCGGCGAGTACCAATTTCCTGAACTCAAGCGACTTGCTGATACCATTGTTCAAGTTTTGGAAAACTTAGCAGATGCCCTTGCACAGGGACAGCCACCCCAACCATTACCAGCGCTGGATAGCTATCTCGAAGCAATTCACGTCCAAATCGAACAGTTACATACTGCTCGGTTATCAGAGATTGCTACCAATTTCAACACTTTAACTCCCACATTACAAGCTGTTCAAGAACAAACTCCGCTCTCTACAGAACTGGATCGAATTGTTAATGAAATTAAAGTTATGCACTGTGTAATTGCTCGTCTGCAAGAATGATTTTCTTTTCGCGCTTGCTTTGCGCGGGTGTTAACCTCTTGATTTTTGTGAGTCTGCGATCGCAGCTACCAGTTTGCCAGGATCGGCTGGTTTTGCAATATGAAGTTAAAATCCGGCTGTAAAAACCTGTTTTTGTGTCGTTTCTGCGGCGTAAACACTTAGTACAGGATTTCATTAATTTGTAGCGAATTAAATTTGGCAATACGTTGCAATGCCAATGCGTCCCACTGCAATCCTCTGCAATGCCGATGCATCTCACTGCAATGCCGATGCATCTCACTGCAATGCCGATGTATCCCTCTGCAATGCCGATGTATCCCTCTGCAATGCCGATGTATTCCTCTGCAATGCTAATGTATCTCACTGCAATGCCAATATATTCCCTTACATTAAAATGCTATGCTTTATACGCAAAACTGTATTTAGAGCGATCGCGGGAATTTGCCCACCTAAATGGCGGGCTATAAGGTACTTTACTTAAGTGGATCGTGTCCCCAATTCTTCAAAGAATAGCACCAGCGTGTGTGTTCCAAATCACCCGATGGCTTCTGTGCCATGTGACGATGGACGTAACTAATAACTTTCTTCATATGCGAAAGATCGTCGTTGGTATAATCATCCTTTCTCTGCAATAGCTGGATGATACGCCGTCCAGATTTATGACCGATTGACTCATCGTCGCCATCCTTTTGCCCAACAGTTTGTGACTCATCCGTATCTAGCCAAGACTCTAGTTCTTTAGGTGTCATATTGACAGCTTGATGAAACTCGTCAATCACCGCTTTAACATCTTTACTCATAACTAAGCATTACTCCTCTACTTTCTTCAGAGCATCAGGCTTGTGAGCAGCTTGTTTTCCTGTCTTATCGCTTTCAACTAAATATTCGGGGTTATCTTCACTTGCAGCAATATGGTGTTCTTTTATATCTGTAGGTGAAGTGAGCTTCTTTACTACTTTGCCAGTTGTTTTACCTTGTGAAGTGTTCCATTCAACGCGATCGCCTTTTTTAAATTCTTCAGCCACATTCATCTCCTATCCTATTTGATGTTTTATACCTACTAAGGTCACATTATGTCTGCGACTGGAAAAGTAGCCATCATTCTAGTGATAGAGAAAAAAACAGCAAACAAGGTTAGTCGGCGTTGCATATTTGCGGGATGGGCATCTTGCCCGTCCCTTGTATTTCGGGGCGGGTGAGACGCCCACCCTACAAGAATCATCCCTTGATTCAGCAACGCCGGTTAGTCTTCAGCAATCAAAATTAGATTCATGGGAACAATCTGAAGTATCGGAGATTTAATCGTCATGAATTTGAATAGTTTCACCGTTGGCACGAGTAATACTAAGGGCATTGAACTCATTGTTATCATAGTTGCCAACTACGGTGACTTGTTCTCCTACAGAGAGGTTAATGGGTTGCCCCAACTGAGGTTCTGCATCAACAATGATTTGTCCCTTACCATCGTTGAGAATGAACTCGTCATCTAAAAGCTTAGTAACTTGACCGGAGATAGTAGTAACACGAGCGTTTGGCGAATTGTCAATTTGGTTTGGTGCTTTCTGCGCTTCCACCTCAAAAGAAATTAGCAAGGCAAACAAGCTAGTTAAAACGATGCTGGGTATAGGATTGAAATTCATTTGTTAAGACCTCCAATCTGATGTGTAACTCACGCTTATTTTCAGATTGCCGGATAAAAGTAACAAGAAAGTAACAGCACGGTCTTAGAGGATGTTTGAAAAGTTTTCTTCTCGGTAACAAAACGTTCTAGATCCCCCTAAATCCCCCTTAAAAAGGGGGACTTTGATTCCGGTTCCCCCCTTTTTAAGGGGGGCTAGGGGGGATCAGTTAGTGCCTAAAATCACAGCAAACCACTTTTCAAACAACCTTTTAAGCCAAGAAATTCCTTCACTAACAATTAAAATCTTTGCTTGTCCAGTATTAATTGCTCCTTATGGTAAAGGTTTAGGCGTGAAGGGTAGCTTGATTTGAAATGTAGAGCCTTCATCCAAACGGCTGATTGCGATAATTTGTCCTTCATGTACCTGGACAATTTGTTGGGCGATCGCTAATCCTAACCCGAAGCCTCCTGTATGGCGCGATCGCACACTATCTACTCGATAAAACCGCTCAAAGATATGCGGTAAATCTGCCTCTGGAATCCCAATACCGCTATCCTGTACTTCAATTACTACCCAACGAGACTCAAAGAAGACTCGTAAGCAAACTCTACCTCCAGACGGCGTGTAGCGGCAGGCATTACTAAGAAGATTTGTTACTGCTTGCCGCATTAAATCTGGATTTATTCTCAACATTACCAATTGTTCAGGAAATTCGCTGGTGAATTCTAAGTTTTTTACCTTTGCTGAGTGAGTGTATTCCTCTACTAATCCTCCCAGCCAGCTAACCAAATTGACGCGGTTAAGTGCCTCTGGCTTTAACTGTCCTTCATTTCGAGCTAAGAATAATAAATCACCGATCAACATTCCCATTGATTCAGTAATCTGGTCAATATTTTCCAGGGAACTTTGCTGTTGATTGGGATCGATTGGTTCGAGCAAACTAAACTGAGCATGATTCCGAATTGCCTGAAGGGGTGTCCGTAGCTCGTGGGAAGCATCGGCTGTAAAACGCTGTAATTGCTCGTAGGCTTGGCGAATTGGCTGCATGGCCATTCCACCAAGAAACCACCCCGTCAAACCAATTACGCTTAAAGCAATGGGTACACCTACTATTAAAAACAGTCTCAACGACCATAAAGTTTCTTCAACAGGCGCTAAAGAAGCGGCTATCTCTAGATAGCCAATTAATTGTTTATCCTGAAAAACAGGAACTGTTAATTGACGCAGCTGTTTATTTTGGCGAACACTGGTAGAAACGCGATCGCTTAACTCAATTGTTTGAAATCCTAATCGATTATTTAACTGCTCTGATGGAATGACACCAAAAAACTCTAGTAATTGCTTTTTGGGAGTGTACCAACGGGCATAAATAATTTTATTGTCAAAAGGCAAAGCTTCACCACCCAAGATGGGGACATCTTCGAGACTAATGCGTTGCTGTTCTTGGTAAAGTCCATCTTCAACGCCAGCCACCATCAACTGAGTTGTGTTGTAAAGTTCTTGGTCAAATGCCCGCAATTGCTCTTTTACTTCTAAAAAGTAAAGTATTGTTGCAAAGATCGCCAAAATACTTCCCATAGAGAGCGTAAACCAGCGAGCTAGGTTACGCCGACTGCGGTTGAACATATTAGGGATTAGCGATCGCATGATTCAGGAGCAAGCAATCTATATCCCATACCGTAAACGGTTTGCAGCCAATCTTCTGCTTTCACCATCTGTAAGCGCTGCCGCAGTCGATGCACTGACATGGCGATCGCTTTACTGTCTGGTTGTATATTCCACTCCCAAAGTGCTTGTTCGATTTGGTCATGAGTAAGTACCTGTCTGGGATGTCGAAAGAAATATTCTAGCAATTGAAACTCTCGACCCGACAACTGGACTGTAACTTCCTGGCGTTGTAACGTTAGAGTGTTGAGATGAAGTTGTAGGTCGGCTAACTCTAGCGTGTCGCCTTGCCAGAGTGGCGCTCTGCGTCCCAGTGCTCGTACTCTTGCCAACAGTTCCAGCAAACTAAAGGGTTTAACTAGATAGTCATCTGCACCAACATCTAAAGCAGATACTTTATCCAAAATTGTATCTTTAGCTGTGAGAATCAGCACTGGAGCCGTTTTTCCTGCTTGACGATACTGTTGACACAGACTAACACCACTCACCTTGGGCAACATCCAATCTAAAATTAACAGATCGTAGTCTCTCTGTTGCATTAACCATTGGGCTGTTTCACCATCTTCAGCACCATCTACAATATGTCCGACTTTCGATAGCGCACCCTGTAGTGGTTGTAACTGAGTAATATCATCTTCTACAAGTAAGATTCTCATTCATCATGTCGCTGTATTTTTTTCTTTTTCCTATGATGAATTAATCATCAAACTTTTTCTGTATTATGGCTCGACCTCGTTGGTTGCAATTTCTCATTAACTTAGGACTAGAGTTTTGGCTGCCAATACCCTTAATCGGATTGTTTTTTTGGTTGAGTACGGGTTTGCTAACGCATCAAGTATTAAGCTATACCTACGATCCAACTGCCCAAATTCACGCCGACTCAAAACATCAAATTCAGTTTTCTGTTTCACTAGCTGTCATGTCTATTGAAGCTGTAATTCAACGCAAACAAAAGTTGACTGAAGTTAAAGTTTACACTGCTGATTCGCTTTTAAAGGAGATGGAATTTGAGTTTCCTGTGACTGAATATGCTCAAATCGATGCTGCGATCGCTCAAGCTTTAGGATTACCAATAACAGCAATAAAGCAGTTGATACGTTATCGCATTGAGAACTAAGGGACTTCCAAAGAATAAATTAATCAACCAAAATCACAAATCCACACCTAAACAATTAAATATACATTAATTCCTACATAATAAAGAAATATTAAGTTGCATTCAGAAAACTTTCAATGAGCCAAACTAGCCTAAATTTAGTTGCAATATCTATCTTTCTCATGACCCTATCGGTACTGGTGGGGCCATTCTTCAATTTATCACCGGCAGTCCCAGCACTTGCTACCTTCACCATCTTAGGTATAGCGACATTAGATAGCTTCAGCTTGCAAGGCAAGGGTGGTACTATCTTTGTAGATTGGATTGCTGGTTTTTCAAAAGAACACCGCGATCGCATCGTCCACCACGAAGCAGGACATTTTTTGGTTGCTTACCTGTTGGGTATTCCCATTAGTGGCTACACACTCAGCGCTTGGGAAGCCTGGAAACAGGGGCAACCTGGACAAGGCGGTGTTAGCTTTGATGATGGCGAATTAGCATCTCAACTAGAAGTAGGTAAAATCAGCGCCCAAATGCTAGACCGCTACTGTACTGTTTGGATGGCGGGTATTGCTGCTGAAACCCTGGTTTTTAATAATGCTGAGGGTGGAACTGATGATAAAAGCAAGCTGATAGGAGTCTTGACAATGTTAGGCTTTTCTGAATCAGTTTATGAGCAAAAACTGCGGTTTCATGCTCTCCAAGCAAAAACTCTACTGCAAGAAAATTGGTCTAGCTATGAGACTTTAGTTAGTGCCATGCGACAAGGCGTTTCAGTAGAAGATTGTCATGCTGAGTTAGGAGTAGGGAGTGGGAAGTAAGAAGTTATATCAAGCTAGTTTTGAGAGTTTGTAGTAAGCACTTTAGTGCTAAAAAAAAGGACTAAAGTCCTTACTACGAACTCATTAACATTATCTTAAACAGAAAAGTTATTCAGCTCTGGCGCGGAGTGCAGGAGATGGAAAAAGATTTTGAAATCCAGCTTGTCGCTCAGTTAAAGATTCTAGAGCATCGTTCCAAAGACTTTCATAATAAAAGAAGGTTACGCCTAGACCGCGTTCTTGGGCAGCCCGCACCTGAGACTTAATTTGCTGTATGGGAACTGGGTTATTTCGTAACCCTGTCATAATGCCAACTCCAGTTGGAATTCTTTGTT
Source organism: Nostoc sp. LEGE 12454 (assembly GCF_056620565.1). Classification (NCBI taxonomy): domain Bacteria; kingdom Bacillati; phylum Cyanobacteriota; class Cyanophyceae; order Nostocales; family Nostocaceae; genus Nostoc; species Nostoc sp. LEGE 12454. Next base: position 29,490 of record NZ_JBWQXL010000004.1, read on the forward strand.
GCGCTTCTTGAATTTCTGCGCGGGAAATATTTGCCACAAAACTTTTTAGATCCGGACGATAAATTTGCACAATTAACTCGTCCACAATATTTTGCCGCATCCAACCTAGCCAATCTTGCAGGTGAAATTTGTAAGCAAAATCATAGTAATTAGGAGAAACAGAGAAAATCACCTGGGGTTTTCTCTGCTTCACCGCTTGATTAAGTTTTACCATGAATGCCGTAATCTTATCTGCCCGCCACTTTACCCACGCCGCATCTTGGGGATCTTTTGGGGGAGGATTTTTCGTTTCTTTGGTATACAAAGCAACTGTATATTGGTCGTAACCAAATTCGTGAGGCAAACTCATGTGATCGTCAAACTGAATGCCATCGGCATCATATTGGGTAACAGTTTCTAGCACAAGATTAGTGATGAACTGTTGCACTTTTGGATGGAATGGATTGAGCCACATCACCTCACCAGCCGCACTGTTTGAAGTTTGGCTACCATCCCGCTTTTGTGTGAACCAATCCGGGTAATTCATTGCTAGTTCTGAGGTTGGGGGAGCCATGAAACCAAACTCAAACCAGGGAATCACTAGCAATCCTTGGCGATGAGCTTGGGTAATGAGGTCTGCCAGAATATCATGTCCATCTGAACCTTTGTAGACAAAAGGTTGAATACCTGCACGTTGTGCTAAGGTACTAGGATACATCACATAGCCAGAATTCCACACCACAGGATAGATTGTGTTGAAGTTCATCCGCCGCAGTTGACTCACTGCATCCTGCACCTTATCCCGATTTTTGAGGGTGTCAAAATCATTAGTGGTCATCCAAACCCCGCGAATTTCCTGACGAGGTAACTGTGCGATCGCAGGGGTGAAACTGTCCACCAGAAATACAGTAACAAACGATATTAAAATGAGAATGGGAAAAAGAGATTTAAGTAGTCGCCGCCAACTTTGGACAATAAAAGATGATTTCATAAATTTGAATGATGCATTAGCTACCCACACACGCCATTGCTCGTTTTTACGATTGAATCTACTAACCATATAGTCTACAAGTATTTATGCTTAGTACAGAATTGATGAGTTGGTAGTTGTTCGTTCCTTGTTTATGGAACTTTTGCACCAAAAAACTAAAACAGACAAATTAAGGTAGTTGACGCAGCTAATAAGCATTTGTGCCCAATAGATATTCGTATGGGGAATGGAGCATTGGGTACAAGAGGCAGAGGGGCAGAGAGGCGGAGGGGCAGAGGGGAAAAACTTACTACAACTTCTCCCCTGCTCCCCTGCTCCCCTGCTCCCCTGCTCCCCTGCTCCCCTGCCCCCCTGCCCCCCTGCTCCCGATCTTCACATTCCCCCATGCCCTACCTGTGTCACAATAAAGAACTGTAATAAGAAAAATATTGTTAAGGTAATTTAGTGAGTCCAACTGCTCAATCCACGGCAAGTGCGCGTCGCGTAGTATTTCCTTTTACGGCAATTGTGGGCCAGGAAGAAATGAAACTGGCGCTGCTATTGAACGTGATTGACCCCAAAATTGGGGGTGTAATGATTATGGGCGATCGCGGCACCGGGAAATCCACAACTATTCGGGCGCTGGCGGATCTGCTACCAGAAATTTCTGTGGTTGCTAATGACCCCTTCAGTAGCGATCCTAGCGACCCTGACTTGATGAGCGATGAAGTCCGCCAACTGTTAGAACAAGGGGCGGAAATTCCCGTAGCTCAGAAAAAAGTCCAAATGGTAGACCTGCCGCTAGGAGCTACTGAAGACCGAGTTTGTGGCACAATCGACATCGAGAAAGCTTTATCTGAAGGTGTCAAAGCTTTTGAACCGGGACTTCTGGCAAAGGCTAACCGGGGCATTCTCTATGTGGATGAAGTCAACTTACTAGATGACCACCTTGTAGACGTGTTACTCGACTCCGCTGCCAGTGGATGGAACACTGTAGAACGGGAAGGTATTTCTATTCGTCACCCAGCGCGTTTCGTGCTTGTGGGTTCTGGAAACCCAGAAGAAGGCGAACTACGTCCCCAACTGCTCGATCGCTTTGGGATGCACGCAGAAATTCACACCGTAAAAGAACCAGCTTTGCGGGTGCAAATCGTGGAACAACGGGCGGATTTTGACCAAAATCCCCCCGTATTTCTCGAAAACTACAAACCCCAGCAAGAAGCATTGCAACAGCAAATTGTCAATGCTCAACAGCTTTTACCAGAAGTGAAAATTGACTACGATCTGCGGGTAAAAATTTCTGAAGTCTGTTCAGAACTGGATGTAGATGGTTTGCGGGGTGACATTGTTAGTAACCGCGCCGCCAAAGCCTTAACAGCTTATGAAGGACGCGCTGAAGTTACAGTTGATGATATCCATCGTGTAATTACGCTATGTTTGCGTCACAGACTGCGGAAAGACCCTTTAGAATCGATTGATTCTGGCTATAAAGTTGCCAAAGTTTTTAGCCGCGTCTTTGGCGTGGAACTACCAGAAAGTGATACTGCACAAAAGAACGGCACAGGTCAAAAATTAGGAGCTAGGGGTTAAAAGTTAGGAGCGGAGCCGGAAACGCTCCGCCTCCGGTGAAGAATTAATAGTTAAGAGCTTTGAATGGAAAGCTGCTTCATATCTCACAACTTTAATTCCTCACTCAGCACTGACTATATAACTCACAACTCCTAACTCTTAACTCCTAACTCTTAACTCAGTACTGAAATATGAGATTTTGGTCTTTTTGGTTCAACAGCTTTGTTCTATCTAGCCAATACAACCCGCCCAGGTTTGTAGAATTATTGATGCTCTTTTTAGCGATCGCAATGCTGGCAATAGCCAGTATTTTACCCGACATACCCTATTTAATCTTAGGCTTGAGCTTAGTAGTTGGGGCATCTATTTCCATCTTAGTGCGGGAAGCGATCGCTCCCTCACCCCAAACGCGAATTACCCAACTAACAGCATCCCTATTACTCATCATCAGCCTCTATGGCTTTGCTGATTTAATGTACACTCTTTAAAATTAGTCATTTGTTATTTGTCCTTTGTCAGTTATAAGCACCAATGACTAATGACTAATGACTCCATTTTTGCATTTCCACCAATTCCATACACAAATCATTAATTTGCTCCAAATCAGGTTTATGAGGTAGGGGAGATTGTTCGCAAACAACTTCCATTTCGGCGACCAAATCTTCTGCTATTTTCATCACCTGCTCATAAGAATACTCACCTTTTAAAATAGCTTTTAAATCCTCAACATCACCAGCTGTTCTCCTATCTACAATTACTTCACCTCGTCGCAATATTTCTACTCCACTGCGTAACAATCTAATGCAGTGCATTCCATGTTTGAGGTCAAAACCTGACTTTCTTTCCATTTCTGCTCTAGCCGGATTTCTATTTTCCTGCCAAGATAAGTAAGCCTTCCATTCTCTTAAAGCAATTTGATAGCTTTGGCTTTTCTGAAGCAGACGGATAAAATCTTTACGGCTATTGGTTAACTTTTGGGTATATTCCAAAGTTTCATCAGGTAAAGTATATTGTTTTAATACTCCTTTAAAATCAATATCTGCTGTCAGTAATTGATATAATTGTTCTGCTTCTTCTAAAAACTCAATCCGTCCTCTGATTAAGTTATAAAGATATTCCAGAAAAGCATTTAGCTCATCTTTGCTCAGAGGTGCTTCGTCTTCTATAGCGAAGTCAGATGGTATTGGTTTTTTTTGCGGGGGCTTTAACAACCACTTCCGATGAGTTTCCATCTTTTTGATTTGGGCAAAGGCATAACCAGTGTAAGTATGTTTTACCTTCTTGCTCAAAAATAATTGTTTACGATCTATTAAATGCTGTCCGACTGCGCTTAAAAAAGGATAGTTATTTAACCAGAGCAATTCTAAAACATTGGGATTTGCGCCCGCTAATAACTGGAGGATTTTTCTTAATTCATATATAACCGTGTCTTTATTACCATCAATGAATGGAAATATTCCTGGTTCATCCCAACCAGTATCTTTTTGTTCTATCCGATCGAATCCCAAATAGTACCTTTTGGGTGCAATAAATACTCCCCGATAATCAAAGTCGGAATCAGGACGATTTAAACCATAGCCGTGGCTACCAGCCAAACCAATTAAAATAGTTCTTTGCTCAACTTCTATTCTTTTCATATCACCTGATTAAAATATAGTCATCCTAACTCATGAGTTAAGCAGGTGGCGAGATGGAGAGTAGAGAAAGGGTTTTTAACTCTATACACTTTCTAAAAAACCAAAATTGTCCTAGATCCCCCTAAATCCCCCTTAAAAAGGGGGACTTTGAAAGCTTTTTGCCCCCCTTTTTAAGGGGGGTTGGGGGGATCAAAAGCCTGTGGCGCAACTCTAGAAGACTTGTGTATACACCGTAGCCTCGCAAGCGGGGTGGGATTGGGGGTGGGGTGCAATGACTGTGGAAATCATAACTAATTAGTCGGACTTGATATAACAGCTCTACTTAATCATTTGCAAACAATAAGATCCCCGACTTCTCTAGGAAATCAGGGATTTGAACCTTGTGTTTAACAGGAATACCCCTAAAGGAGATGATGCAACAGTATCCCCTTGAGGAGCAAAACTTGTCAATTCAGTTGTTTGTATACTTTCGGTTTCCTAGAACAGGAATTATCTAGGATAAATGTGGCGTCTATTCCCCCATCCTGGATTGACAATGGCAGCTAAATCTTCTTCAGATAATTTGCTGATTTCACTATCCAGTTCTTTGGCGGTGAAATCATAGCCACGCTCTTGAGCAATTTTGATGAAGGCTTCTGGATCGGCTGTTGCTTTGAGTCTTTGCTGTAACGCTTGATCTTCTTTTACAGCTTGAAAAAGTCGGGCAGCATTTTGCTGTGTCATGACAATCAATCTCCTGTTTGAAATATCAGGTTTGAATGTGATAGTTTAACTCTTGAGGATTCACTAACTTTTGTAAAGAAGTTCTAGATGAGACACCGTATATTTCATCTTAAAACAAAGAAGAAGAATGTGTTGATTTTGATAACAAAATATAACTTTTAAGCTAATACTAACTAATGTTAATTTTTTATAGATTCAGCCCTAAGATAGTAGCAATTTTTCTCTAAAAAGCATTTGTTTTGACTGCTTGTAAATACAATTGACATTCGTGTGAGTGGGTGATGTATACGATGGGCTACACCTATGCCCATGACGACTGTTGACTAATCTTAGAAAATGAGCGATCGCACAGAGTAATTAACTGATTTTCCATCTTCAGGTTGACTAGACAGCAATGCCAAACGCAAAAATCCTGTTATAGCTTGACTTGACGCCTATTAATAAAATAGTATGTTAGATTGTCTGTCTAATTCCTGCTCGGATCAGGTAGACATATTACAAAGGCTGGCAAAAGCATCTCTACGGGAGATAAAAACCAGCTACCTGTACGGCAACCTCAAGGACAATTCCATGACCTACGCGATTATTGAAACTGGCGGCAAACAAATACGAGTAGAGCCAGGCCGGTTTTACGACGTTGAACTGCTAGCGATCGAACCAGATGAAAAAGTTACAATAGATTCCGTATTACTCGTGCAGCACGATGGCGAAGTCACCATTGGACAGCCATTAGTAACAGGTGCAACTGTAGAAGGGACTGTAATGCGACATTACAGAGGTCGTAAGGTCCTGGTATACAAAATGAAGCCGAAAAAGAAAACCCGCAAAAAACGGGGGCATCGTCAGGAAATTACCAGACTTATGATTGACTCCATCACCCTTAACGGTGCAGTGTTTGCTGCCCAAGGAGAACCGGAGAAGGAAACCCCCATTCTAGATAACACCGCTGCTGAAGAAGTTGAAACCGCTGCTGAATAATAAAAGAAGTAGATACACAAGAGGAAATCATGGCTCATAAGAAAGGAACAGGTAGTACACGTAACGGTCGTGATTCTAATGCCCAACGTCTGGGTGTCAAACGTTATGGCGGTCAAGTTGTACGTGCAGGAAACATTCTCGTGCGTCAACGCGGCACTAAATTCCACCCTGGTAACAACGTCGGTATTGGCAGCGATGACACTTTGTTTGCCTTAATCGATGGTGTTGTAATGTTTGAGAGAAAGGGCAAAACTCGTAAAAAAGTTAGTGTTTATTTACCTATAACTGCTGCTGAGGCAGCCCCTGCTGAAGCAGTGGCAAGTTAGAGTATTAGCGTGGGCATCCTGCCGTTGGTGTCAAGTTAAGGCATCAGCCCAGATGTCAAAAGAACAAGCAGCCGTTCGTCGGTGAAGTTGACGGACGGCTTTACCCAAGCTCATCGAACAATAATGTTCGACAAGCCTGAAAATATTTTCAATGTAACATCCAATCCTCAGCCTCCAGTTTTCTAGAAAGTAAAAGTAGTGCGAAGTGCGCCTACAATTGCTGTGTCATTAGCACTAAAGCCTTCCGGGCTAAAGATGAAATATACACCAGGGGTAATGGAGATATTGTCGCTAACTCGATAGTTATAAAATGTTTCTAAATGGTAGGGAGTCGCGTCTTCTGGACGAGAAGCAACTCCTGCTACAGATTCTCGGTAAAGCGGCTGTCCAAAAATGACGGCGGCGGTGTTCCCTTCATGGAATATATCTCTAAAATGCAACCCAGCCGACCAACTACTGTAGGTTGTAGAGGCATCCACATTCGAGAGATTAGCAAAAAGCAATGCACCTGATAGTGACAGGGATGTTTTCGGCGCAAACCGCCACGTTACCGTTGCACCTACAGAATTTACATTGATTGGCTCATCAAGAATTGCTAGTGTCGCGTCACCACCAAACCTCGCCAGTTGTGCTGCATTGGGAGTAAATCGAATAGAAGCAATATCAGCGCTACCCAAGCCTGTACCTAGAATGTTAATTGTGTGGTAGCTGTGTGCATAGTTGATGCCGATATCAATAGTTGAGATTGGTTTGAGGGTTAGTTGGGCAGCAATTGCTTGTGTACCGTTAAAGACACCTGCTCCCAAAGGTGTGTTCAAAAGACCGCGCTCTTCTGATATCGGAGCCGAACCACTACCATAAATCACTCCAAGTCCCACTTGTTTTGAAGGATTCCACAAGAAACCAGCACCCGCTAATAAACCCGTACCAGAAGTGCCTCCTGTAATTCTGACAGCAGCGTTGTAACCTGCAAATCGAGAGATTGCACCTTGGCTATCGCTGGCGTAGGGAGTGATGGCAGGAAAAACATCTGTAATCTCTGCATTGGTTCCAGCAAAGACGACGAATTTCTGAGACAACGGTAAGACATAAGCTAGCTTGTAAAGACTAACTGAATTTGCTCCGCCGTCGGGTTGTAATGTCTGGGGATTAAAGCCAGGAAATTGAGGTTCAAAGCTTAATTTGGTTGAACCTGCACCAAGAAAACTTGAATTTGGCAGTAATTGACCTTGAATGGTTCCTCTTTCATAAAATGAACCGCTCGATCTGAAGTTGTAAGCTTGAAGTCCAACAATCAACAAATCACTGCCGTTAAAGCTGCTGGTAAGATTGAGCCGGACGCGATTATTGAAGGCTAATTTAGCATCTTGGCTACCTGGTTCTCCACCTGTCGCTGTGGACAAAGAAAAAATCGCTTCGCCATTAAGTTTAGTTGTGGTAGAAAACTGTTGCTTCTCTAAGGTAGCTGTGCGAGGTTCTAAGGCATCTACTCGACCACGCAATGTTGCAAGTTCAGATGTAAATTCTTCTTGGAGTTTTTGGAGAGTAGTTAAATCTTCTTTCTTAACTAAGTCACCAGTACTAGTAGCAATCAGTTCGTTGATTCTATCTAAGCAAGCATTCAAGCCAGCAGCAAATTCATAACGGCTTAAGGCACGATTTCCTTTATAAGTACTGTCAGGATATCCCACAATGCAACCGTAACGTTCCACTACCGATTGCAGTGCTTGAAATGCCCAATCTGTTGTCTTAACATCAGATAATTGAGATACTGAGTTTACTTGAGCGATCGCATTCGATTCTAGAAAATTAGAATTAGTTGAAACTCCGCTACTGTTGTCTTTGTCTGCGCTCTCAAAATTGTTTACAGGATTGTCAGTAATTGATTGAGCAGTTGCAGGAGATGCACCCAGCGAAATTAAAGCAGTAAGTAAGCACAGCCAACTGACTCTTCTTGCACACATTAATTGGTAATAATTCACACTCGTTCCTCACACACAAAATAAAACACCACTATTTGTTGTGAATACTAATTATTCACAAGCTAAAGCTAACCAGCAAAAGCAAGCTCCAGGAATTAAATACTCTTTTTGTTGAGAGTTTGCTGATTAACTATGCGAATTCTGCACAAAATTACTTTGTGCAGAATTCGCATACTAATATCTCAGTCGATGCATCGGCTGAGGATAATTGCAGCTTTTCTCAATCTCAAAATTGGAATTTTAAGAACTACTTAGCCATAATTAAGGACTCATCGCTTGAAAAATATTTTTTGAAATTTTCAAACTACTTAAACTTTATAGATACACTATAGTTTTGATAAGTGGTACTTTACCATATATCTTTTACAAAAATAAACATTTTTGAAGGTTTTATTTTTTATATACAAATAATATTAACGTATTATTTAATATAATAATAAATCGCTTTTTGATAATATTAAAATATATAATCCGATCGCTCGTGCAATCAATAATGAGTTTATTGTCAGACGAAACAATGGCATTGTCAGCCAAAACAATGCCATTGCAGCTCTAAAAGACTTGTGTGTATACCGTAGCTTTGTAAAGAAGCGGGTTTTCTAGACAAAAGGGAACAGCCAGGTTAATAATAGCTGCCAGATTTCCGATGTTCCAAAGCCGTGACACCATCATTTTCCAACACTTCACCGCGATCGATCACGGCATAAATTAACCATCTGTCGCCACATTCAAGCTGATTTTGCACTGTACATTCTAAATAGGCTAATGCCTCATTCAAAATTAAACAACCATTCAGAGCAGTTTTTGTGGCAAGATTCGCAAAGGGATTATCTCCTAAAGTGCTGTGACGAGAAAAATAGCGGCGGACATTTCTTCCTTCTTTGAGGATATTCAGCACAAATTTATCGCCAGGATGATGCATTAAATCTGCATTTTGCTCGTTAGCGATCGCAATCATAATTCCTGGCGGGTTAAAAGTTGCCTGAGATATCCAAGAAGTTAAAACCCCTTTGTGAGTTTCTTCATCACGAGTTGTCACAACACACAAAGAACCAACGATCCGCCCCACCGCTTGTTCGGTACGATCTACATGGGTTTCTGTGACAATATGGCGGGAAGTCCGCAGCTTTTTAGTTTTCTTCAAATTTTGAGCAAAAAAAGCACCAGCTTCTTGACATTGCTGAAGAATCTCAGGAGTCGGACTGAAACGCACCCGAATTGTTTCAAATCCTAGCTGATAATTAGCATCTTTGAGCTTGCTTTCGATTAAATCAATTGCCTCGCCACTCCAGCCATAAGAACCAAACACCCCTGCTAACTTAGTTTTGGCTGCCACCGAGAGAACTATTCCTAAAGCAGTTTGAATTTGAGTCGGTGCATGACCGCCTAAAGTGGGTGAACCGATAATCAAGCCATCGCAGCTTTCTACAATGCGGTTAATCTCCGCCGAGTCGGCTAGTTCGCAGTTAATTGATTCTACATTGACTCCATTTTGGATCAAACCTTGAGCGATCGCATTCGCCACAATTGCTGTATTTCCATAAGCAGAAGCATAGAGCAAAGCGACACTCAATTCTTGAGATTTTTGTCCTTGACACCATTGACGGTAATCATAAGTAAAACGACTCAGGCTGTAACGAACAACTGGTCCGTGTGCTGGGGCATAACATCTGGCTCCCAAAAGCGACAATTTATCTAAGGCTACTTCGACTTGTTTGGCTTGGGGCGCATGGAGACATTCAAAATAGTAACGACGTTCCGCATCTAAACCCTTCCAATCTTCATCAAACAAAGTATCTTCGCAAATATGAGCGCCGAAAAGTTTGTCTGTGTAGAGTATTTTTGTAGCGGCATCGTAGGTACAAAGTCCATCCGCCCACCGAGGAGTCGGTACGGAGATAAATGATAGAAGATGTCCTTGTCCTAAATTTAGAGTATCCTGCGATCGCATCACTTGAATAGGTGATTCAAATTCGGGAAAGGCAGTTTTGAGAGCATTGGCGGCGGGGCGAGAACAAATGAGAGTGGCTTGAGGAACCAGAGAGAGTAATACTTGCAAGGTTGCTCTGCGGTTCGGGTTGACATGACTGAGAACAATGTAATCGAGGGAGATGAAATCTAGATGTTGTGCAAGTTGCTCAAGGTAAATTTCGGTAAAAGATTCGCCGGGAGGGTCAATTAAAGCCTTTTTATCAGCTTGAATTAGATAAGAATTCGCTGTAGTTCCCCGTTGACGGGAATATTCCACCTCAAATTTTAATCTGTCCCAAGTCCGCGATCGCATAATCAGAGTATTTTTACCAATTTCAGCAACTTGTACATCTCTGCTATGGTTGGACGTTAATGTGGCAGTAGACATAATAACCTCTCTTAATTGGGCATTGGGCACTTGTACTGAGCGAAGTCGAAGTATTGGGCATGGGTTATTCTCCTTGTCTCCCCCTATTCCCCACTTCCTACTCCAATACGGTTCAGTTAAGCATCTCTTTTTTCTCTCTGCGTCCTCTGCGCCTTGGCGGTTCGTTAAAAAATTGACTTTGGTAACAGAGTTTTAGCCTTAACTCAACCGTATTGCTTCCTACTCCCTATTTTTAATGACCATTGTTTTGTATTAATTCAGACTTGGCTTTGCTTCTATAGCGTTTAGATACTTCTTGTTCGGGATCGATACCTTCAAAGGTAGGGGGTAGCCAAACTCGGAGAAACAGTAGTACTCCCAGGACTAATAAAAAAGCACAAGTTGCTAAAACTTGACTCCAACTTGTTTCTAGAACACCTTTAACAATGACTTCTCGCAATGCGGAAACGATAGAAACTTCAACAGCTACCCCAATAGATACTCGATGTTCTTGTAGGTAAATAATCAGCAGTCGGAATAGCTCAACTAAGATAAGTAAAAAGAGAATATCGGCAGTAACAGCATGAAAATCTAAAGGTGGAAGTAAGGAGAGAAACATATCTCTCACCTGAAGCACCATGAAGCTAAATAAACCGATACACAAAGAAATTACAATTACATCTTGGATAAATTCCAAGCTTCTGACAACGCGCCCACGATTGATTTCGTACATGGTAATCGGGGTATTTTCAACAGATTTATACATAGTTTTTGTGAGTTGTAGAGACGCGATTCATCGCGTCTGTGGGGAGCAGGAGGAGCAGGGGAGCAGAGGAAGAAATTATTAATTATTGATCAATCCCCAATGACAAATGACAAATGACAATTTAGTAATGATTGCCAATTTTGCGGTGATGCGCAGCAGTAAGTGCATCTAGCTTGGCGACTCTTCCAGTTTGGACTGTGCTATAAATTACCCAGTGATCTCCACAATCCATACGGCTAGTGATTTCACATTCCATGTAAGCTAAAGCTTCAGCTAAAACGGGCGATTCATTTTTAGCCGGATATGTTTTCACTCCAGCAAATCTATCTGCGCCAGGAGCAAAACGCTTGAGGAAATGTTTCATTAATCCTTGATATTTGCCTTCTTCTAAAACGTTTAAAACAAAGCGATCGCCAACATGCATCAAGGATTCAATTGCCCGATCTTTGGAGACTGCGATCGCTACTCCTAAAGGCTCAAGACTGGCTTGTGTCACCCACGAAGCCAGCATTGCACTCTGAACTTCTCCTTTTTTGGCAGTGATAATGTATAATCCTGTGGTAATCCGCCCTAAAGCTTTTTCTAGCTCGGTATTGATAGATTTGATTTGTTTTATAGTGCGATCGCGGGTTAACCATTGACCCATATCTGTCCCCGCTTCATCACAAAGTTGTTCCGTTGCCTGGGTAGGAATTTCCTTAACTAAAATAGGTGGAAAAGCTTCAGTTAATCCCAATTCTTGAAACTTATTGCGTAAGGGGTAAATTGGTTCATCTTCTCCTCCTCCCGACTCTAATAAACCAATTGCTTGTTTTTTATGAACAGCAGCTAAAATCGTACTTAAAGCCGCTTGAGCCATTACCGAAGATTGGGCTGGCATTGCAATTATTAAACCAGAGGCTTGTGCAACTAATTCTCGAACTTCTTGAGGCTCGGCACTATTGAAGTCTACTAATTCTATTGCCACGCCTGTTTTTGTGCATCCATGTGCAATGTTACGGACTAAATGTTCGCTATGCCCATAATCTTCAACATAAAATAGAGCTACTAAAGTCTCTGTTTTTGCTTGTTCTAAACTCCAGTTTTGATACCGTCCGAGCCATTCAGAGATATAGTGTTGTAATAAAGGGCCATGTCCTGTAGCAACAGTTGCTATTTCTAACTTTTCAATCCGCTTTAAAGCTGCCAAAACAGACCGGGCATTCGGCTCCATGAGACAATCATAGTAATATTTAAAATCTTCCTCAAGTAAGGTGATATTTTCATCATAAGTATGGTCATCACAGTAGTGCATCCCAAACACATCGCAAGTGTAGAGTGTGGAAGTTTTATGGTCATAGGTCAAGATTGTGTCAGGCCAGTGTAAGTTAGGTGCAGAGATAAATTCTAATTCGTGTCCGTTGCCTAAATCTAAGCGCTCTCCACTTTTCACCTGCATTGATTTAAAAGGCTGGTGAACCATATTTTCTAAAAATTGAATAGCTACCTTTGCACCAACAACAGTAATGGAAGGAGCTAATTGCAAAATATCTTTCACTAAGCCACTGTGGTCAGGTTCTGTATGGCTAATAATCAAGTAATCTATCTTAGTTGGATCGATTAATCCCGCCACTACCTCAAGATATAATTGCTCAAACTTGCGGTGAGATGTGTCAACTAAGGCAATTTTTTCTCCTTGAATTAAGAAAGAATTATAGGTTGTACCATTACGTAAACCAAACTCGATATCAAAACGTTCTCTATCCCAATCGAGACAACGTATAGCAGTTGTTTGATGAGCAATTTCAACAGTTTCAATCGTCAAACGTCCAGGATGGGAAATAACTTGAGTAAGCTGTGTGAGTGCAACCATTTCTTTTCTCCAAAAGAATATTATCTGGAGCGAGTGTTCTGTTTCTTATATTTACCTGAAACACTCAATTAGTAAAATGCCAATTTCTAAAGCTAATCATTAGAAAGATTTATTCATCATTTAGCTTGACTTACCATTGAATTACTCAATGTTTATCATTACTTTTATATTCGATAATGAACGTGAGAAAATGCAAATTATCAGTTAGAATCTTGACAGATGTCGTTAACCTTTATTACTCCTCTTCTACAACAAATCAACAGCGAAATAGCCCGTCACGCTGGTGTTGAACTGTATGTGCTGCGCCTGGATCTCATGCACCCGTGGGTTAACGGCAATAAGTGGTTTAAGCTGAAATACAATCTTTTAGAGGCTAAGGAGAAAAATTTCACAACACTGCTAACCTTTGGCGGCGCTTATTCCAATCACATCTATGCAACTGCGGCGGCTGGTAATCTTTTCGGTTTTCGCACCATCGGTGTAATTCGTGGAGAGGAGAGGCTACCATTAAACGCAACGCTGAGTTTTGCTGTCCAACGGGGTATGCAGCTTGTGTACCTAAACCGCGAAATGTATCGACAGCGCAACACACCAGCGTTAGAGGAATATCTGCGACAAAGTTTTGGTGAGGTGTTTATCATTCCCGAAGGCGGGAGTAATTTAAATGGTGTGCGCGGCTGCACAGAAATAGTTGGTGATGCGACGATCGCATTCGATCGTATCTGCGTAGCCTGCGGTACAGCCACCACACTAGCAGGTATTGCGCTTTCGTTGCATGAAAGACAAAAAGCGATCGCTTTTCCCGTATTGAAAAATGGCGCATTTCTTGCACAGGAAATTGAAAGTTTATTGACAAATTACCTCGCCTCTGATTTACCTACACCATATAATTCTTCCGCTTCCTGGGAATTGGTATGTGATTATCACTTTGGCGGCTATGCAAAGGTGAACAACGAGTTACTACTGTTTAGCCAACAGTTTACACAGGAACATGGCGTACCCCTCGATTACGTATATACCGCCAAAATGTTTTACGGAGTGATGGATTTACTACAGCAGGAATTTTTTTGTAAAGGCGATCGCTTACTGCTGGTACACACAGGCGGCTTACAGGGGAACGTTGGCATGGAAGAAAGGTTGTAGAGATTTTCTAAAATTTGAGTTGCCACTTAATTAAATATCAGTTAACCTTGTATGGAATTTTACTAAACCAAGTTAAATTCATACACCAATCTTGATATTTACTCAAACTTAGATAAGGTTAATTCAATGTTTACATCTACTGAACGCATTAAGGCGGATGATCAGAGTATTGCTCTCTATTTGGAAAATCTTCTATCAAATAAATATCAAATTCCAACCTTTCAAAGAGATGTTGTCTGGGAGAAAGAGAATGTTAAAAAACTTTGGGATAGTATCTATAAGTTTTACCCTTTAGGAAGTATTTTAATTTGGAAAACTAATACCAAGCTAGAAAGTCATAGAGAAATAGGTGGTATAAAGTTTGCTGATAATTTTCACTCGAATGAATACCAATACATTTTAGATGGACAACAAAGAACAACTTCTCTATTAACATCAATACATGGGGGCAAGGGTAAAATTGCTAATCACGAAAACTTTGATCCAACACTATATATAGACTTGACTATTAAACTTACTGATGCGACTGATGACACAAGCTATGCAAAAAGGTTTTTGTTTTGGGACGAAATCGATGATAGAGATGGTAAGCTTACAGCAAATACTGGGAGAAAAAACCGTTATCAAGATAAACTAATTGTCAGTTTAATAGATATTCTTAAAAATCCTGGGGAAATAGAAAGAAATCTTCATAAAAATGGATACGGTGACTTTGAAAATCCCTATATGCAACAATTGAGAAGGATTAGAGAAGTCTTATATAGTTATAAAATTTCTTTCATTGAGTTGAGAGGTATTGAAGTTGCGGAAGTTTGTCAAATATTTGAGCGGATTAATCAAGCTGGTAAACCCTTGGATATCTTTGATATTGTGGTTGCTAAGACTTTTCGTTCTGAAAATAAGACAAATAATATCTCTGGGTTCTATCTTCGTGAATTATTTGATAAGTTTAAAAAAACTATTTCTAGTAGTCAATATGCCAGTATCGATAATTGGACATTGCTCCAGATGCTAGCTGTAGTAGTAAAACTTGAATTTCCCGAAGCTGGGATACAAAATATTACTGATATGTATCTTAATAAGCTAAAAACAGAGCATATTGAAGCTGTATGGTCTAATTTTAAAATAGCCGTTGCTAAAACTTTTGATTTCTTTGATAATATTTTGCATATTAAGGGTGGAAGATTAATTCCTTACCGATATTTATACCTGACTATTACAGCATACTTTTATCGGAATGATAAACCAGATTATAGTTTTTTAAATAAATATTTTTGGTATTATAGTTTTCATAATGCAGACTTACTAACAAACACTACTCACCTCTGGGAACATATATACTTTGTTAATCAACAAAAGGCTAATAGTACTTCCTCATTCAATAAATTTGATATTGATAAGAATTCTCTAAGAAAATCTTTTTACAGTTATAGAGGTCGCTTATCCAGAGCAATACTATCACTTTATGCAAACCACAAGCCGCAAGACTGGGCAAAACCTCATAGAGATATTTTGTCTGATGTTTATTATTTGCTAACAGATAAGCCTAACTTGCACCATATATTTCCAGTTATTTTTATTAAACAGAGTGGTATTGCTAGTCAAGTAGAATGTGACAGCTTGATGAATATTGCCTATCTGTCTCAAATAACTAATTTGAAAATTAGCGATAAAAATCCATTAGATTATCTCAAAGAATATGACGAGCCTGGTTTAGAGACAGTCCTACGCTCTCATCTTATACCGACGATGATTCTTGAATGGTCAAGAGCCGATGCACTTCCTGAACACGCCCTAACAATTTTTATTGAAGAAAGAGTAAATCTTTTATTAGAGGCTTTGAGACTGAAGTTAGACGGGATTGAATTTAATGTTTTTGATATGGGCGATCGCATAGAGAATATCCATTTATAAAAAAGTGATTATCCAAAAAAGAGGCATTGCTGGTTTTCATGCTTACCGTTTATTTTGTAAACTTTGAATGGTAGCGATCGCATGTTTCGCTACAATATCAATCTCCTCTTCTGTATTAAACCTGCCAATGCCAAACCTTATCGAGGCATAAGCTAGCTGTTGGGGGTGTCCCAATGCTGTGAGAACATGGGAAGGTGCAGTATTTGTTGACGAGCAAGCAGAACCAGAAGATACTGCCATTACTGGCTGCAATCCTAGCAAAAGTGCGGCTCCATCCACTCCCTCAACACTAATACTCAAGTTTCCCGCTAATCGCTGTTGAGGATGTCCGTTGAGATGAATTCCTTCAACTTGCGATAGCTGTTCCCACAATCTTTGTCTTAATTGGGTGAGGCGTTGGGTTTCTGTTGCTTGTTCAGTCAAAGCGATTTCTACAGCTTTCCCAAAGCCCGCGATTTGCGGTGTATACAATGTACCAGAGCGCATCCCCCGCTCATGTCCGCCGCCGTGCTGCTGGGGAGCCAGTTGCACTCTGGGATCGCGTCTGCGAACGTACAGCGCTCCAATGCCTTTGGGGCCATATACTTTATGTGCTGTTAAAGACATCAAGTCAATTTTCATCGCTTGCACATCTAAAGGAATTTTACCAATAGCTTGGGCGGCATCGGTGTGGAAAATGATGTTGTGTTCATGGCACATTTCCCCAATTTCTGCTAAAGGCTGTAACACGCCAATTTCGTTATTTGCAGCCATTACCGAGACTAAAATTGTCTCAGGACGGAAAGCATTTTTTAACTCAGTTAAATCAATCAATCCATCTTTTTGGACAGGGAGAATAGTAATTTCAAAACCCAGAGTTTTTAAATAATTACAAGGGTCAATTACTGCACTATGTTCAGTGGCAACAGTAATAATATGCTGACCTTTTTTAAAATAAGCTTCAGCAACACCTTTAATAGCTAAATTATTTGCTTCTGTTGCACCACTAGTAAAAACAATTTCTTCTGGTGTGGCGTTGATTGCTCCTGCTAAAATCTCTCGCGTTTGTTTGACAGCAGCTTCTGCTTCCCAACCATAAACATGACCGATACTTGCTGGGTTGCCAAATTTTTCTGTGAAGTAGGGGAGCATTGCTGCTAATACCCGTTCATCTACGGCTGTAGTAGCGTGGCAATCAAGGTAAATAGGACGAATAGACATAATTATTAACTTAAACTTTGACTCAAATTTTTTAATACACTTAGAACTTGATACAGTTCACTTTCTCGTTTCAAAAGTGTAAATTTGTCAGACATAGCATACTTTGGCTGATTCTCTTTGGTAAATTTTAGGAAAATAAAATCACTACCATTTGTTACTAATCCAAAAGTAGCTTTGTCTTGATTAGGATTAGCCAACATATAAACAAGTGCTTGAGGTATGGCTTCTAAAAGAGAAAAGTTAGACCTTTTAGATTCAATTACTAACAACCAGAATTTTTCTTGAATAACTAAAACATCAATTCTACCTCTAATGATTTCTCCTTCATCTTCCGCAGAAATTTCTATTGATTCCTCGCCTCTGATATAAAAAGGCTCATCATAAAATCCAGCTAAATTGAGTAAAGGAGATAAAACTACTAATTTCACCGTTTCTTCTGACAAGGGAGGATACTTTACTAAACGGAGAAAATGAAATTTTACTCTGTCTAAATCTTGCTTTTCTAAATCTGTAATTTTCGGTAAATTTTCAAGCCATTCTGTGAAGAATACCTCATCTTCGGCTAGCTGTAGGCTAAATCTTTCTTCCAAATAGGCAAGCCCGATATTTTGTGCTTGGATAAATTGAACCATAATTCATTTCAAAGATGCAATATAACTATTATGACACTATTACAGTATTAACCTAATAGTTAAAGATAGTTTTGAGTGTTTGTAGTCAGCACTTTAGTGCTTAGAAATAATGACTTTAATCCTTACTAAAAACTTGCTTACTATCGATTTACATTTGACATACGACTAGATATAAATATCGCAGATAATTAATTTAAAACTTGACCTATTTTTTTTAATATATTCAAAACTTTATATAATTCATTCTCACGTCGATATAAAGTGAATCTATCAGATAAAGCATACATTGGTTTATCTTGTTTTATCAACTTAATAAATTGGAAATCTTCTCCATTCATTACCAAGGAATATGCAGGATGCTCAGGCTGAGGATTTGCCAGCATATAAGTTAGTGCTTGAGGAATCGCCTTTGCCAAGGAAAAACTAGATCTTTTAGATTCAATTATCAGTAACCATAGCCGATCTTGGAGAACTAGGACATCAATTTTTCCTTTAATAATTTCTTTAGTATCTTCGGTAGTTACTTCATTATCAATGATAAAATTTTCACTAATTTCTACACTTTCTTCAGTAGCAATATAAAAAGGAGGACAATAAAAACCAGCTAAATCTAGCAACGGAGATAATACTACCAATTTTACTGCTTCTTCTAAAAGAGGAGCATTTTCAAGTACATTAAGATAGTTATTTTTAACTCTGTCTAAATATTGCTTTTCTGACTCGGAAATTTCAGGGATATAGTCAAACCACTCTGTAAAAAATTGCTCATATTCAGATTTATAGAGAGCAAATTTTTTCTTTAAGTAGGCAAGAGTAACATTTTGGGCTTGGATGACTTGAATCATGTTTATTCCTGACTTTAATTATCACCCTAGCAGTTTCTAGCATCCAGCTGCCTTACGTGGCTGCTAATTCCCGTAATTTAGTTAAAACTGCTTGAGCGTGACCTTTGGTTTTGACGTTGGGCCAAGTATAGACAATAATTCTATCAGGTGAAATTAAAAAGGTTGACCGAGCAACACCCATATATTCTTTACCCATAAATTTTTTCAATCGCCAAGCGCCGTAGGCTTCGATTAAAAGATGTTCTGGGTCGCTTAAAAGGGCGATCGACAAGTTATGTTTGCTGATAAATTTACAATGGGATTTACCCAAATCTGGACTTACACCTAAGATTTTCGCTCCTAGTTCGCTGAAGTCTTGATACAACTCGCTGAAATCTTTCGCTTCGGTGGTACAACCGGGTGTGTCATCTTTGGGGTAGAAGTAGAGGACAACCCACTGACTGCTGAGGTCGTCGAGAGTGACTGCATTGCCATTTTGGTCAGGGGTGGAGAAATCTGGCGCTGGTTGTCCGACTTGGGGAATGTTGCTCATGATGGAGGTGTGAGATATTGCGATCGCTTTAGAATTGTACATAAGTTGAGCGATGCCTGTGGTGGGCTATGCCTAAGCACGTAACCATTCATATTTGCTGATAATGCCTAAAGATATGCAACGCCAATTTACCAACCGCGATGAGTTGGTAGCCTACCTGCGCGAACAATTCCCAGGTGCAGCAGAACGCGATGACCACATCAGCGAAACTGTGGGGGGACGCAAAGCTGCACAAACAGCGCTGCAAAAAATCGATCCTCTTCGCTACGCCCAAACACGTAATTTCTTCGCAGGTGCAGTCACGCGTCTTTCGCCTTACATCCGCTATGGCGTTTTGAGTTTGCGAGAAATTCGAGATTATGTCCTTGAGCAGGTACAGCATCAAGATGATGCTACGAAACTAATTAACGAGTTAGGTTGGCGCGACTATTGGCAACGGTTGTATATAAAGTTAGGGAATGAAATCTGGAAAGACCAGGAAGAGTACAAAACTGGTTATACTGTGGGCGAGTATGCACCCGAATTGCCGCAAGATATTAGAGAAGGAACTACAGGCAGAGTTTGCATTGACAGTTTCAGTCGTGATTTGAGAGAAACTGGCTATTTACATAACCACGCACGAATGTGGTTAGCGGCTTATGTTGTCCATTGGCGGCGTATTCGTTGGCAAGCAGGAGCCAAGTGGTTTCTCGAACACCTTTTAGATGGAGACCCTGCTAGTAATAATATGTCATGGCAGTGGGTTGCTAGCACTTTTAGTCAGAAACCGTATTTTTTCAACCGTGAAAACTTAGAACGCTACACTAAAAGCCTTTATTGCCAGAAATGTCCCCTTTACGGTCATTGCGATTTTGAAGGCAGTTATGAAGAATTAGAACAGCGACTTTTTCCCAAAGGTGAATTTAGCAAACAACCTAATAGCCAAAGTTGGCAGCGTGGAAAGAAAGGTAAAAAATGAATAAATCAATTGTTTGGGTACATGGAGATTGCCTCAGTCCAAATAATCCCGCATTGCAAAAATACCCTGATGCCCCAGCTATCTGGGTTTGGGATGAGGCTTTGATAGAGGAATGGCAATTGAGTCTTAAACGTCTGACTTTTATCTACGAATGTTTGCTAGAGTTACCTGTTGTTATTCGCCGTGGCAATGTGGCGCAAGAAATTTTAGCTTTTGCTCAAGAACATGATGCTAATTTAGTTGTCACAGCCGATAGTCCCAGTCCCCGATTTGATGATATCTGTAATCAAATGGAGCGTTCTATAGCAGTGGAAGTGCTAGAGGTAGAACCATTTTTTAACTATGACGGCTATATTGACTTGAAACGGTTCTCGCGCTATTGGAAAGTGGCTCAAAATTATGTTTATCAAAAGCCTTCACCCTAAATCCCTCTCTTAAGCTTGGGCTACGGGGTATACACATCTTGGTAATGAAGCATAAACTCTGGATTTACCCCCCTTAATCCCCCCGATGTTTTGGGGGGAAACACGAAATTTAGTTCTCTCCCCTTTATAAGGCTACGGTGTACACACAAGTGTTCTAGAGTTGCCCCACAGCATTGAGATCCCCCCAACCCCCCTTAAAAAGGGGGGCAAAAGCCCTTAAAAGTCCCCCTTTTTAAGGGGGATTTAGGGGGATCTTCGACGATTTTGGTTTTCTACCAAGATGTGTGTACACCGTAGCCTTTATAAGGGAAGGGTTAGGGTGGGGTAAAACCTTGGTTAATCAGCTATTTCAGACTTGTGTGTACACCGTAGCCCAATTTGGAAGAGTGGCTTTGAAATTGGCTCCCTTTCTCTCGATTTGGGAGAAGGGGTTGGGGAATGAGGGCAGTTAATCTTACTTAAAAGATTTTGATTTTTTAAGTAAGATTAACTCATAAGCTAATTACAACAATTGCTGCAATCATTTAAACGTTTCTTATACATGGAGGAACAATTGTTGCAAAGTATTAAGCCTTTCCAGCAATTGCTTATATATTTTTTGGAAATACTTAAACCTTTCTTATACATGGAGGAACAATTGTTGCAAAGTATTAAGCCTTTCCAGCAATTGCTTATATATTTTTTGGAAATACTTAAACCTTTCTTATACATGAAGGAACGATTGTTGGAAATGCTTCAATTTTGGCAACTAGTGTTGCAGATTAATGGAGTTACGAGTGCTAAGTTGCAAGTGAGATTTTTCACTCAGCAGTTTTGAATCTATTGAGGTTTGTAAATAATTTGTAGCCCCGGAAGGAATATTCCTTTAGACTGAGTTTCAACTGAAAAAATGTGGGAATAAACACAAATGCATTCGTTAAATATATTATTTTGTCACGAATCTGTAGTTGCTGTTTCCTTTGTCGCTTGCATTATTGGACTGTTGTTACTGTGGGATGGTAAGCAGCAAACAAATGAGATGGAAGAAACAGAGCGAATTCTGTTTAGAATGAGCTTTAGTTACTGGCTTGTTTACTGTGTAGCTTTTGGCATAGAAAAAATAGTTTTACCCGGCTGGGAATCTGTAGTCATGACTTTGAAAATAACTACGGCTCTGTCATATTTCTTAACTTTTTCTTGTATTGTTAGTCTACCGCTACACAAATTTGCAGTACATCGGGTTGAGGAATAGTTATTGAGGACTGGGTATCCCTTCGGCTTCTCTGCGAGACGCTACGCGAACGCTCAGGGCAAGTGGGCATGGGGCATTGGGTATGATTAACATCTCATAGCGATCGCTAATGCAGCTTCTAGTCGATCTTGGGGTAAAGTTGTTAAAATAAACACCTCTTGTACCGTTTTCCCCTGCCGTGCAATGACTTTATAGCCGCCGCGAATGGGTACTGAGACGCGTAGTTGCATTTTTGGACAGTGACCCTTCGATCGCCCAAGCACTCCCGGCGTCACAGTTTGGATACCATCCTGCTGACAAAGACGTTCTAAAATGGGGATAAGACCAGAAAGGTGTGTTGAGTGATTCCAAACCAGTCTGGCAGCTTTTTGTGAAGCCGTGCGGAGAGGATCTACGGAGGGTTTGCCCATAATAATTAAGCTGCTTCTAGAGGTGCCATTGTCAAACCTGCTCGGCGCAGCTGCTGGTGATAGAGTTCCGCAGGTTCTTGGGGCCCGACCCAGACGATCGCTTGACCTTCATAGTGTACCTGATTAGTCAGATCCCACGCGCGATCGCCACTCATTCCCGGAATATATTTCATCAAACATTCACACACGTGTTGGAATGTATTAAAATCATCGTTTAATACAATCACTTTGTAATTCGGATAAGTCTTACGGATAACTTGATTAGACCGTTCAGGAGCTATAGTTGGTGCTGTGGACATCCTGTAAACATCTGCTGAAAGTGTCATAACCATAAAACAATTGGTCAAGATAATTTTACAAAACTACATTACTACACTATAAGTAATTAGTTTAGTTCGTTGTTTAGTTGTCCATTGTCATTTGTCCGTTGTCCTTAACCAATGACCAATAATATCGTGTCCGGCTAAAGACTTATCATTTAGACCGCAGTTATTGCTAGGGGAAGAGGCTTTTGGGATTTTTGCACAGATTCGGTAATCATAAGTGATTAACCGGACTTGATATGACAAATGACCAATGACCAATGACAAATGACAAATGACAATTTATTTCCAATTATCCCAGTTTTCGTTAAAAATAGATGTATCTGGGAAGGCGGTAGGGTTGCCATTTTGTTGCAAAAGCCGCTTGAGTGCTTCTAGTTGTGGCTCTTGTTTAGGTAAGTCATCAACAAGTTGGTAAGGTGCGATCGCATTTTTGAGTGCAAAACTAGCAATAGTTCCCGCAGCTGCGCCAGCCGACCATTCAAATGAGTGTACTCGATAGGCAGCAGCAGCAATATGACTAGTCGCAATACTTTTGCCACCTACGAGCAAATTATCAATTTTCTGGGGAATCATTGCTCTCAAAGCAATTTGGAAGGGATAGGCAAGACCTGCACCGCGTCTTTCGCCTGGACGTTCTGTGTTACCAGGTGCTTCTGGGGGACTATTCACCATGCAAGGATGGAAATCTATGGCGTAGTGACCAATACCCACAGCATCGGGAAAGATGGTAGAACGAGTCCGTCGCATTGCTTTGTCTGGTGGAACTTTACCCTCAATTACTGATATTGCTTCTAAACCTGCAACTGCTGCTCGTAGGCGACGATACATATCTGCTGGCAGAGTCTTAGAATAATACTCGTCATTATAATCTCGGCGGGAAATATCAATTTCCCCAATACTAAAGCCTTCGGCTTGTCCCCAACTGGGGCGGCCAATGATGCGCCGTCCTTCTCGCATATAAGGATATTTCGATAAGCCATGCGCTGTCCCCATTGGCGAATTTAAACCGGAAACAAAGCGGTTATTAGTTTGCGCCTGCTTGACACCATCTCCTAGTTGAGAATCTGTAGTTCCAGCTACCAACCAGTAATAGAAAGATAAAGCATTTTCCTCAGCCTTGCGGAGGGCTTCTGTCCGCAGTCCTCCCATCCAACCCCCTGGCTCTAACTGTCCAGTACCTTGTAACTGTTGACGAGTATAAATTAGGTTATCCTGGGCTGTTCCGGGGCGGTAGTCGTTACCCCAAGTCCAGTTTTGCATCGAGATATCCCCTGGTGCAGCCGCAGTAAAACCGACACCACCGAATTTTGCTGGTTTCCCTTTGTTTGGACTCCAAATGCGACGATAGCTAAAAACTAAATCAAAATTAGCCAGTCGCTTTAATTCATAGCTGAAATATGGCGCATATTGTGGATAAAATGCAGGCATTGTCTGCGGTTGCGGTTCCTTGGTGGCCTCCATTGCAAAGGTGTAGGTAAAGCCTTGAGGGCAATAGGGGTCATTGTTGGTGCTGGAAGCAGAAGGTTCTAAGTAAGAACGGGCATCAATACCTAATCGGTAAGGAACATCAGCAAGGGCGATAATTTCTCCAGTTTCGCTAGCGTCTACGACGTACCATTTAGCAGCATCCTCTTTCGCTACCTTGGGAATGAAACGGACAATCGTTTTGGTAAACCGAGACGAGTTTTCGTAGCGATAAGCATCTTCAATACTTTGAGATAACGTAAAAGTATTGAGAGGTGGTGCGCCTTTTGGTGGTTGAGATTGAATTGCGATCGCACTATTAATTATTTTGCCATCAGCAGCGATTTCCAAATCCTTAATTACCGTGTTGGGAAACCATTGCAACTTCCCTTTGCCCTGCTTTTCGGCATCTTTAAGCATCTGGGTCAAAATTGTGTGAGCATCGCGGGGAAGAAAACACGATTCACTTACCCAGCATTCACCGGGGTTAAGCTTACCGTATTTACGCCCAATGCGGTTTCGCAATTCTAGGTAGCCGCGAGAATAGAATTTGAGAGCTCGTTGAGTTGGGCGTTCATCTAACGCAGATGTCCCTTGAGCAGAAATTTGCCCTCCCAGCCAGTCAGTAATTTCTGTCAAACAAACTGTTCGCCCTGCTAGCAAGCCCTCATAAGCTGTGGCTACACCAGAAAGTCCACCACCCACAACTAAAATTTCGCAGTTAACACTTTTGTCTGGGGTTCTCGGTGGTGCTGCGATCGCCCGATCGAATGCGACTAAGCTAGAGATTAAATTAAGACCGATCAACGATGTTAAGCTAAAAGCTACTTTGTGTCTATGTTTCATAGTTAAAAAAAACCGCTCCAAATCCTGTGTCACCTTGTAGACGTTAGCATTTAGGAAATGTCTAACTCAAGAAATTTTTCCAGAGCAAGAGACGCGATGAATCGCCGTCTTTACAATATAGACGCGATGAATCGCCGTCTCTACAATACGCGATTTATCGCGTATTTGCGATGATTTGTCACATTTCTGTGCTCTAAAATTTTCATTAAAAAACTTTAACCGAAGCGTATTGTAATTACTTCTCCTAACAGAGATGAAAATGAAACTTGGCATAATAAAATCCCCCCTTCTTACACTCCCTAAAAAAGGAGAATCGGGTTAGAGGGGATAACTCACAATACTTTTCGGATAAACCCAACAATCTCTCTTTTAGTCTGGAGAAAGGTTAAAGGTTAAAGGGTAAGGTAAATTCCATATCTTTGCCCTTTAATCCTTACCCTTTTCCCCACAATGCCAAGAAGTCTAATGTTAGCTTTCGGAAGTTTCCTGAGAGAACTTCTTATGGATAGTTCTTGTGGATTCCCCATCAGCAGCTACTGTTATGAGATAGTCCATTAAACCATCTGAAAAGGGGAGACGTAGGTGGAAAGTACCATCGGGTTTAACTTTGATGGCATGTCCACCAATGTTTACGTTTGTATTTGGTTGAGTTGCTCCGTGAATAATTAACTCAGCATCAGCCACAAACCAGAAATCTCCTTGGGGACGACTGAATACCCGAACGTTAGCGGAACGGGCGATGAGTAACCAACGATCGCCATCAGCAATATAGCCAATTTCAACCATGTAATCGCGATCGCTCACAGGAATAGCCACAAAGCGATCGCGTGCTACTTCTTCAGATTCATACTGCTGGACAAGCTGGGGACTTTGATAACTCAAGTCAATGCCGGTGACATCATAGAGCCGCACTACTAATTGGGAACCGCCTTGTTGTCGCAGTACTTCAGCCTGAGCTTTGGAAATGTGCCAAGAAACATAAGCCCACTTGGGAGTCCGGGGTGTGAGGACAATACTGCTCTCTTCTGGGGCAGTTTCTGCTTCTACATTTGCCCAGCCAACAGCGGTTTCGCTTACTAATGGTACATTTTTAACAGTGGAATCTGTTGTCGGTTCTGTAGGCACTGGACTAAAGACACGAACGATCGCAGAACGGGCAATGAATAACCAGCGACCGCCATCAGCGACATAGCCAATTTCAGCTATGTAATCGCGATCGCTGATGGGAATTTCTACAAAGCGATCGCGTGCTGTCTCTTCACATTCATACTGCTGGACAAGCTGAGGATTTTGATAACTCAAGTCTATTCCAGTCACATCATACAGCCGCACTGCCAATTGAGAGCCGCCCTGTTGACGCAGTGCTGCTTTTTTGGCTTCGGAAACCTCCCAAGAGACTTCAGCCCATTGGAAAGTGCGGGGTGTGAGGACAATACTGCTCTCTTGTTGGATATCTACCAAATCAACATCTGTTTTATCCGAGATTGCGACATCATCAACTACCGGATCTGGATTCACAGGACCGAAGACATGAACGATCGCAGAACGGGCGATGAATAACCAGCGTTGTTTACCGCCGTAGGCATCGCCATCAGCGAGATAGCCAATTTCAGCTATGTAGTCGCGATCGTTCAGGGGAATGTCCACCAATCCGTCGTTTTCTGTTTCCTCAGATTCATACAGCTTTACCAGCTGCGGAGTTTGATAACTCAAGTCAATGCCAGTCACATCATACAGCCGGACGATCAATTGAGAGCCGCCTTGTTGCCGCAGTGCTGCTTTTTTGGCTTCGAGAATCTCCCAAGAGACATGAGCCGATCCATCAGTATCTGGTGTGAGCACAATACTGCTTTCTTCATCTGCATCTACCAAACCAATAGCTGTTTCGGCTGCCGCCACATCATCAACTACCGGATCTGGATTCACAGGACTGAAGACACGAACAATTGCAGAACGGGCGATGAATAACCAGTGTTCGCCATAAGCGAGATAGCCAATTTCAGCTATGTAGTCGCGATCGCCCTGGGGAATTTCTACAACGCGATCGCGTGCTGTCTCTGCACAGTCATACTGCTTGACCAGCTGCGGAGTTTGATAACTTAAATCAATGCCAGTCACATCATACAGCCGCACTGCCAATTGAGTACCGCCTTGCTGCCACAGTTCTGCTTTCTTGGCTGGGGAAATCTCCCAAGAGACATGAGCCGATGTATAAGTCTGTGGTGTAAGCACAATACTACTTTCTTCATCTGCATCTACCAAACCACTAGCTGTTTCGGCTGCGATTGTCCCATTTTGAGCATCCGATCCGAAAGTGCTAGCCCAAGCGCCAACTCCCGCACCCGCTGCTAAAGCTGCTGTCAAATCTGTGGAGTTAGCTTCCCCAACAGTCGGCTCGGCGGGAAGTTCTGACTCTGGCAAATTTAAAGTGGGTTCGGCTGCGTCCGCTACCACATTCAATGCATCTTTACTCAATACATCTTCTGGAAATTCCGGTAAATCGAGCAGTGAGGATGTATCTGTCTCTGATGCTTCCAAATCGGCTGTCGTTTCGTCAGATTCCGCTAAGGGCAATTCATCTACTGAGGCTGTATCTTCAGTTGAGGTGATACTCTCTAGCCAATTCAATTCTGCCTGAAGTTCCTCATCTACCTCATCTTCACTAATTGCTGTGTCCCAGTATCCAAAATCAGATGTTGCTTGTGGCACATCTGGTAATTCCGGGAGTGGGGCTGTCACCTCAGATGAAGGCAGTTCCACATCAGATACCTCTTCTGTAATATTATTACCGGGGTAAGGATATGAAGTATTGACTACAGCTGCCGGGGCTTCTATATCCCATGCAACTTCATCAGCATCAGGAGTGTACGTCTCCGTATAATTGTTTAGCTCGATTGTCTCATCAGTTGCATTTGGTTCTGTTTCTTTGTTGTTAAAGGTAGACCAAGTAGCCGCCCCAATGCCTGTTGCTATAGCCGCACCACCCAAAGCTGCGGCTCCCAAATTGTTATTTTCTGAGCCATTAGCTACGCCCGATGTCGCGCCTTCATAGAGGTTAGAAGTACCATTACTTGTCTCTTGTACTAAATTTGCTGTCTCCTGCGTAGCATTTGGGTTCAAGTCAGATTCTGTTTGAGCGTAGATGTTGAAAGGAGTGCGATCGGGGTTTTCTTGCTCTTGAAAGTGCGGTACTGCCTGCTCCTCCAACGTCGTTCCATTCAGGGAGGAAAGTGTGCTGGCATCGAGTGCCGCCGTTTCTCCATTGGGTGGATGAGGATTTGATTCTGGTAAATTGTCTGTTTCCTGGGTGGGCAATGGGGGTTTTTTCAGAATCCACCATAGTACAGAGCCACCTACAGTGATAAAAAAGACAGGTAGCAGCAACCACAATGGTGTTTCTTTATTTACAATTGGAGCGCTTTGTGCAGGTGCAGCCACAAAGGGCTGTTCGCCAAATGCAGAACTAGTGGCACTAGAGGAAGGCGTAGGCGCTGGTGTCGTTTGGACACCGGGTGAAGCTGCAACAGCAGGTTGTAAGACGCTGGCTGCGATCGCCTCGGCTTCGGCAGCTCTACCTTTTTCTATAGCCTGCTGTCCTGCGGGTGCTAGGGTAAAGCCAAGAAAATCTACTGTAGTTAAACTCTGATCTTTTTTGTAAACGTAAACTAAAGGTTGCGAGAAGGGATATCTCGCATCAGCTGGCAAGGCTTGATGTAATTGCAGAACTCGCACACCTTTCAACTTCGACACCTGATTAGCTAACACATAGCTGATGCCGTCTTTGCCCAGTTGTTTGATAATTTCTGCACTATTATCGTCACTTACTTGGGTAGCATTAGCCCCTGTAGCAAATTCAGCAGTTTTGAAGGCTGGATAAGTACGAAAAGTATTGCGAGTTTCACTCGTGTTCGGGCGATCGATGAACCGAATCTTGGCTGAAGGCCCTCCCAGTTGCGACCAATTTGTAATTTGCCCCCGGAAAATCCGGGCAAATTGCCTACTAGTCAAGCTTCCTTTGAAAGGATTGTCTGCACCAACCACGATCGCAATCTTTTCACGCTGCAAACGAACTTGCTCTAGTCCTTGAGCTTTTTCTGCTGGCGTCAACCCGCGCCCCATTGCGACTATATCGATTTTGCCATCTAGCAAATCTTTCAGCGCTGTCTCAGTGCCGTTTGCAGCAACTTCAACCTTTTTACCGACAAACTGTTTTTCAAAACTTTCTTTCAGGCTTTGGTTGATTGCACTCAAGCTACTGGAACCGTCAATCCGCACTATCGGTTCATTCTGCACTGTTTGTGGCAGTGGCGAAGAGGTAGCTTCAGGTGTAGATTGTGCCAGCATCGGTGCTGATACCACCAGAGATGCTGCCATCGGGGTTGTAGCTAAGGCAACCCATAATAACAGTCTGACTATCAAAGTATCTTTTTTTTCTTGTTGCCACATAAGCCCCTTAATTAAAGTAAAAAATAGAAAGCCTACCAGTCCTAAATCGCGATCTTTAATAAAGATTATGGAGGAGACGCGCTAATTATACATCTGAGTTATCTTTAGTTCTAATTACTTCAAAGCACTTATGCTGATTTATACTTCGCTCTAGCTTGGATAGCATGATAATTTATACTCTAATTGCCAAAGTCTGTTTACTATAAATTCTTCTAAGTTATATTGCAACTTATACACAAGTTGGTAGTTGATGACCGCGATTATGAATTATTGAATTACTAAAACTGGTAAAGTGTAGCAAATTCAATATTATTTAACAATATTATTTTCAGTAGTTCTGAGTGCTGAGTGCTTAAATGAATACTTATTGTTCAGCACTTATTTGAGATAACAATGACAATCTGGCTTATCAATCAGTGACTCAACCAAAGCATTTAAGGCAGTTGCAGCTAAAGCACCACCTCCCAAAGTCCCTTCAACAGTAATATAAGGTATCCCTTGTTGCATCAGTTGTCGCTTGGCTGCGGGAGCATGGCTAAAGCCAATGGGCATTCCAATAACTAATGCAGGCTGAATTTTTTGGTTAGCAATGGCTTCACAAGCTTCCAGAAGTACTGAGGGAGCATAACCAACTACCAGCACACAACCATTATTTACTTGCTGCAATTTTTCTCGCCATTCTTGATGTTGCCAAAAAGCAACTTCGGCTTCAGTGGCAGTAGTAATATGGGGATTATCAATCAAGGTTTCAGTGCAGCATCCTAAGTGAAGTAATCGGGTTTGATCTAAAGCAGCCGCAACCGTTTGAGTATCGACAACAATTTGACAACTTGCAGATAAAGCTTCTCGACTAGCTGCGATCGCATCTCGACTCAATTTCACAAAGGATACTAAACTGACATCGCCACAAGCCAAAACCAACTGAGAAATTAAGTGTTGTTCAATTTCCGAACGGTGAGACAGATCGGGTAGTAAGCGTTGTAGCGATTCGGTAAAAGCTTCCGAGTGGGTATGAATTTCGGCATCCAAACCACTCCAGAGATTTTCCAATCCTCCCAATCCAGCTTGGGTTTCAACATCAAGTAACTTCAGTTGCGCCAAAACTTCCGCTTGGATAATTTGACAATGGCGATCGCGCCCCAATAATCCTTCTAATGCTGATGCAGTTTGCCGCAGTTGGGAAATTTGTTGCATCACCGCGCGATATTGCTGCTGAAGTTGTCCCATGAGGTTAACCGTTGTGTCGGCTTCTGGTTCCACTTCCAAAATATTGCGGATATGATTTAGCTGAAACCCTTGCTGCTTAAGTGCGACAATCCGTTGTAACCTGAGAACATCTGTTTTGGTATAGAGACGGTAATTGCTACGCGATCGCACTGGTTGCGGTAACAGTCCCAATTGATGGTAATGTCGCACCATCCGCGGAGTTAAACCACCGCCAACCGCATCAGTGAGTTCTTTAATAGTTAAGCAACCAGCATTCATGATTTACTCCAACAACGGCAAAATTCTTTGTAACTCTTCGCAAGCCGCCTGAAGAGATGGCGGTGCATTTTCATCCAAACCTTGATAATACTGATTTACCAAGTTTTCCACATAGGGCTTGCAAACTGACTCATTGTTTAATTTTGAATATTCTGTTTCTTCATCAACAGTTTCACCTTGTAAATAATGTATCCAAGTTTCAATATTTCTTTTGGGTATAAATATTGCGATCGCTTCTTTCGGCTGGCGAATCTGTTGCAAATCTTCTATCAGTGCATCATCTAATTGCTTTAGCCTTTCCTCTACCGTTTTTTTATCCGCATCAATCAAAACTACAAGCATTCCTGAAAGATAGTTTTTGCTACGATATGCTTTTACTTCTGTGGGGTAACGCTTTCTGACAAACTGTTCTCCTGCACCTTTTGGGCAGATTTCGATTCTAAGATTTCTATCTAAAATAAAACCTCGTTTTTTCAGAAAATGCCTAGCAAAAACTTCTTGTTGCTTATCCTCACACAGAATTACAATCTGTACTCTACGCCGATTCATAAAGCCAACCCCGCGCAATTAGTTCTGAAATAGGTAATCCAGTATTTTCAGCAACTTCATTACTAATTTTTTTCACTCGCACAGGAGCATTACTCTGACGCTCAAACCAATAACCTATAGGCGATGCTAAAAGATAATTAATTAATTCAGGATGATGAGAAATTAGCAAAGCCTGCATTTTTCCCACACTACAAAGGTCATAAAGCTGAATTAGCCAAGGCTGAATTTCTGGCAGGGCTAAAAAATTCTCTGGTTCATCAATACACAGTGTGTAATCTTCAGACTGAGTGCAATAAACAAGGGTGTACAGAGCAATTAACACTTTTTGTCCATCAGATAATTCGCTAAAACGATAATCAATAATGTTTTTTTTATCTTCACCTGTTGTAAATCGCAATTTTAAAGTTCGATATCTTTCACTAAATTGTTCAAATTTAAAACTTACAAAACCCTCTAACACATCTTGTAGAATTTTCATAAGTTCAGAAACTTTACCTTGATCTTCTGAAATGTAACGATACCAGGAAACAAAATTTTCCATTCTAAAATCTAGACTTATTTCTTCCTTCTCGCTGCCATCAACCATAAGACTAGGAATAATTTGTACAATAATGAATCGCTGCATTCTTTTTGCAAACCAAGCTATCTTAGTACTATTAGTATTCGTAGAAAATAACGATACCAGAGAAATAAAGTCTGATATTGATGAGGGGAATGTAATATTTCCTAATTCAGAAGTATCTTCTCGAAAAATTTGAAATTCATTTTCTTCTAACTTCAGCAAGATTTGGTTATTAAACCAGAGACGTTCATATTCAACATGATTTTTATTTTGATTATGTTTAATAGCCAATTCATATTTATAATGACCATTATTTCCAGTAATTTCTAATTCAAAACGCTGAATTTGTAAAGTTTGCCAACGAGTACAGTCAGTATATTGAAAAATTTCTTCTAGGTTTTTGCGACCACTTACAAAATTTTGAATTTTCCGCAAGGCTTCAAAAACAGTTGATTTACCTGTTCCATTACCACCAAGAAACAGATTAATCGAGTCAAAATTCATCTCGAAATTTACCAAGCCGCGAAAGTTATCAATATATATTCGCTTTAGCATATATTTTTTCCTACTAGTGCAATTTTAAACGTAACAGTTAAATCGTCGCATTTACCCACATCCCACTTTTGAAAAACGCTCCAAGAACACAGATAAAGATTTAACTTTGCGTCCCTCTGCATTTCAAATTCATTATAAGGCTTGACATTAACATCAATGTCAAGGTTTAGCGTGAGAGAGTCGTTGTAAATTCATCTCTCATGCTCTACCCCCAACGTTTGGGCCAATTTACCAGAGAACACGCAGATACTTTAGCAGCCCTTTTGTGTGGCTTACTGCTATTTCTCGGATGGTTCGCCTTGCATCTCGGTTGGTTGGGATTGGCGTTCCTGCTACTACCAGCTGCTTATGTAATTGGTGGTTACGAAAGTGCGCGGGAAGGATTGACTACTCTATTCAAAGAAAAAGAACTTGATGTAGATTTGCTGATGATTGTGGCAGCGATTGGTGCTGCTAGCCTCGGCTTATGGCGAAGAGAATATCATCTAATTATTGATGGGGCAATTTTGATTCTGATCTTTGCCATTAGTGGCGCATTAGAAGGCTATGCAATGCAGCGAACTGAGCGGAGTATCCATAGTTTGATGAGTTTGACACCAGATACAGCAAGGGTTTTGCTTCAGGGGAGGGAAGAGGAAATTCCTATCAGTCAGCTAAAAGTGGGCGATCAGATTGTCGTCAAACCTGGAGAACTAATTCCTACTGATGGGATAATTTTATCTGGTTACAGCACTCTTAATCAAGCTGCAATTACAGGCGAGTCTTTACCTGTAGAGAAAACAGTGGGCGCAGAAGTATTTGCAGGTACGCTCAACGGCTATGGTGCATTGCAAATTAAAGTACACAAACCAGCCCAAAGCAGTTTGATTCAGCGTGTGATTCGTTTGGTAGAACAAGCGCAAACAGAAGCACCACCTTCCCAAGAGTTTATCGATCGCTTTGAGAAAGGATATGCAAAAGTCATTGTAGTAGCTGGAATATTACTGGCAACTTTACCCCCATTTCTTTGGGGTTGGGATTGGGAAACAACAATTTATCGCGCTCTTACTTTCCTTGTGGTGGCTTCTCCCTGTGCGTTGATGGCTGCAATTATGCCCACCCTGCTTTCGGGAATCGCCAATGGTGCAAGACAGGGGATTTTGTTTAAAAATGGGGCGCAGTTGGAGAAGATTGGCAAAGTCCGAGCGATCGCATTTGATAAAACTGGTACTCTCACAACAGGACAGTTGCAGGTATTCCAGGTAGTTTCAGCTAGTGAATACACTAAGAATGATGTATTAAAAGCGGCTGCTAGTGTAGAATCCTCTTCCGAACATCCCATCGGTAAGGCAATTGTCAAAGCGGCTAGTGATTTAAATTGGGTTGGTGCAATCAAAGTGCAAGCCATACCTGGAGAGGGAATTATTGGAATTGCTCAAGAACAACAAATAATTGTCGGGAATGCCGTTTTTATACAGAGATATGTGACAAATTTCCCTGAAGAATTGCAAGAACTAGTTCATTGGGAGCAAGACGGTAAAATAGTGGTTTGGGTAGCACGGGGAACAGAGGTGATGGGTGTAATTGCGATCGCAGATGAAGTAAGAGCGGAAGCAGCCGCAACTATTACCCGGTTAAAGAAACTGGGAGTTGAACAAATTGTCATGTTAACCGGGGATAATCAGGAAACTGCTCACAGTGTCGCCAACGCAGTCGGAATCGATCGGGTATATGCCCAACTTCTACCAGAAGATAAGCTGGATATTATCCGCCGTTTACAGCAACAATATCAAACAGTTGCAATGGTAGGCGATGGGATAAATGATGCACCAGCTTTAGCGCAAGCATCTGTAGGTATAGCGATGGGAGTATCTGGTAGCGATGTGGCATTAGAAACCGCAGATATCGTACTGATGGCAGACAGGTTAGAAAAAATTGCTGTAGCGATGTATTTGGGCAGGCGATCGCAACTCATAGTAAAACAAAATATAGTTGTAGCGTTGAGTTTCATTATGTTGCTTTTAGTCGGCAACTTTCTAGGAAATATTAACCTACCAATCGGCGTCATTGGCCATGAAGGTTCCACAGTATTAGTTACCCTCAGTGGACTAAGATTGTTGAAATAAGATAGGACGCAATACAGTTCAGAGCGATCAACAAAACCCAGATGTAGAGACGCGATTTATCGCGTCTTAAAAGACCAGAAATACCCGAAATCACTGAAATTGATGAATTAGAAACTTTCATCGGGTCAAAAAAAGCAAAATTTGAGTATGAAATGTGGTGAATACTCAATTCACATTATACGTAAATTATTATTTTGACTTCTTAACTTTTAACTCCTAACTCTTAACTCTTACTCATGCAAACCGATCCAAAACCAGGAACACTTTACGTTGTCGGCACACCAATTGGCAACCTGGAAGATATCACCTTTCGGGCAGTGCGAATTTTGCAAACTGTGGATATCATTGCTGCAGAAGACACGCGTCATACGGGGAAACTGCTACAGCATTTTCAAGTTAAAACACCCCAGGTGAGTTACCACGAACACAATCGTACCAGCCGTATCCCAGAATTATTAGAGCATTTAGTTAATAACAAAGTGATCGCTCTGGTGAGCGATGCGGGGATGCCAGGTATTTCCGATCCTGGGTATGAACTGGTGAAAGCCTGTATTGAAGCGGGAATTCCAGTAGTTCCCATTCCTGGCGCTAGTGCAGCAATTACCGCTTTGAGTGCAGCTGGATTACCAACAGATCGGTTTGTCTTTGAAGGCTTTCTCCCAGCGAAAACCCAACAGAGACAAGAACATTTAGAATCTCTGCAAACAGAATCTCGCACTTTGATTTTCTATGAATCGCCGCACCGTTTGCGAGATACTTTGCAAGACTTAGCTCTTGTTTGGGGAAGCGATCGCCAAATTGTGCTAGGACGGGAGTTAACTAAATTGTATGAGGAATTTTGGCGGGGGACAATTGCCGAAGCGATCGCTTACTACACTCAACGAGAACCCCAAGGTGAATATACATTAGTTGTAGCGGGAATTCCAGCCAGTCAGCCCCAACTGACAGAAGAAGAATTGAAAGCCGAATTGAAACAGTTAATTAGTCAAGGAATATCGCGATCGCAAGCTAGCCGTCAGTTAGCAAAATTTACTTCCCTTCCCCGTCGCCAACTATATCAACTAGCTCTTTCTATAGTCTCCAGTCCTGAGCCTTGAACGGCTGATATCGCTTTTTTGAAAATCAAAAATCTAAATTTGAAATGTATATATTTCTTTATTTTTTCTTCCTTTTCTGTCCTTCTCTACAAGATACTACGCTTACCCATACAGGGAAGTAAGCTACACGTCGTGTCTCATATAGAATGCGGTTAGCTTCCTTATCTACATCTTATATGATGTCAAATAGGACTGCTATACAAACACTTGAATGTACAGAATGTGACTAATTTGTATATTCATCCTCAAAGATGACTTGGCGAATATTCAAATGATATCTAAAGATTTATGATATTAGTTCTCTAGATAGATCGGAAATTTTGGAGGCAAACTTTAATATGAAATTAGTCAAATGCAAACAAAGCAGATTTTCAGTGAAGGAGAAATTCGATGACTAGCATTATTGCTTGGTTGGTTTTGGGTTTAATTGCAGGTGCGTTAGCTAAGTTATTTTATCCTGGAACCCAAGGTGGCGGTATTATCTCTACCATTATATTAGGAATCCTTGGAGCCGTATTTGGTGGTTATTTGGGTCAAGTATTGCTAGGAAGTGGTTCGGCAGCAGCAGCTGCATCTGGAGCTTTATCTCTGGGAAGCATTTTATTTGCTGTTATTGGTGCAATGATACTAATTTTCCTTTGGGGTTTACTGACTCGTCGAGCTGTGTAATTACCTCAATTTCAGGTAACAATTTTGGGAATCACTTCTAACTGCAATAAACCGATAAAATGACATTAGAGAAAGAGCGAAGAACTATAGGAGTTTTCGCTGGGTATTCCGATGCACAATTGGTACTTCAGGAACTAAAAGCTTCTAATTTTCCAATGGAAAAAGTTTCTGTTATTGCACGGAATACAGAAGAACAAAGTGATATTGCTGGTGTTGAAACCATCCAAAACACTGGCAATACATCCTCAGAAGATGCTGCTGGAGCCGTTGCTAGTGATTCTTTAGGAAATATTGCTGGTTTATCAGTCGATCTAGTCCTCTTGGTAATTCCTGGTATAGGCCCAGTCATCTTAGCCGGAGCGGAAGT
The DNA here is from genome assembly GCF_056620565.1 of Nostoc sp. LEGE 12454. Lineage (NCBI taxonomy): Bacteria > Bacillati > Cyanobacteriota > Cyanophyceae > Nostocales > Nostocaceae > Nostoc > Nostoc sp. LEGE 12454. Next base: position 66,371 of record NZ_JBWQXL010000004.1, read on the forward strand.
AACAGCGATCGCTACCACTTTAGCAGGTGGTTTATCTAGTTTGTTCCTAAGTTTAGGAATTTCTGAAAATCTTGCACAGGGTTATAGCGATCTTGTCTGTAAAGGTTACTATTTGGTGATAGTAACCGGTATAGACATAGAAATTCGTCTTGCCAAAAGGATTTTTAATCGCCGCGATATTCAACAATGGGGAGTCTTTGAACCATACTCGACCCCAAATAATCGCTATAAATATGCACTTGGCGTTTTTTACCGACATCAAGATGCACAAGCAGCGGTGACTGAACTGAAAACCGCCGGCTTCCCAATGAGTCAAATATCAATAGTTGTTAAAAATACAAGCAATCTGGGTGATATTTCTGGGGTGAATATTAGCAGTTCCCAAGATAAATATACTACTTTAGGAATTTCTGATGAGCTAGCTAGATATTATGAGCATCATCTGACTCTTGGCCATTACTTATTAGTACTAAAAGGTACTGATATCTATGTAGCAGGTGCAAGAGCGATTTTAGAGAGTAACAAGGTTCAACATTTTAGTATTTATAGTCAATCCGAGCTTGATGCAGCTAGAAGCGAGCGCCTGCCGATCAACAACTTCTAGTTAAATGCCAAGTTAATATCAACAGATTTTTCGACACGCCATGATTGTGCATATTCCTAACAATACTTTTCTACTATAAATTATATGCTTCTATGGTAGAGGTTGTCTTTTGAAACCTTGACTTTCCTATGGAATGCTGCTGGCGATCGCTAAGGTTACGGTTGCTCTGTAGATTGATGTACAATGGCAGAGATATTATATCCAACCGCAAAATCCACATATAGTGTCTAGAATAAATTATGTTTTTATTAATTGAATTTTACTGATTCGGCTGTTTAATTTTACTATCCAGTCTTTTTGTTAATTTCAAAGTTATTGAACCATTAAAATATAACTTAAAAATACCATTTTTTAGCTAATGTTAAATTTGGAATCTAAGCAAAAATTTTTACTTATCCACAGCAATATTCAATTAAAGGCATAATCAAGTAGTTGCTTCTTTTGAAAGAAGTTATGCTATTGAATGATTTATTGTCAAAATCTTAGAGAAAAATATTAGTATTTAGATATATACTTATTTAAGTATCGATACATTTGTAAAAAGTTAGAAGACAAATGATAATAGTTAGTGTGCAAAAAATTAGGTATATCCTAGATAAACTAAATATCCCCCATTAATTTTGCATAGCCAAAACCATCATCAAAAAAGTCTCAAAAACAGAAATAATTTGAATACCTGCCTGGAATAATGTTAAACCGTTTGAAGATTGGACCCAAGATTGGAGTAAGTTTTGCCTTGAGTTTGGCAACTCTGACCACCATTGGTTTAATCTCCTACCAAAGCACCAATGAGCTTATTCAAACTTCGCGCAAAGAAAGCCATACTTACCAGGTGTTAAGTCAGCTAGAAGACCTCAACTTGCAACTGACAAATGCTGAGACAGGGCAACGCGGTTACATTATTACTGGAGAACAGCGTTATTTAGAACCTTATAACGCTGCGATTCGAGTACTGAATCAAAAAGTTAGGGAAATTCAAAGGTTAACGGCAGATAACCCCAACCAACAAAATCGGCTTGATATTTTGCAGCCACTACTAACCGAGAGAATGGCTGTAATGAAAGATGTCATAGAGCTACGGCAAAGCCAGGGCTTAGAAGCTTCTCAAAAAGCTGTTCTGACAGACCAGGGTAAGCAACTGATGGATAATATCCAGAAAGTTATCCAGGCGATGAAAAATGAAGAGAATGCACTGCTAAAACAGCGTTCTGAGAAAGCACAAGCAGCTGGTCGGCAAACGCTCGCCAGCATTGTCTATAGTATTCCCTTCTTTTCTTTGCTCTTAGCTTTGATCGGCTTCACCCTGACCAGACATATTTCAGTACCCCTGAAGCAAGTTTCTGATTTGGCAGAAAAAATGGCGGATGGGGATTTATCGGTAAGTTTACCAGATAGCGATCGCCAAGATGAAATTGGCGTGTTGACGCGCACCTTTAACGAAATGATCGTTAATCTGCGAAACACAACTCAAAAAAATGAGGAGCAAAACTGGCTCAAATCTAACTTAGCTGAATTTACTCAGATGCTCCAAGGGCAGCGAAATCTGGAAAACGTGTCTAGTCTGATATTGTCGAATTTAGCACCACTAGTTGGGGCATCACAGGGCGTTTTTTATGTGATGGACTCCATAGACGACCAGCCTGTGCTGAAGTTGCTGAGTGGTTATGCTTATAAAGAGCGAAAAAACCTCGCAAATCAGTTTCGTTTGGGTGAGGGATTAGTGGGACAATGCGCCCTAGAAAAACAAAGAATCCTCCTCACAGAAGTTCCCAGTGACTATATCCGCATCAGTTCCGGTTTAGGAGAAGCACCACCGCTAAATATTATTGTCTTGCCCATACTATTTGAGGAGCAGGTAAATGCTGTAATTGAACTTGCCTCTTTTGGGCCTTTTAACCAGTTGCACCTAACATTTTTAGAGCAATTGAGTGAAAATCTGGGTGTATTTTTAAATAACATCGCCTCACAATTGCAAACACAGCAACTACTTGAAGAGTCTGTTGCTTTAACAGAAGAACTGCAAACCCAGCAAGAAGAACTACAGCAAAGCAATCAACGCCTAGAAGAACAAGCGCACGAGTTAGAAGAATCACAATTTCTTGTCAAGCAATCTAACGAAGAACTGCAACAACTAAATGAGGAACTAGAAGAAAAAGCAGAATTGTTAGAAGTTCAAAATCGAGAAGTGGCCCGCAAGAACCAGGAAGTCGAGCGAGCGAGGAAGTCTTTGGAGGAAAAAGCTGAACAACTGGCCTTGTCTTCCAAATATAAGTCAGAATTTCTGGCGAATATGTCCCACGAACTGCGGACACCGTTAAATAGCCTATTAATTTTAGCAAGGCTGTTAGCAGATAACTCTCTTAACAACTTGACCGACAAACAGGTAGAGTACAGCCGAACTATTTACTCGGCTGGAACTGACTTGCTGGAATTGATCAATGACATTCTCGATTTGGCAAAAATTGAGTCGGGTACTATGTCGCTCGATATTGAGCAAATTGCTCTTGCAGATTTGGAAACATCTCTAGAGCAGACTTTCCGGCAAGTTGCCCACAATAAAGAAATCAGTTTTACTATTGAACGGGATGAGAAGTTACCCCCAACAATTTATAACGACTCCAAACGTCTGCAACAAGTGCTGAAAAATCTCCTCGCTAACGCCTTTAAATTTACAGAACAGGGAGGCGTGAAGTTACAAATATTTCAAGTTGATAATTCCACGATCGCTTTTGCCGTCAGCGACACGGGCATAGGCATTCCAGCCGAAAAGCAGAAGATTATTTTCGAGGCATTTCAGCAAGCAGATGGCACCACCAGCCGCAAGTACGGCGGGACTGGCTTGGGCTTGTCCATCAGCCGTGAATTAGCTCAACTATTGGGAGGGAGAATTGAACTACTCAGCCAGCCAGGACAGGGAAGCACCTTCACCCTTTACTTGCCCAAGCAACAGGAAAAAAATAGTCAAAATATCACCACACCACCCCTGGAGCCAACCACCCCGATCCGCACAACATCGACCATAAAAGAACTGCCAAAGGTGGAAAACAGACCCCCAACTGTGGACATCTCTCCATCGGTGAAAGTACTTCCCAGCTTACCCCACGATATTCCAGATGACCGAGAAATAATTCAACCAGGCGATCGCATTTTGCTAATTATCGAAGATGACGATAAATTCGCCCGCATCTTATTAGATATGGCCCGTCAGCAGGGTTTTAAAACTATTGTTGCTTTACAAAGCAAACAAGGTCTAGCACTAGCAGAACAGTTTAAACCCAATGCAATTATGCTAGATATCCACATGCCAGAGATGGATGGTTGGACGGTGCTGGATCGTCTGAAGCATAAACCAGATACCAGACATATACCAGTACACATACTTTCTGTTGATGAAAGACAACAACGGGGATTACAACTAGGAGCAATTACCTATCTACAAAAACCCGTGTCTCCAGAAGCGCTAACTCAGGTATTGACTGAGATTAAAGGCTTTATTGAGCGTCAGGTAAAAAATCTCTTAATTGTAGAAGATGACCCCGTACAAGCCCAAAGTATTATCGAACTGATTGGTAACGGCGATGTCCAGAGTACAGCAGTAGGTACAGGGGCAGAAGCACTCTCGATTTTGCGATCGCAACACTTTGATTGTATGGTACTCGATCTGGGTCTGCCCGATATGAGCGGGTTTGCCCTAATTGAGCAGATAAAGCTTGAACCCAAGCTTTTGAAACTGCCGATAATTGTTTACACCGGTAAAGAACTCAGCCGACAAGAAGAAACCCAGCTGCGGGGACTAGCAGAAACAATTATTATTAAAAATGTGCGATCGCCAGAGCGATTATTAGACGAAACTGCGCTATTTTTGCATCGGGTGCAAGCAAATTTGCCCACACCAAAGCGGCAAATGCTAGAGCAATTACATCAAACTGACCCGGTGCTGGCTAATCGGAAAATTTTGATTATAGATGATGACCTCAGAAATATTTTTGCCCTAACCAGCTTTTTAGAAAGCTATCAAATGCAAGTTTTGTTTGCCGAAAATGGTAGAGATGGCATAGAAAGACTGCAAGCTAATCCTGAAATTAATATAGTTTTGATGGATATCATGATGCCGGAAATGGATGGTTACGAAACCACCCGCGCCATCCGCCAACAACAACAGTTTCGCTCGCTACCAATCATTGCTTTAACTGCCAAAGCCATGCCAGGTGACAAGGAAAAGTGCATCGAAGCTGGAGCCTCTGACTACATCACCAAACCTGTAGATACCGAGCAACTGCTTTCACTACTCCGGGTTTGGCTATATCGGTAAGGAGTCTATCATGTCCGCTTAAAGACTTATCATTAAGACCGCAGAGGGGCAGAGGGGCAGAGGGGAGGGATTTTTAGGCTTTCTGCATAGATTTGGGAATCATAAGCGAGGAAGTAAAAATATCACTTATGCCAAAACAGGGACGTTATACCATTTGAGATTTTGGATTTGAGATTTTGGATTGGGAATTGCCTTGGTGCGTCTGGCTTGGTGTGAATCCATCTGTCGCAATCATTTTTCAAATTGGTATTAGTGTTGGCATAATAATTAAAAGCAAAAACCCACACTGCACTCAATCAAGGAGTCAATGTGGGTAATTTATCCCTGTAACGGGAATGCAGTTAGCGGAACATACTACTAACTGAAGTATCTTCATGAATTCGCCAGATAGTTTCTCCCAACAGATTAGCTACTGACAGCACCACTAGTTGTGGAAAACGATTGTTTTCTGGTATGGGAATGGTATTGGTGACAATAACTTCTTCAAACAAGCCACTAGACAACCGCTCCATCGCTGGTGGAGAGAATACCGCATGAGTTGCACAGGCGTATACCTGACGCGCTCCTTCTTCACGCAGTAATCGCGCCCCTTCTGCAATCGTTCCCCCAGTGTCGATCATGTCATCCACCAACACTGCCGTTTTGCCTTTAACATCACCGATGACGTTTAACACTTCTGCAACATTATGTGCCTGACGACGTTTGTCAATAATCGCCAGTGGAGCATCATCCAGTTTTTTTGCAAATGCCCTAGCCCGTGCTACACCACCAACATCGGGAGAAACAACCACCAAGTCGGGGAGTTGTTTGCTGGCTAGATAATCTAGCAATACTGGTGAACCGTAAACATGGTCAAAGGGAATGTCAAAATAGCCTTGAATCTGAGCCGAGTGTAAATCCATTGCGAGAACGCGGTTGGCACCTGCTTCCACGATCAAGTTAGCAACCAGTTTGGCGGTTATTGATTCTCGTCCTGCCGTTTTGCGATCGGCACGAGCATAACCATAGTAGGGAATTACTGCCGTTACCTGTCGCGCAGAAGCTCGACGACAGGCGTCAACCATAATCAATAATTCCATCAAATGATCGTTGACGGGTTGACAACATGGCTGGATTAAATAAACATCACAACCTCGAATTGATTCTTGGATTTGAACGTAAAGTTCTCCATCCGCAAATCTTTTGCGAATCATTGGCCCCAAGTCCATGCCCAGATAACGAGCGACTTCTTGAGACAGTTGTAAATTGGCAGAGCCAGAAAACAGCCGCAGGCGATGATTATCGTTCAGTCCTGTTGCGGATGGCTGCACTTTGAAAGTTGCAGAACTGAGCACAGCAGATCCTCTATGTGCATTCATAGCAATATTATCATTAGAGATTTAATAGATTTAAGCAAGAAATAGCCTAAAGAAACATCTGTAAGTTTTGTTGAAGCTTCCATACAAAATTTAAACATTTTTGCATAAAATTATTATTCGCTACTTATTTAGTCTTCTTGGCAAACAAGCTATTCATAGCTTAACTGACATCAAGTCCATGCACTAGGCTATGGTTCAATTTTTTGGTTGAGGTAAATAACCCTAATCGCTTAAACATTATTGGTGTGCTAAGTTATTCTAATTACCTCATTGATAGTTGACAGTAAAGCATTGACAACTTTAGTGATATTAAAAAGTTTGTTCTCACACAGTATAGCACTTGGAACTAAGTAGTCAAAGGGTAGCTTATTACTCGCTAATCTACGCATTGACAAAAGTGACAATTATAGAGGCTAGAAGAAGCTGGCAGTGGACAAAATTTATCCACGCACTAGCAAGTTTTTAGATAAAGATTAAATAAAGATGTTTTTTTGATACTTAAACATTACTTAACAAAGGTAATTCCATTTGAGTAATTATAAGTATTTTTACGGATTTTTTTAGTTGAATATAGAAAAATTGTTCAATATCAATAATGTTGAATCTGTCTGCGAACATCCTGTAAAGTGTAAGCGACCAATCACATCTGAAGTAGTTTATGTCCGTATTATTACGGGGATAAAATTAGTAATCTTGGGTATGCCTGATTTTTGGGTGATTGCGATCGCTCTACTTGGGTGCAGCGAGAACTGCCTCTGCCCTGCGATTCAAACGAATGGTGATTTCGGATGTTGGGGCGATCGCTGAGGGAATAAATTCGGTAAATAGCCCAATGGCAGAATTTTGAGAATTTTGCAGATGAAAAATTTTAAAATTTTTTGATGCAGTAGCGCAAATTTAGGATCGAAGAGAAACGCCATCTATAGCAATCCTATTTGAGTTGTGAAAACTATCGAACCGCCAAGTCGCCAAGATCGCCAAGAAAAGAAACAGAGAATTTCACAAATGATTTAGGATTGCTATAGCTCAAATAATAATTGACAAAATCAAGATTTGTAGTGCTAAATAAATCATTATTGATTGAGATAACACTATTCTTTATAAGGACGATCGCTACCTATTTTATTGTGCAGAAGCTTGGCTTACACAAGTACAGTTAGCCGATTGCAATTTTTTATTTTTCCAGAGGATTGATTGAAAAAGATATGAGTGATTTGTATAGCGGTTCTCGAATGGAAACAATACAGTTTGACCTCACTTCCATTCCTCTTTCCTTTTAGGAGAGAGGCTTTGAATCTTACTCCCCAACGCTAGTAGGGAAGGGGCTGGGGGTTAGGTCTGTATTGCACTCAACTGATAACCGCTATATAACTTGGATTCTCAAGTTAATTTTGGATATTTCAAAATTTCTTGTTTTCCCAAGCAGAGAAATTGAATTGAGGAGTTATGCAGTAGGAAACAACCTTGCTCTGGTAGAGTCTACTTGTTGGGTATAGTAGAATATTGCCGCAGGTAACTGTCCCGTCGCCTCTTGGACTTAATCTTTGTGGGCGATCTCCTCAGTTGCTACTACACTCAATCATCCGATCATGCAACCACCGATTACAGTTGGCACTGTCTTGCAAAACCGTTACCGCATAATTCAAATTCTCGGACAAGGAGGATTTGGTAGAACCTATCTGGCAGAAGACCAGAGGCGCTTTAACGAACTTTGCGCGATCAAAGAATTGAATTCAACAGCAAGGTCGGCTTTGGATTGGGAGAGGGCACAAGAGCTTTTTCACCGAGAAGCTGCTATTTTATATCAAATCGAACACCCACAAGTGCCGAAATTCCGGGAAAGATTTGAGCAAGACCAACGCTTATTTTTGGTGGAGGACTACGTTGCAGGTCAGACGTACCGCACTCTGCTGGCTGAACGTCAAGCTGTGGGTAAAACTTTCACAGAGGCTGAAGTATTGCAACTGATAGAGTTGTTGTTGCCTGTTTTAGAGCATATTCACAGTCGAGGAATTATTCACCGGGATATCTCGCCAGAAAACATTATTTTGCGAGATAGTGATGCTAAACCTGTATTAATTGACTTTGGGGTAGTGAAGGAACTGGCAACGCGTTTACAATCGCCAGATAGTCCCATACCAGAAACCACCGTCGGAAAATTAGGCTACTCTCCCAGCGAACAAATGCAAACAGGGGGAGCTTATCCTAGTAGTGATTTGTATGCATTAGCGGTAAGCGCGATTGTTTTGCTGACTGGTAAAGAACCAAAGGATCTATTCGATCGAAACCAACTAACTTGGAATTGGCAGCGGTGGGTAAAAGTAAATCCGCGATTTGCTGTAGTGTTGAATCGAATGTTGAATCATATACCGAGCGATCGCTATCAAAGTGCTGCTAGTGTATCTCAAGCACTACAACCTTTACATGAAGTCAGTGTTCCGAATGTAAATGTGTCTAACTTGCAGACAATGGCAGTTAGTCGCCGTCCTGATTTAGTAGCACCAGCAACTTCACCCAAGAAAACCGATCCTGTGATTCCAGCAAGTCCCACTAACTCAATTTTGGATAATCCGTTAGCGATCGCCGCAATTGCCATTGGTGTAGTGATCGTAGCAGGATTTGGTTCTTGGGCACTAGTCAGTTCCATCCGCAGTCAGTCAAAAACATCAGATGAGACGCTTCCACAAAATTTCCCTTCACCAGTAATTTCTGGTGGTACTACATTCACACCGACACCGACACCTATACCCACACTGACACCAACACCGACATTAACACCAACATCCACACCTACTAACGATCGCCCTGTTGTATCTACTGAGCGCCTCAAGCTGACAACATCTAACCCGATCGCGGTTGAAGGTACTCTCAAAGCAAATCAAATCATCCAGTACACCTTTTTTGGACGAGAAGGTACTAAATTAAACACGTTCATTGACCCAGGAAGCAGCATTCTGCTAACAGTCTTAAGTCCCAATGGACAACCAATTGATAGTACTGCCCAACAAGTCACATTTTATCAAGGCACATTGTTGGTTACTGGTAGATATACTATTGAGTTAACTCTGCTTTCAGGAGTTGCCGAAAGCAATTACAATCTCAATGTTGCATTAGAAAAACCAGTCAAACCAATTCCCACAGAGACACCCTTGCCAATTCCCACAGAGACACCCTTGCCACTTCCCACAGAGACACCTTTGCCAATTCCCACAGAGACACCTTTGCCAATTCCCACAGAGACACCCTTGCCAATTCCGACGATTACTGAAGCGCCGACTTTGCCGCCGGCTGATGGAACACAACCATTTTCTGGCCAAAGAAATTAATGTTAAACACACTACTGATTACTGGAACTGATACAGAAGCTGGTAAAACTGTTTTAACAACAGCGTTAGCAGCTTATTGGCAAAAATATTACCCGCAGCGTCGCTGGGGAATCATGAAACCGATTCAATCGGGAATTGGCGATCGCGAATGGTATCAAAAGCTATTCGTGCTAGAACAATCTGCTGAAGAAATTACACCTTTATACTTTCAAGCACCTCTGGCTCCTCCCATAGCAGCAGCACGGGAAAATCGCCGAGTAGATTTAGCACTTGTGTGGCAAGCTTTATCTAAATTGCGATCGCAGCGTGATTTTGTACTTGTAGAAGCCTTGGGTGGGTTAGGTTCGCCAATAACTGAAGAATTAACGGTAGCTGATTTGGCGGGGGAATGGCATTTACCAACAGTATTGGTAGTACCAGTGAGATTGGGTGCGATCGCTCAAGCAGTGGCGAATGTAGCGTTAGCTAGACAATCGCGCGTCAATCTCAAAGGCATTGTTTTGAACTGCGTACAACCCCGAACTGATGCAGAAATAGCCGACTGGACACCATTTCAATTAATTCAATCACTCACTAACACGCCAGTTTTAGGCTGCTTACCCTATCTAGATAACCTAACTGATTTAGATAAACTTGCTCAAATAGCATCAGATTTAGATTGGGAAACACTAACACTTGAGAATGATTTAAATTGAGATTACCGAGGGAAGGCAGGGGAGAAGTTGCAATAAGCTTTTCCCCTCCTGCCTCCTGCCTCCTGCCTCCTGCCTCCTGCCTCCTGCCTCCTGCCCCCTGCCTCCTGCCTCCTGCCTCCTGCCTCCTGCCTCCTGCCTCCTGCCCCCTGCCCCCTGCCTCCTGCCTCCTGCCTCCTGCCTCCTGCCTCCTGCCTCCTGCCTCCTGCCCCCTGCCTCCTGCCTCCTGCCTCCTGCCTCCTGCCTCCTGCCTCCTGCCTCCTGCCCCCTGCCTCCATCCTAAATAGCTTTCATTGACAGACTGACAATGAATGTCGCCCCCTGTCCAATTCCTGGACTTTCGGCTAACACTGTACCACCGTGTAATTCTACCAAGTGACGGACGATCGCTAACCCTAATCCTAGTCCGCCATGCGATCGCGTGCTGGAACTGTCAGCTTGACGAAAGCGTTCAAATACATGGGGTAAGAATTCGGCAGCAATTCCTGCTCCCGTATCACTCACCCGAATTTGCACGTAAGATTCAATGCACTCTAATTGCACATCAACTCTGCCGCCCTTGGGTGTAAACTTGACGGCGTTGGAGAGCAAATTCCACACAACCTGTTGCAAGCGGTTGGCATCGCCCACTATCTCTACTTTCGGGTCGAATTTACATTTGATACTAATCTCTTTAGCTTGGGCTGCTGGATACACAGTATCAATTGCCGCCTCTACAAGCGATACAAGTTCAACCCGCTCCATACTTAAATGGAGTGTGCCTTTAATAATCCGTGATACATCGAGAACATCTTCAATTAGTTGTGCCAGGGATCTAGTATTACGTTCAATTGTCTCTAGTGCCCGGCCACTAGTAGCTCGATCGAAGTTGCGAGTTCTAAGTAGCTGCGTCCAGCCCAATATAGCATTGAGGGGTGTACGGAGTTCGTGCGATAGTGTTGCGAGAAACTCATCCTTCATTCGGTTTGCAGTTTCGGCATCGGCGCGTGCTGCTTGTTCGCGTTTAAGCAGTTCTTCGCGTTCTTGCTCTGCTTGCTTGCGATCGCTAATATCAATCATGAATCCATGCAGTAGTTGCGGCCCATTTTCATCTCGCACTACATTTACAATGTCATATAGCCAGACAACTCTGCCATCAGCAGCCAACATTCTGTATTCAAATTCGTAATTATTTAGTGATAGAGAAGATTTTTGGCAATACTCAATAGCCCACTCCCGATCTTCTGGATGCATATTTTTTTTCCAGAAATTATCAGTGTACCAGTCTGACAATGGGTAGCCTAGAATCTCAACAGTTTGCGGACCTACGTAAGTAAAATTCCCAGTATTGGCATTTACTTCCCAAGGAATCACCCGGACTTTTTCGGTAAGTGTTTTTAACCGTTTCTCGCTTTGTTTAAGAGCTGCTTCTGCTAACTTGTGAAGTGTAATATCTGTGATGAGGGCAACAAATCCTGCAACTTTCCCCTCCTGGCTGAACTGGGGAATGTAAGTGACATTCACGTAACAGTTTGTGCCATATTTATCAGGTAATTGGGTTTCGTAAGTTACTTGCTCTCCTGAAAGTACTGCTTCTACATAAGGAAGAACAGACTGATAAACCGACTCTCCCAAAATTTCTCTAATATGTTTACCAGAAATTTCGGAAGCAGGAAGCCCATACCAGTCTTCATATTCTTTATTATTAAAGCGATAACGCTGCTCGCTATCAACATAAGAAATCTTGACGGGCACAGCATTAGTAATTAGGCGCAGTTCATCTTCTCTTTCACGGAGTGCTGTTTCTGCTCGTTTGTGTTCTGTGATATCGCGTTGAGTTCCCCACGCTCTAACTAAAAATCCATTTTCGATAATTCCCACTAGATTATTCAAAAAATATTTAGAATTACCTTGCTTATCTATTTCATGAGACTCGGCATCAATTAGTCGGTAGTTAGAACGGATAAAGTTACGCAGGTATGCAATATTATGGGGATCGGAGGCAACAAGAAAGTCTCCTAATCTGACACCGATAATTTCTTCGGCACGAGAACAGCCATACATCTGTGCCATAACATTGTTGCATTCTGCCAAGTAAACATATTGGTAAAAATGTTGAATTTGTTCATCTTCTGGAGAATCTAGCGAAATTGGTACTTCCAGTTCAATGCACCAAATACCTTCTGAACTCTGCTCTAAAAAAGTGCGATAGCGTTCTTCGCTTTTGGAAAGGGCAAGTTCTGCTTGTTTGCGTTTGCTTAAATCAATCACAAAAGAAATAATATCATCTTGGTTATTTTCTAACAAAGCAGAACCTAACAGGATAGGAACGTGGCTCTCATCTTTGCGGATGTATTCGTTCTCAAAAGGCTGACACACGCCTTTAGTTGTGAGTTCTGCGATCGCACTGTTGTTAGTTTCAATATAGTCTGGCGGGATCATCTCGCGCCATCTGACTCGCCCTGCGAGCAAATCCTCTTGGGAATAACCTACCATTCGTAAAAAAGCATCATTAGCTTCTGCGATCGCCCCATCCATCTTGGCTACAATTACCCCAATAATGTTGGACTCTACCAACCTTCTAAATCTGGCTTCGCTCACCTGTAGTTTCTGCAAACTCGTTTGAAGATGTTGTTTGGCAGTGCGTAATTCTGAGTTCAGCAAGTTAATAATTGTTGTCACCAGCATAAACAAGCCTAAGCGCAGTATATTGTCTAGACTTGCAACCAAGAGCGAAAACACTGGTTCTAAGCAAAAGTAGCTGACGGCTAAAGTAGACAAAGCAGTAGCCAGTAACCCTGCTTCCATGCCCCCATACCAGGCACTAACCGCCACGGCAGCAAAAAATAGCAGGAAAATACTTGATTTTAGTAGTGGCTGTAGCAATAGTGTTAATAGCAATACGCTACCAACAGCCAATAGTGCCACAGCATAAGGCGCTAGAAGGGAACGTGTTCCTCTCAATGTGGCTTCTCCTTTTATGCAGCTAGCTAAAGGATTATTCCCAAAATCAGCTAGAAAATGCGAGCGCCTGCAATTGCAGTCGTTTCAGCATAAAGCTCTGTCGCTGTTCTTTGTGGGATTCGGACAGGTTATTGTTGGTTTGCCGATAGGACATTCCATGACTAATGAGCGCATCTAGTTGGGTTTTGTCAGAGTTAGTTGGATGAATCATGCACTTTTTGCGTTATTAGTAATCAATAGATTAGGGAATGGGGCATAGCGCATGGGGCATGGTGAATGGAAATTAATTACCAATGCCCAATGCCCAATGACGGCAGTTACTCCACTTGGGGAAACCCCATCGCTTTTAGCGTCTCCCCTTGGGAGAAGACCGCACTGCCTCCCCAATGCCCAAAACCCAAAACCCAATACTCATGGCTCGTACCCCTACATTAAATTTTGATCGTGGCACATTAATTTTACATCCACCACCACGCGGTAAAGGTTGGATGGACTACGCTACGTGGGATGATAGAGTTGAAAAATTCCGCATCCCAGCAATTAGATACCGATCGCTAGTGGAAGCACTACAAGCGGAAGATGTGAATTTTATCGATGAGGCCAAGCAATTTTATCCTGTAGATTTGGTTCCTACTCTAGAAATGGAACCCTATCCCCACCAGACTGAGGCGCTAGCAGCTTGGAAACTGGCGGGTAGACAAGGAGTCGTTGTGCTTCCCACGGCGGCGGGAAAGACTTATTTGGCGCAAATGGCGATGCAATCAACGCCACGAACGACGCTGATTGTAGTCCCAACTTTGGATTTAATGCATCAATGGTATGCACATTTAGTAGCGGCTTTCCCCGATGCTGAGGTGGGATTACTGGGAGGTGGTTCGCGGGATCGAACGGCAATTTTAGTTGCAACTTATGATAGTGCCGCAATTCACGCTGAGACGTTGGGAAATCAATATGCGTTGATTGTTTTTGACGAATGTCACCATTTACCAACAGATTTTAATCGGGTAATTGCTGAATATGCGATCGCACCTTATCGCCTGGGACTCTCCGCGACACCGGAACGTACTGATGGCAAGCACGCTGACTTAAATATCCTCATTGGTCAAGAAGTATATCGCAAACGCGCTGAAGATTTGGCAGGGAAGGCGTTAGCAGAACATGAAATTGTCCAAATTAAGGTTAAGTTATCGCAACTTGAACGGGAAAGATACAACCAGTTAATTCAAACTCGCAATGACTTTTTGAAGCAATCAAAGATTTCTTTAGGGAGTTTGCAAGGTTGGCAAATGTTCGTGCAAATGAGTGCGCGATCGCAATCTGGACGTAGGGCAATGTTAGCGCATCGAGAAGCGAAAGATATCGCTTTGGGTACTGATGGAAAGTTGCGAATTCTGATTAATTTATTGGCAGAACATTATCCGGCAAGAATTTTGATTTTTACTGCTGATAATACGACGGTTTACCGCATTTCTCAAGAGTTGCTAATTCCGGCAATTACTCATCAAACTCCTGTGAAAGAACGCCATGAGATATTAACCAAGTTTCGAGAGGGTAAATATAATACTTTGGTTGCTTCTCATGTGTTGAATGAAGGTGTTGATGTACCTGCGGCTTCTGTGGCGATTATTTTATCGGGAACGGGTTCGGCTAGGGAGTATACTCAGCGATTGGGTAGGATTTTACGGAAGGGGAATATTGAGAATAAGCAGGCGATTTTGTATGAGGTGGTGGCAGAGGATACGAGTGAGGAGGGGACTTCAGCTAGGCGAAGAGGGGAGAGGAGAGCAGGGGAAGCAGGGGGAGAAAAAGAGAGGAAGGGGAAGTTACAGGTTGTGTATGGGAGTGAGAAGGAACGGAGTTTGAAGGCTGCGGAACAGTTAGAAATTAATTATTCAACCGGAAGTTCAAAATCTAAAATCCAGAATTCAGATGTTACCGACAGATTTACTGATGCATCGCCAAAACGGGGAGGAGATCATCCCGAAGAGACTGAAGATTGATCGGGGAACTTCGGAGTTGGCGACTGAGTTAATTAATTATTTTCAATCAGCAGTAGGGAAGACTCAAGGTGTGCTTGAGCGACAGCTGACTGATTTTGAAGGAGATTCTACAGATTATCGGGTGAAGCGGGGATTAGCTTATATTCTCAAAAGCAGTTTTTGCACTTTTGAGGTGGTTAGTCCTTTGGAACCACAGATGTTAAGAGAACGGGTGTTTTCTCTGGCTGCAAAGTCTGTTTCTAGTCGGGAATCAACCCAAGTTACTCTGAGTAAAATTGCTGATGAGTTAACTCAAGAACTTGAGCGGGAAGTTTTATTAGAACAGGTTCGTAATGGACTCTATGCTGATTTATCTGAAAATAAAATTTTGACTGTTTTTGATGCACCAACAGCACCAGATGTATTAAATAGATATAACTTATCTCAGGTACAGGGTGTGTTTTATAAGGCCAGTCAACTGGTGTTAAATGCTCACCGGAATGTTCCGGGAGAATATAAGTTGTTATTTCGCTATTTAAAGTTGTTTCAATTGATGGCTTATATTGAGGGTGATGCTGACCACGGGTTTACAATTACCATTGACGGGCCGACGAGTTTATTTAATCCTAGTACGCGATATGGGTTAGCGATCGCTAAACTTATTCCGGCTTTACTTCACGTTACTAAATGGAGTCTTTCTTCGATTCTCCAAAGCCGTGACGCTTATACAAATACTTGGAAAACTGGACGTTTTACTCTCAATTCTGAATGTGGTTTGGTATCCCACTATCCACCAGGTAAGCCCTACGATAGTATGTTAGAAGCATCTTTTGCTGATAAATGGGATGCATTGAAAAGTGGTTGGGCGTTAGAGCGAGAAGTTGATTTAATCCCAATTCCTGGTAGCGTAATGATTCCTGATTTTCGCTTGGTGCATCCTGATGGACGCACCTTCTTGTTAGAAATTGTTGGTTATTGGCGACCAGAATATTTACAAAAGAAGTTTTCTCAGGTGCGGCGGGCTGGACGTGATGATTTGATTTTGGCAATTTCCGAGCGACTTAATTTAGAGAAGGCGGGAGTAAAATTAAATGATGTACCTGCCAGAATTGTTTGGTTTAAAGATAAGTTATTGCCAAAAGCTGTGTTAGCTGTGATGGATTGAACAAGGAAAAATGATTGGGTAAATCATAACTAATTTATGCGGAGATGATATTTTTTTTAAACCCAAAATGTAACTTTTACTGATTGATTTGGCAATAAACGCGGATCTTCTCCACGAGATATAGCTGCCATAATTGACTCGACAAATATATGGATTGTGTCCGCAGGCGTATTATAAAATTGTGTCCCGTATTTAGCGATCGCTTCCCCCTGAATACCCAAAATTTCCACATCTTGGCGGATAATGTGTTGAGCAGTCCACCGCACAAAGGGACGTGCTAATTTATTCCAAATACCATAGTTATAGGTGACATCGGTGTAAACCAGAGTTGAATTATCGGTTTCTGGAATAGATTGACTGGTAATGAACAAATGGCGATTATGTGCCATTTTATATTCCACAGAGGTAATATTGGGCATATAAAAGCGATCGCTATGTTTAATCTCTGCATTCTGTAAATTCAGAAAACGGCTGTACCATCCCAAATTACTGTTTTCGTTGCGATACTCCACCAAAACCGAACCATTGCAGCGTTCAACAGTCATCTCTAACTTTTGTTGGCGGGAAGTACGGAAAACACCAGGATGAACAAAAGCCGTATGGGGAATATCAATAAAGTTCTCCGCACAATTAGTAACATTGTTAGCAAAATGATTAATTACCCGTACCGTCTCCCATCCTGTTTGACCGTAGTTAGGCATAGAAAAGGGTTCAAGATTAACGCTTGGGGTATCGGCTAACCGCACATAAACATAGCCATCCTGTTCTTTGGTAGCGTAACACTTGGCTCGACGCTGTGGGGAAGATTTGAAATCATCTCCTTCGGCTGGAACAGCAATAACGTTTCCAACCCCGTCATATACCCAACCATGATAGGGACATTGTAAAGCACCGTTACAGATTTTACCTGATGATAGACGGCTATTGCGGTGTAAACAGCGATCGCGCAAAGCTACGGCTTGTCCATCTTCACCGCGAAATATCGCTAACCATTCTCCTAAAACGGTGCGTGATAATACTTGGTTAGGTTGTAACTGTTCGCTGAGTGCGACAATGTACCAGAAATCTGCAAATTGCATGGTGGGTGGGAGCGATCGTATTTAAATTATGGCAATGTCTGAAGTAAATATTGCTGTATCTCTTTTGGTGTATCTACAGGCAAATTTAGGAAGAATTGTTTTACATTCTAATTAGCTTATGGAGTAATAGTGCTTATACATTTTAGGTAGGTGGTTTAGTAATCATTGTTGCTTGTAAAGCTAAAGATTATCTAGAATTGTCTGGTCGCAACAATCAGGAGGACTAGATGGCTGAATTCCATGTATCTCAATTGCTCAAGAGTGTTGCAGAACAAATGCGTATAGTATTACAACAAAAATTGATTTCACATCCAGGAGAACTGGGAACAGGGCGTGAGGAAGTAATTCGAGATTTTCTTCGGAAGCATCTACCCAAACGTTTTGGTGTATCAACTGGTTTTGTTTTTGATGCTCATGGGAAGGTTAGTCGTCAGATAGATATCGTAATTTACGATGCATCCTTGTGTCCTTCATTTGAGGCTGTTGGTAAGATGTTTTTCCCGTGCGAATCAGTTGTTGCTGTAGGTGAGGTTAAATCTCAGTTAACTTCTACAAAGATAGTAGCAGAGGCTTACTATAATATTCGATCTGTGAAAGAACTAGATCGAAGTGCAGGTGATAAAAATTTATCAATCATAGATGGTCATCCAATTGATCAAAGGTACAATCATTTGGATCAAATATTTACATTCTTGATTGTCACTGATCAATGTGTAAGTTCAAAAAGTATGCGAGAGACACTCTTCTACTACAATCGTGATTATCCTCGCTATCAATGGGTTAACCTTTGTTATTACTTTGATCAGTACCTAATTACATACTGCTGTGAAAATGGAGTCTGTCCGAACCCAATGGATGCATACGCCATCGGTTGCCTTGAAAACCAGTCTCCTGAACTGCTACTTTTAAAATTCTATAAATTACTAGCTAGAGCTATTGAAGTTATTAACGTCAGCAAATTCGCTTATTGGGAATACTTAAATGCTTCAGAGTCATGGGAAGCTTTCTCTTATCCATTTGATAGCATGATGCCATACGATGTCTGGGTTCCACCTCATATGTCTTACAGACCTGGAGAACCTGAATATCAAGAGACAGATCCTTATGCCCCAACTAGTGACTCAACAAACGCAACATGACAATACATTGGAGCTAGCTGTCGAAGGATATTGTTGCTGATGTAAAGGTGAGCTGTCTACGTTCGATTTAGCCTTTACACAGCTGAAGAGCTAAAACCTTCTAGTGAGTAGGTCGGTTTGACGTTATGAAACCCAACATTTCCCAAAACTGACAAGTCCGATCGCTAGTTTGATAATATAGATAGTGGCAAATTGTTGCACTATAAGCAAGAACCATTGAAGTAAAATCTCACGATTTAGCAGCCCAAATCAGGGAAATATCGTATTTATTGAACATTGAATCGGCACTGACAAGCGTCATTTCTTTTATCTGAGCCTGTGCAATCAACATTCTGTCAAAAGGATCTCTATGATGCAATGGTAAAGCAGCCGCTTGTAAAGCATGAGACGCGGTAATTTCTAGCGATCGCATTCCCAACTGTGCCATCCGACTAGAAATATAACTGTCTAAAGGATCTGGCAGTGGTAATTTACCGATGGCAACTTTTATACCTATTTCCCAAATACTAGCAACTGATAACCATAATTCATTGTTTTCATCAACAATGTGTGCGATCGCTTCCTCATTCAAACGCTCTGGTTGTGCAAACCACCATAACCAACATTGCGTATCTAGCAAAAGTTTCACTCCTCACTGCCCTCAAATGCTGCCAACATCTCATCTGGTAAAGGGGCGTTAAAGTCTTCTGGCACTACAAAACGCCCTTTATCCTGTCCTAAACTATCGCGGCGATTTGATGAGGTGCGAAACGGAACTAACTTCGCAATGGGAATGCCTCGGTCAGAAATAATGATTTCTTCTCCATGCTCTACCCGCAACAAAAGCTGTGAGAAATTCGTTTCAGCCTGATGGATATTTACAGTTTCCATGATTTTATTTAAGTCTCTAAATTGAGTTTAACCAATTCATCCTTCCATTAACCATTACTGTGAAATAAGCTTTCTGAATTCGCTTTTCGTGGATACAAATACAACGCTCTTGGTTAAGAGGAAAACTGATTGTCAATTTGATATGGCAAATATCTAACTCGCTAGAGACATCGAAGATTTTAAATATAGCTCGATTTCCACTGTTAGAAAGTCACTAAACGTATCATGACTTTTGACGAAATAAGGCTCTTGCTGCCCTTCGCAATATGAGTAAGTTGGTGGGTTATCACCTTCTGATAGCCTAAAAAAGCTAAACTGATAACCCTGGTGCATGAAAAATACAAAAGCATCCTCTGGCAAAGCTTCAGGAAAATCATTTTCTACCAAAAGTTCTTTAGCCCATTCTTGGATTTGCGGTAGATGCTGGTAAAAGCAATCAGAACCACGCAAAAACTTACCTGCACCATGCCCCATTATCTTGAGAAAGTCTTTGTAATTACTGGGCAGAGTAATACCTTTTTGTTGTTCAAATTGAATTATTTCTAAATCTGAACATGGCGAAAGCTGATTCTCATTAAAAATAAACTGAAGTGATTTGGGTAAATTGCGAATTGACACTTATACCGACTCCTTTACGCAATGTTTCCGTGATGTACATTTAGCTGAATGTTCGGGAAAGTCTGCCTAAACTGCTTAATAACATACTCACACGAATCACATGGCTCTCTTTCGGTGAATAACTCAATCTTACCCTTTACTTCTCTATTATTTGTATATTTTTGGGCGATCGCTTCTAATATTTTGTACTCTGAGTCTAAATCTCTTCGATGTCCGGTAACTTCAAAGGTTTTAAACATCGGTTGATTCGGTAAAATAACCGCTCCCTCTCGCAATAGCTTACCACTAAAGGCGAATAGCTCGAAAAACGTCTCATCTACCCATACTCTAGCAATAGCAACATTTCGGGCTGGTGCTGGCACGTTACAATTTTTACGAATTTCTGCAACGCGCTTTAACCAATCCATACTTGCTCTTTTAGTTGTTTTTAAATTACCATCTAAACCCTACGAATTTCAACATTACCTGTAACATCAAGCTGGCAAGCTAACCGCGCATGAGGATGATTAGCCACTAATGTCTCTAACATTTCCTGTTCTTCAGGTTGAGGAGGAAGAATATCACCAATAACCTCAACTAAACAAGTGCCACAAATACCAGTCCGACAACCAAATAAAACAGGTGAATTCTGAATTGTGAGATGTTCAGACAAATTTTGATGGCATTCCAAAGTGATAGGGACAAAATCACTTCCTGGAAAGGATATTTTACAGAAGTCAGCCATAATACGCAACAATTTTACCTAAACAACATTCTTCCATTCCTCTCTGCGTGAGATATAAACAAATCCTCTTGCTGTTCAAAACCTTGAAAAGCCCTTTTTTGTGTTGCCAAATATCGAGAAATTGAATTAGTAGCCATCAGTGACATATCCCGATTACGCTGCCAAAGATAATCGAGCTTTTCAATATACACTTGATAAGATTTCATGGCCTCCTGATGAGTTGAAAAACTGTGCTGTAATCCTTCCGAATCCTCGGTAAAACAACACCGCATCATTTCTTTAGCATCTTTGTCACTCATCTCAAAAATGCGCGATCGCAACACCCGATAAATATTGCTATACAGCGCCGGATCGTACCAGAATATCCCGTTAATCGCCGCAGAAAAATGAAAATGATCGTGCTGACATCCCAGCAATCCTAAATTAGCAACCAGTCGCTCAAAAGCAGTTGGTGGCTTAAGACAAGTGATAACATCGTGAGATATAATTGTCGAACTATTGAAGTGAAAACTTTCATCCATGAAGTGATAATAGGAGACTTTAGCAGGAATTGGAGTAGCTTCAGGATGGGGATGTTTTTGATAATAATTGCTGAGTTTGTGCTGTACTAACTTGCCGTTTAGCGTCCGTACTCCCCTGACAGTGAAATACTGACAAGCTAAAAAAGTATTATTCGCAGAAATTAGCCCAAAGTATTGAAGTTGAATTTTTTTCCACCAAGTTTTTAGGGCATTGGTGTCAGCATAAACCATCGTTTCTGTAAAGGGGCCGCGCATGGGGTAGGTAAAGATAAGTTCCCCAAACAACGCTTGTTCAACCTGTTTGGCAATTGTGCGAAAGGCGTTAATGTGCGATCGCTCTTGGGCGGATTCCAAATCTAATGTATCGCAGATTAAGCGAAAATCTTCTTGAGCGTAAAGTCCGGCTGCACTGGTTTGATTGAAAAAGATAGTTGCAATTTCCGCAGAAACAATTTGTGAGTAGTAAGCTACCCAGTAAAGTTGGTTCAAAATTATACGCTGATGTTGGCTGGACTGTTCCCATAATGGTGTACCATATAGCAGAGAAAATTCCTCTGGATTCCAATACTCGTTTTGACAATCCTCATAGCGAAACTTGATGACAGCTTCATCCATTAAAGCAGTATGGTCTTGCTGTTTGTTGCGAGTGTGATTAATTTGTAATTTGCGATGAATAGTTTTTTCCATATCCGTTTTTATTTCACGCAGAGATAAGATTGATATTTATCACACACATTGATGGGCGGGGAGTGGTTCAAAGGCTCCGCGTTCTTCTAAATTTTGCAGGATAGGCTGGGCTGATGTTCCTCCCATGAGCGATCGCAATATTTGTAATCGCGTTCCGCTGTGGGTTTCTGTATCTAGTTCTTCTAAAATTTGGATTTTTTGCGATCGCGTCAGATGTCCTTTCACTTGTTCAACTGCTGCTAGTAAGCTTTGCGGCCCCACCTGTACCATAAACAAAAACTGTGCCAATACATCAAGAATTGTTGTTTGACTAAATGCTGAAACAGTAATTTGATTAAACAAGGTGGTTCCCGTGGCGTGATGACGGGATTCAGATTGTAAAAAGCTGGAAAAAAGTTCTGCTAAAACTGGATAGCGGCATTCCTTCGCTAAACGCCGATAATGGCTTAAACCCCATCCTTCTAAAACGACTTGCAGCACAAACAACAAAACTGTTTTATCCGCACTTTCAACCACTTCTGATAGTAAGCGCAAAAACGGATCGTCCGTGCTAGTTACTTCCATTTGTGGCAAAAAATGGCTAATTTGGTGAAGGTGGGTAGCTTCATCAGCCGTAAACAATGCATAAAGCATTCGTTCTTCAACTGTTTCTGCTAACAGTACCATTTTTGCCATGTAGCCAACGCCTGCTTTCTCAATAAAATATGATTCTTTTAACAGACTGCGGTTGGCAAGTTCCAGAATAGCAGATTGTTCAGTAAGATTAGATTGTTGAAAACATTTTACTTTATGTAAGTTGAAAAATTCAGCATTCCAATAATTTAATTGTCGGTAATTAGCATAATTATTCTGATTGGGTAATGCTCCTGTTAATATCCGTCGCAAACGGTCATCAGAATCTGTGTGCGGTAGATCAAAACCAACAATATTATATTTTAAATCCATTTTTTCTGTTCAATTAAAGTGAATTCAGAGTTATACTAATTTTCCGTAAGTTTACACTTAAGAATTACTCCTTCTCTCTCTTGGCGTACTTGGCGTACTTGGCGGTTCGTTTAATAATTAACTGCATCTTCATAGCGAATTACTATTAGGTATTGATAGGGTTTGAATATTTGGATAATTAATAGTGTCCCAAGTTCCCCAGGTTAAAGCTTTCTGGTGATTAACGTGCTGAATAAATTCAATAATAGATTGATCTGCTTTAGTGGGAGTCTTTAAATCAAACTGAATTGTCTGAAATACCTGTGTATCTCCCTTGGCAAAGTAATTACCAACTTGCTGAGTTAACCATAACAAACCACGATTTAAAACCCATCCCCAAAATCCCGGACGCTTGGGAGTGACAAGAATTGTTTGCCCTTCAGTTTTACCACCTTCTATCATTCGCAGTGTAAATATAATGTAGAAATGCAGAAAATCCGGGCCTAGCGTCACAGTCCCAGTACTGCCATACCAGTAACACATACTATAAGTAACTTCGTTGCGATATAGAGGACGAATCAGGCGAATTAACCAAGAATCATCCCCTCCCCGTGTAGTGTTGCTGAAAGTAATAGCGTTAGGGTTGAGGTTTTGAGAATCAAATACAATCTCTAGGGGCAAATTGTGTACTGTATTGAAATGGTGAGCATCAATCGCATTAATTAGTAAGACATTGGGATGGCAATTTTTGACAAATCGAGTCCCCAATATATGATCGCAATCTGCCTGTTCTAACTCTGGTACAAAAGGCAACGAACCTGGCTTTTTTTCACCCACCCAAACCCAAATCATGCCGTACTTTTCTGCCGTGTGCCAAGTTTTAATACACACTGGTAGCGGTTTTCCGAGAGAAGGAACATCTACACAAATTCCGCGACTGTCATACTTCCAATTATGAAAAAAGCAGCGAATTCCATCACCTTCTACCTTACCTTCTGCCAAATGTGCGCCCATGTGTGGACAATAAGCATCTATAGCTACTACCTGACCACTAACTCCCCGATAAATTGCCAGATTTTTACCTAGTAAAGTTATAGCTTTTACCTTACCAATTTTTAATTTTTTTGATGCTAATGCCCAGTACCATCCCTCTATAAATTGTGTCGGATTGTTAAAGTTTGATTGTGGGTTTGTAGATACCATAAAAGTTAAATGAGAACACAATCTTGCACAAATTGCAATGATGATTTTGACTCCCACATTCGTTTTCCAGCACGAGTGAGATTGTCATAGTTAATTTCAGTTAAACAAACTAATTCATCACCTAACCGATAACCGGGGTTTTTTTCTTCAAAAAACTGTATATGGGGGTTAGTCTGTCTTCCTGTGGGGATTTCAATTAACTCCTCACAGAGAATTTGGGGATACGGAAAATTGACGATACCAGTTGATTCTTGGTATAAACTACCATAGTATTCCCGTGCTAAACTCACCATCAGATTTGTAACATCGGCTGGTGTTGTAACATCATAACGCGGATAGAAATCTTGCCAAAAAGTAGGGAGAAAACGATAAGTACGAAAACCAGAGCAAATTAGCAGCCAGTAAAGTTTATTTTCTGCATAGTGTTGACGCAGAAAATTGATGGCGGCAATCCAACTACGTGGTAGTGTTGTACTCGACCAAGCACTAGGATCAACGATAGTATCGCCAGAATACACCACACTAATTTGTTCTCCCAAAAAAGTCTTTTGGCATAACATCAAAGTTGAAAATCCTTTGAGTGCATTGGATGTTTCATCTCTCAACAACAAAACCCAGTTTTTGCGCTCTAGATCGATTTGAAAGCCATCCCAGGTTATACCTTTAAAGTGATTTTGCAGCAGCGCATACATGGCGGTGCGATCGCTTGGCTGCAAATTTTGAACAGGAATCAGTAAACTCTTCATTACTCGTAAATTACTTAGGCTCGATTTGTATTATATTTAATTAAAACTTTATCGACCATTATGGTAAATTTACGGGGTAATGTGACAGATTCAAAAATGGTTATTTACGCTACAATTCTGTATTCACATTTTGCACCTTCTCAATATAGAGTTGATGGAAATCGCCCACTCTACAAAATAATTAAGATGTATTTAGATTGAGAAACAAAACGCAACATTACCAAAGCTTTTATTGGGTTACGCGATCGCTAATCTAACCTACTATTCTACACCCCTATTTTTTGACCATCGAGACGGTTTTAGCTGATTTACATACTCCATATATTCAGCTAATGGCCGATCGATACTAAGGAGCAACTTCGGATTAAAACGAATATTGTCGTAAATTTTGCCATCCTCATCTCTGAGCATATAGTAAGCCAAGCGAGTACAGAATAACAAAAACTGACTTTGCAGATATCCCACAATACTTTGACGTTTTTCAGTTACATAAATCGGTTGAATTATAGTTCTTCCAGGTGCAATTGGAGTATAAGCATATATCATAAACAGTGGCGGAAAAAGCCTGACATCTTTCATCATTGTTAACAAACCAATGCAACCATGAGCATAACGCATTGAATATTGATATGTAGAACCAAGGAATCTTTGGCCTAACTTCTCTCTCCAAGTGGTTTGAGGGAATTGTCCCCGCATTGTAAAGTCAATTTGCGTGCCTAATTCGCTACGATGTAGTGACAGATCCATTTTGATATCTAAATGATGAATTGTTTTTAAATGTTGAGCATCAATCCCATTCATCATACAAATATGGTGATGGCAACTTCTGGCAAATGCAATATCAGCTTGTGCAACAATTTCTTTACCCTTCAATTCATCAAAATCAGCCACTCCCTCTGGTGCTTTAGCATCTGGATAAATCCAGATAAATCCATACTTTTCCTCTGTTGCATAAGCTTGTAATTTAGCTTGAGTAGGAATTTCTGATTGACAGGGAATATTTTGACAAATCCCTGTCTCATCAAATGCCCAATGATGAAATGCACAACGAATCCAATTACCATCAACCTTCCCAATTCCTAAATCTGTCCCCAAATGAGGGCAGTAAGCATCCAAAGCTCGTACTTGCCCATCTTCACCTCTAAAAATTGCAATTTTCTGACCGCACACTTCTACAGATTTTGCTGTTTGTTTAGGGATTTCATGACTAGGGCAGGCAATATACCAACCCTTAGCAATTACATTCCAATTATTGAAGATTTGCATAATTGTTTGATAAATAATTATTTAATATTTCTTGTCGTTGGCGAATATCATCTTGATATTTACCCGTCAAAATCCTAAATAACATTTTACCTAAACAATAAGAAGCCCGCCAAGAAAATACAGCATCTTGTAAATCAATATGGCTACGCTCAAATAACAAATGTCCGGTTAATCCCAACAATTGAGTTAACGGTAAGCCCAAGAGTAACCAAAAGTTTTGCAATTTCCAAGTATAAAAGAGTAAAGTGTAAAAAAAGAATATTCCTAGAATGTGTAGAGTAATATTAATTGGATGTTGATGTTTAAGAATAAAAATATCCCAATAGTCTGTAAAAGTATGATCCAGAATTTGATTATTAATCCGATTTCTCCAATTGTGTTGAGGATTAGAATTCATGTCAAAACCTTAGTAAATTTCACCTCGCTACATCACAAATTTTACTCAGAGATAGTATGAGCTTGTAGCTTTACAAACAATGAATCGAGACTGCTGTATTCATCGGCATATACGGCATCTAACTGTTTAGTAATTTGCTCCGGTTTATGCGATCGCAAGTATTTTTTAAGTGCTACAGCATAAAGCTGACTACGGGACAACTCCATAAGTTTTGCAAACTATTCAGCAGCTTCAAAGAGAGGATCGGGAATGGAAATCGCTGTTTTCATAGATTAGTATAACTAATGTTATACCTTATGCTATCGATTTTTTGTAATGAGGGCAATTATACAATCCACTACTAACAGCAGGTACAATGATTGGTTATGTCTCTTCAAAGTCAGACCACTCAATTCCTAGTTGTTTTATAGCTGCTCTTAATGTTCCTAGTTTTAGATCGCGGCTACTCCAGTCAGGAAGTACAGTTGCTTTCTGCGTAATTGGATTAAACCACTTCCTATGCGAGCCTCCGCCACGTCTGGGAATTTCTTCACATCCAAGCCTAGATAATTTCTTGGCAACTTCTCTATAGTTCATTTGGTAGAGATAATTGTTTCTATCAAAGCTGGTGAGTTTTGGTCTACAGATTGTAGGTTGTGAGGAAGCTCTTTACCTAAATCTTCATACACTTCAAGAACCGCTTCAAATGCATCTCTAGCATTCACTAAAACTTCGTCCACAGAGTTCCCCTCAGTTATCAGTTCTGGCAAAAGCGGAGAAGTTACCGTAAACCCACCCTCTGGCTGAGGTGTAAGTAGTAGTGGAATTTTGTAGAGCATAACTAGATTTGTTTATTTACTGATTTCAGGTTAACAGCATCATAACATTGCCAAAATCGTCGGGTTGTGTAGTGCATCAGATTTGGTTGCTATACCCTGTTTGAAACTCAGCGATCGCACTTTATCCACCGTAGGCATCGCTTTTATAAAAATAGTGCTTTATATTTCGTTAACATAGCCTACAAAAACATAGAACGATATAATTTATACCTTAATAGTCATTATCAGCTACACAAATACCTTTACATTTAATACCGTTCGTAGCAGTGCGCCGACAATGAGGACATAGAACTTTTTCATTTTCTGTTTCTTCATTTATTTTTATACTAGTGCTTGCCTGTAGATTGTCTTCGTCGGTCTGAAGTTTTACATTCATAAGAATAAAGGAATTTTTCACGGTTTAATATTTCGTCGCTTTTTTCTGGCCGTTATTAAGCAGAGGTTTGCACCGAATCATAGGGCTGGATAAGAATCTCAGCCGGAATACCTAACTCTTGATTTAACTTCCGAATCATCTCCAAGGTCAAGGAGCGTTTACGAGATAGTATCTCAGATACCCTAGCTCTACTGCCGAGACATGACTCCAAATCACGGCGAGACCAGCCACGGGTATCCATGTAATATTGAATTGCTTCGATAGGATCGGGTTTTTCAATAGGAAAATGTGCCTTTTCGTAAGCTTCTACTAAGGTACTCAGCACATCTAATCGATCGCATTCAGGTGTATTAGGGACGGCATCAAACAGAAACTCAATTTCTCGAAGAGCTTCCTGATAGTCAGCTTGGGTTCTAATTGGACGTAATTCCATACATCAACCTCTATTTAGATAGTTTCTGCATCTACTTTGTCATACTCGATATGAGTGCCAATAAACCGGATAAAAACAATACCGATATCATAACGAATTGCGACAATGAGCCGATAACTATTGCCTTTGATGTTGAATACGACACGGTTGTTAGCAATAATACTGGCATTACCATGAGCGGCTTTAACATCAACTGGACTCTGCCAATCGGCGTGAGAGGCTTCATAGTACCAAGTTTTTAGTGCTTCTTCAGCATCTGCATGAGATTCCCAGAAATTTCGCAGGGCACTGCGGGATAAAATACGCATAGCATTTATGATAATTTGATCCCAAAGTGGGATCAAGAGTAACTTGAAGAGATACTAACTTTTATCCCGAATTAAGCCTAACATTCCTAATCAGCGATCGCTCTTTTTACCAAATTTAGAACTATTGGTTATTTTCCAATAATTGTGCTGCACTATAAAACGGTTCTCCTTCAAAATTTAAGCATTCCAACTTTTTCAAAAGTAAATCCTTCAAATCCAAGTGATTATGCTCGACAAGAACACATCGTAAATCATAACCATCCATCAAAATAATTGATTTATCGTAATTCTGCTTTAGTAATGGACATACATTTTTTGACCAACCATTAATTGACAGAAACAAGCCTAATGTCTGCTTACCCGATCGACTAATTTTACCATAAAGGCTATCAAGTTGCCGTATATCTGTTAGACTTTGAGTCCATTTGCATTCAACTAAGTAGTACCAGCTTTCAAGCTTAAATGCACCGTCTATTTGTTCACCACCTTCATTCCTCTTAAAGCTCTTTTGAGTTGGGATCTCATAAATAGAAAAAATCCGTTCTAGTAAATCTTCAAGCAATAATCCTCGTTTCTTTTTATCTTCCGAATTTGTTAAACCTGCAAACTTATCGAATTCTGACAATAGCTTAGATAGAAACAAATAAAATTGCTCTTTCTTTAAATAATCTTCATTATATTTTCTTGCAATACCTTCTTTTAATCTTTCAGCAATTTTTTGACATTCGTCAAACAAGTTTTTATTTTCATAACTAACAACTTGATGAGCTATTAACTTCTTCGTACTCCAATATTCTAATAATTTTTCTAGTAACTGTCCTACTATAGGATTAGGTTCTTCTTTCCAAAGTTTTCTTAATCGATTTGCTTTTGAGCCACTTTGATAATTATATTTTTCATCATATATATCGATGTTCAAGCTTTCTAAGATAAATTCCTGAAAGGTTCTGTTTGAAAAATCTAGTACATAACCACCACCCATTTCGAGCAGCTTTTCTAACTTAAGTTTTTCAATACTTGTTAAATCTGACATTTTGTATCGAATCTAAAAGTAAACATGAAAGTTATTTGTCTGTCTATGCTTTGTTTTTGCTGACATACCTCGAAAAAGTATTTGTCGGGTAAGTTTTGATTAGGCTTTTTTCTTGCTCAATTGAACTATAACCTAATTATCGAACCAAAACTAAGATTTTTACCATAATGCTAAACTCTTAAACTTATCTTTGC
Organism: Nostoc sp. LEGE 12454; assembly: GCF_056620565.1. Lineage (NCBI taxonomy): Bacteria > Bacillati > Cyanobacteriota > Cyanophyceae > Nostocales > Nostocaceae > Nostoc > Nostoc sp. LEGE 12454. The sequence continues at coordinate 96,086 of NZ_JBWQXL010000004.1, forward strand.
GCCTCTAGTCTGTGCGTGACATACTTCAACAAGGAAACAAAACACTTCCCAACTTTTCACGCCCCAAGCGATCGCTCACTTCACCCCGACAAACAACCCGAACTCCATTAATATAAACCGCTTGCACAATCTCATCCGAACCACGCTTAACCATCCGAGGTTCACCATCTAAAACGGGATCTGATATCTGCACCTGCGGGCTAATTGGCTGATTTAAAGCATTGGGATCGAGTAAAACTATATCTGCTTTCGCACCAACTTTGAGAACTCCCGTATCAAGATGAAACCAACCAGCAGGTTCTCCGGTAACGCGGCAAATCGCAGCTTCAGGTGAAAGAAACTTGGTTGCAACTGCTTGTTTGAGCAAAGACAAAGCTCCATCATAGTAGCCCAGATTACGCACGTGAGCGCCAGCATCGGTAAAACCAGGCAAAATATGCGGATGCTGCATCATCGCTAAACGGGGTTTTAGGCGATCGTTTGCTCCTGTCGCCAACCAGCGTAAATCTGTATCGTATTTTTGTAATGCGTGGATAAATAAATCCACTGGTTCTTGTTGCTTTTGACGAGCAATTTGGGCAAAACTTAACCCTTGCCAACTTGCTTCGGGACAGTGAATAACTTCCATCAAATCTAACTGACGATGGAATGATTTACGCCGTTTACTCAGCCATTCTTGGCGAAACTGACGACGAAATATTTCCGATGCCCATAGTTGTTGCCTTTCTTCTCGTGACTGACAGCCATTGAGTTGTGCGCCTGTGGAGAATTCTTCAAATAAGGGAGTCACAGATCCATCAGAGTAAATAGTGAAGGGTTCGGTTAGGGTTTGAAACCGCACATTACCATTTAGAAGCCGATTCCAAATAAAAAGTAGGGGGGAAAATATTCGCCATAGGTTGCGATCGTGTACGGCATCTAAGGCAGATAGGACTGTTAGCCGCAGTGGTTTTTGTCCAATCCCTGAACCCATACGCAGAATATCCACAAAGGAAGCAAGGCGTTGTAAATTGGGTGTGACTTGAAAAACGCGATCGCACCGCCGACATAAATCCGCTAACATTGCATATTCTTTAAATTTGGCGTGTTGAGAGGGAATTGTACAGCCTTGCCATTCTCCACTCATCCGATGCCAGGGAAACATATCAATAGAAATGCCAATAAAGCCAGCATCTATTGCATCTCTGGCTATGCGCTGCATAAGTTTTAGTTCAAATTTTGTCGGCTGAACCGTTAAACTGCGTTCTAATCCCATCACATGAGCGCGTAAGGCACTGTGTCCAAACATTGGGGCAACATTGGGGCCAAGGGGTAACTGTTGCAAATGCTGTAAATATTCTGCTGGTGTCTGCCATGAAACCGACTTTTGTAGCCATTTTGCAATCAGCCGATGGGAAAGTGTCTCTACCCTCTGAAAAATATCAGCTAGGATTTGGGGTTCTGCGATCGCAACAGACAAGCTACAGTTACCAATAACCACGCTGGTAACACCATGACGAACTGATTCGCTCAATCCTGGTGCAATTTCTAACTCTAAATCGTAATGAGTATGAATATCTATAAATCCCGGTGTCACCCATAACCCAAAAGCATCAACCACTTCACGCGCTGGAGTAGTTAAGGAGGGTGCGAGGGTGACAACGTGGCCGTTTTGAATGCCGATATCTTTGCGAACAGGTGGAGAGCCTAAGCCATCGAAAATTAACCCGTTTTGAATCAGCAAATCTAACATGATTGTTTGTTTTCCTTTGATGTCGCCACCGGAAAGGGCGGGTACGCCATCGCACTACAGTATGACGCAAATATTCATTGCTACATCTTATACTACATAATCAGGAATCCCTTCAAGCGATCGCTTAGAGTGGCAGACGTTACTTAACTTTCATATACATCGAAGCAGGCATTTTTGTAACTAGCAATTTCAGTTATCTATATCTGTCTTATGTAATAAGTCCTATACCTACCCTAAGTAGGGTTATCTATCTATATTTGTTCGTTAAGTTGTATGAAGTAATGAAAGCAAATTTCTCAGTTACTTACTGAGGAAATCAGAATACCCTTAACTTAGTTGGAGTTTTTTATGACTTACACAATTGATGAAGCAACAAGACCAGCTTTAGAAACTTTTCAACGCTTTGATGTAGATACTCAGCTAGCCCTACTTTGGTTCGGTTATCTCGATCTTAAAGAGAAGCTACAACCAGCACCTCCCCCAAGCGTTGAAGCTCCTGCAAAAGCAGTGTTTGACAAATTCCTGGACTTGTCTAAAGAAGAGCAACTGCAAGCACAACGCGATATTATTAATGGTGCAGCTAACGATATCAGCCAAACCTATAATAGTCTAAGTCCCAATGCCAAATTAGACGTTTGGTTTTTGTTGGCACAAGGAATGGAGGATGGAAGCATAATTCAAGTGCCCTCCGACTATCAACTTCCTGGTGAAACGGATGAATTTGTCGCATTGATCAAAAATCTGGAGTTTGAGCAACGGATTAATTTCATGTTGAGTGCTGTTGAAGCAATGGGTTAGTCAAGCCCAACAACTCTCAAGCTTTCTAGAATTGAAGATAACTCAAAGTACCAAATTAAGCTAGACTTGGCTGTTTTTGCTCTACTTTAATAGTCTTTAACTTAGAACTACCGCAGAGATGCTCATCTTTGCGGTAGTCTTGATGGAAGTTAATATCTGTCGGTTCGCTCATTTTATAACAGTTTTCATGCATTTGAACCACATTGATTGTAGGAGTGCAAAGGCCTTGCGCCCATAGATAGCGCTTGATTCTGATTTTTCCAACCGCACGATCGCATTATAATCAGGTATGCCTTCGAGCGATCGCGATCTTTTTAAGCTTTCAACAGATTATATTTTATAAATCTTTAAAGCAGTAGTTGAAATAAAAATCCCTGCCACAAACAGTTGACAGGGATAGAAGTTTTGAGATATAGCTTATCTCTTAGCTAACAAAATCTTTGTGGGCAGCGACAAGCATCTGAGCTTGCCTTAAAACGTTTCCGAATAAATAAAAAGGAATCTGCCAAGCTGCAACGGTAACTTCTTTGACTATATCTTGTACGCTAACTGCGATTAATTCATGCTCTGGCGGCTCTCCCTCAATTGTACCAGACCAAGTAAAAGCTAATAAGAAATCATCGTCTCCAGGCAAGGATGCAATCAAACATTCTTCTGGTGTTGGTTCGCAAATAATTCCATAATCATTTGCAAGTTCTACTAATCGTTGAAATTTGTTTCCGTTTGTCATTTGTTCTTAGGATGTAATTGAATCTCAGTTTTAGAAGAAATCATATTTTGAACTCCAGAACTCAAGTGAGTTGCTACATAGCAGAAATTACGAATTATTAATTATTCGTTGAAAATTATGAGTTATTGGAGTTGGATCGGGCTTAAGTCCAAAATATTACCGCGATCGCTTGGTTGTATCAGCAACAATTGTTACTGTTTTAGAAAAAGCTAGACTACCTACTTTTTCGGTTTACCCTATTTACATACACCTCCATTTGTTACCATTTCAAGATTGATGCCTTAATCTCACCCTAGCTGACGCAGTGCATTGAGAATTGCGATCGCTTTTGGGGGAACTGCTGTAAACCTAAGCAGAAAAAGATGCTCGTCAACATTAGACTGTTCAATCACCTTGGCATAGATATCTTCTTCTGTAGGCATTTCTGCTTCAATTAATAACTTGAGTTTCAGATTACTCAAGAGTTCTAAAGAATGTGGCGATTGCAGCTGCGCTCCTTTTTCTGAGAGGCTAATCAATTCCCCCATAAATACTGTTCCTACTGCATGTTTTCCCTGCAAAATGGAATATTTTACAGGTACTTTTTGAGTAAGAATGATCATTTCTTCATCATATTTAGGCAAGAATAAATTATATTTACCACCAATGCCACGAATTTCACAAATTGTCACAGGGTGTTTTATGCCCTTGGGTTCTATTTGTAATTGTCCAGCAATTTGTAGGTCAATATTGGCATCCTTACAGGTATTTTCGGAAATTAAAATCTGTCCTCCCACTGTATAAGATTCAATTCGAGCAGCCAAATTAACATGACTGCCAACAACTGTATATTGAGCGCGTTTTTGAGAACCAACATTTCCCGCTACAGCCTCGCCTGTATTAATCCCAATTCCCATTTCCAGAATTGGGAAATTCATTTGCTGATTTTGTTCATTCACTTGCTCCATTGCTAATTGCATGGCAAGAGCACAGGCGATGGCTCGTTGAGAATCATCCTTGCGACTAATTGGCGCACCAAACACCACAAAAATACCATCACCCATAAACTCATTAATCGTGCCTTTATACTGGTTAATTACATCTGTCATTATTCCCAGATAAAGATTCAAAATCTTTACTACTTCTTCCGGGGGCAATTGTTCGGAAAAAGCTGAAAAGCCTCTTAAATCAGACACGAGAACCGTAACTTTTCGGCGTTCTCCTCCTAGCTTTAACCCAGAAGGAGTTTCGAGGATATTGGCGACGATTTCATCAGTTAGATAGCGGCCGAGGGTTTTTCGCATCTCGGTAGCACTTTGAGCAATATACTGAGTAAGTGCGATCGCCGAACTTCCAAAAGCCAGTAATGAAGGTATAACGGGAATCCACCAACCAGCCAAAAACGCCAAAAAGCTGCTACCAATTAAACCCCCACTCGCAAGACAAACACTAAGAGCCATCAAGGTTTTCTGGTTGCTACTATGGCGTTGCAGCCAACACAAGCTAGCGCCAATAATTGACCAAATCAAAATTAATAGCCATTCTAGCGGCTCAGGTAAACACTTAATCAATGGACGACCTTCCATCGCCGCACTTAAAATTTGACTAATCAAATTAGCATGAATTGTGACACCCGCCATCCGTTCTGGGTCAGTCAAGACATTACTGCTATAAGGGGTATAGAATAGATCCTTCAAACTCTCAGCAGTAGCACCAATTAATACCACCTTATTTCGCATTAAATCTCGTGGGATGAGATTGTCTTGCACTTCGGTAAGAGATACTTTAGTAAACTGCTGTATCCGTCCTCGGTAATTCAACAGCACTTGATAACTTCCGGCATCGGCTCGGACGTAACCTCCATCATTAGCTTCAAAAATTGGAAAAACACCCCGATTTAACTGCAAGTAATTAGAGTTAGTTGCCGATGGCTTGGCAGTAATACCTTCAGGTTTCAAGTACAGCAATGCCAGTTTTAACCCAAAGCTTTCTAGAATCTCGTCATTATTTAAGTTGACGTACAATAATGCTCGTCGAATTTTGCCATCTCCATCTATGGGTAAATCATTTGACCCAATTTGATTAAGTTTCTTTAGTTCTGGAGATGAATCAACCGCCGAACTATCAATAGTATCAGAGACTTTTTGGACTCCAATCAAATTAGGAGTAGACTTAAACACCTTAAGTAAGTCTTGATGACCGGGATTTACAGGTAAATCACGATAAATATCTAAACCAATCGCTCTGGGTTTATGCTGTTTGATTTTCTCTAACAAACTAGCAAGTTTTCCATCAGGCATAGGCCACTGTCCCTGCTTGCGGACATCTGCCTCATTAATCTCAACTATGACGATGCGGGTATCAGCCGACTCTCGTGGACGAAGGAGAAAAAATTGATCTAGTGCTGCCAATTCCAACAATTGCAGTAATCCAGTCAAGCGTATTGCAATCACCAGGGCTGTAATATTGGGAACAGCAAGTAAAACACCCCGCCATTGCCAGATGTGCGGTTTCAGCTTTGCCCACATAATATTTAGTGCTGAGTGCTGAGTTAGGAGTTAGGAGTAGAGACGTGATTAATCGCGTCTGTACAAGAGTAGGGAGCAGAGGAGCAGAGGGGCAGAGGAGCAGGGGAGCAGCACTTCTCTACGAGACGCTGCGCGTAGCTTACTTCCACGAAGTGGTACGGCTACGCTCAGTGACCGAGGAGCAGGGGAGAAGTTGCAGTAAATTTTTCCCCTGCCCCTTTGCACCTCTACCTCTCTGCCCCTCTGCCTCTTCCCCTCTGCCCCGTGCCCAATGCCTCATGCCCTTCTTTCGTAGATGTGCAACAATCAATCAATGGTTCGGAAGCGATCGCACTCAAACCTACAGACTTGAAAAATTGTTTCCAATCCAGCCTCGCTTTGAAATTATTCGGCTCAGTCCGGCGTAGCTGCACCAAACTAGTCAGCGCTTCATGCCAAATCCCAGCTTCTGCATAGATAGTGGGCAACTTGTACAAATTCGCCTTTGCTAACGCCTCTGACAAGGTTGCTCCTGGTTGAGTGCGTTCCACCCAACCATCTACAGTCGGATTTTCACTAGAGTCTTGATTATCACAAATAATTGTTAGATACCAATGATAAGTTTTACCTACAGCGAGTGCAGGGGCACTGTCAGGAAGTTTAAAGCTAATAATTCCCGATTTATTTGGAAGTGTAAAAGAGGTTTCATAAAATACGTTCTGGTCTTCAGTCAAGAGCAGAAACTTGGCTGTTTTGAGTTGGGATGGAGGTATATACCAGAAAAATGTTGGATGTTGAGCAAATGTCAGCCCTAATTTATTTGGAGGTATTAAGGGAGTTATTAGTTGTTTACCTTTTAGGCAAGAGCTACCACGGGTAGAACCACCAGCACTTGCGGGAAGTTTTCCCCGCTGTGGTGGTTTAAATGTTTGACTAACTTGCCAAGTTTTATTGGCATGGTACGACTGAGCTTGTACTTGTGCTGTTAAAGCAGAAAGCAAATACAAAGGTAAGGAAAAGGGTACAAAATATAAAGATGGTTTCATCCATTTCATATTGATAATGCCTGAGTTCTAGATTAGTCAGGTGAATAAATCAAGTATTCCCAAAAGCAGAGTTAGATTTTTCACTCAACTACAGAACTATTTATTGGGCATTGGGAAGAGGGGCAGAGGGGAAGAGGGGCAGAGGGGCAGAGGGGCAGAGGGGCAGAGGGGCATTCGGTCACTGAGCGTAGCCGAAGTGACCGAATGCTCCCCTACTCCCTACTCAAATATATGGTGAAACATCTTCCCCGCATTTATCTGCTAAATAGGAGAGGGCACGAAAACGTAAGCCTACCAGTTGCTCATATAACGGGTTAATTTTACACATCGGTGGGATATGCACAATCTTGCGTCCAAATAGGGTGACATCTCGTTCAAAGGGACACTGGGCGGGAATCATTTTACACAAAAAGCGGGCTACTCTTGGGTCTTGGATATCTAGCCCATCGAGCCAGTCTTGCAGGGGGTGTAGGGCATTAATTTGACGCTTTGTCAGCCCAGTGCTGGCGATAGTGGGGGTAATTTGCTGTGGGTGTTCCAGAGTGTGACGAAGGGCTTCGAGTAACTTCTCTGGCTGCTCCAAGGCTTGACAGAACTGTTGCAGAACCTCATCTTCGCTGGGAGAATAAGTACCATCTGCGATCGCTACCATTATCGCTGTCCTTAAGAAATTTTCTGCTGCTGGTGTACCTTTACCCAACGCTGCGGCTAATTCCTCTGGCGTAATTACCTCTAGTGAGTCAAATTTAATCTTAGGAGCTAATTCATTTTCGGTGATGCTGGCAATTAATTCCTGTTCTTGATCGTCAAAATTACCATCAGCCCAAGCAATAGTAAGCAGTCCACGCAACCAAGCGGCAATCTGTTCGCTGCTGTAGGGGGATTGAACGGTACTTGTCATAAACTCACGTCTCAAGCTTTCCTCAGTCACTACTACGCTACCCTAACCAGTGACTATGAAGATAGTGGAAGCAGCACAGAAAAATAAATCAGAGAAGTTTTCAAATCCCAATAGTCGGTCTTAAGGTAAAATTCATTTGTACCGTTATTGAGAATTTTTATATTTAAACTGAATTTGCTCGGAGTATCTCAAATATTCATAAGGTTCAAGACTGTAATTTGCGCTACAGAGCGAGCGAGTTTTCTCACTATGCGAACCTGCCAGCTAAATATCGCCGACGCTTTTCTCTAATAAATCGTTTACTGATGTTACTTGCTTCTCTATGGGATTGCGATCGCTTGGCATTAGTGAAATTAGGTTAACTCTAAAAAATTAAGGTATAGAATGTTTTTCTTTGGCATTGAACATGAAGTCGCGTTCTTGAACAATGAGGGAAAATTTGCTGATTTTTCCCACACAAAATTTGCTGATTTCAATCAAATTATTGCAAGGCTACCTACATACCCCAGTGACTATCCTCAACTCCGCGTTGGCGATGCGGGTATTAAGATGAAAAGATGGTACATTGAGGGATTTGAAAGATTTGCGGATTCTGATGAAGTCATAGACTGTCATGTTAAAGGTATTGAAATTAGAACAACTATTCATTCTAATATCCAAGGCGCTGTTGCTGAATTATCAGAAAGTTTTGACTTACTACGTAAGGTTGCGGCTGACTTTGGCTTATCACCAGTTTTGGTTAGTTTCAATCCCTACAATCCAGCTTTTGAGCCTCAACCCCCATTAAACAATTATGAAATCAAACAGCTAGAAGCTTATCCTGACGAACAAACTGCTAATATTCACATGGTATCTTATGGGCCAGATTTAAATATTTCAGTAGCAGATTTTTCAACTGAAGATGCGATCGATATTGGTAGAAAGTTCACTTATTACAGTCCCTATATCGTTCCTTTTAGTTATAGCTCTCCCTTTTATAATGGAGGCTTATGGGATGGGCTATCGGTACGAACATTTATCAGAACTGGCAAAAGACCAGCTACTCTGGTTTTTGTTCAAAAAGAAGAACAACTGATTAATAGCATACCTGCCTTAACAAAAATTGCCCGCATTCCGGCGGAAGTGGGACGCATTGAATTTAAGGCTTGTGATAGTTGTGATAATTTTTTAATCTATGCGGCTTTGCTGATATTATTAAAAGGTTTGGTGTTAGATGAAACCTTACCGGGTAGAGCAACTGTACCCGATGCAGCGTTACACCAACTTTCTGCAAAAGAAGCGTTTGAAAACGAAGATATTTTGGAAAATGCGACAAAAGTCTTGCAAGCAGCCGAACTTGCTTTAGGAGATGACCCAGATGTTCGTTATTTAACGCCCTTAAAAGTGCTGCTGGGAAATGGAAAAACAAGATCCCATGAATTAATAGAAATGTTTCATCAAGTAAATTCAATAGAAGAGGTTATAAGGCAGACTTATCAAATTTAAAAAAAAGATTTATTTTTCTCCTTTTATTTATTAAAGGTAATTAAGGAGAGTCTTTATATAATAAATTGATACTTTACAAATGTCCTCTAAGGTGCATATTACTTCAATTCCTTTAATTTGATAAAGTCCAGCTAACTGAACATAAATAGTATAGCCATTAGCTTGAAAAAACTAGATTAAGTCGATATACCTAGAGACTGATTTTATTATAACTAAAGATGCAGTAAACTTCATTCTAGAGATTGATGCATACCCTAGCTTTTTCAAAGTAAAAGTGTAAACAGGGAACTGAAATGAAGGATTTCAATTATGAAATCTAATGATTTTGCTAAAGAATTAAGGTGGTATTTGCTTATTATCCCTTACTAATCCGATGCAGAAATACAAAATCTCTTCGTCAGGTTCGTTTTTGAAGAACTTCTAAATTGAAGCGGAGCTTGCCAGTTTTATTATTGCTTAAAATTGCTAAGTAAAGGTATATGCTTCGCTCTTTCACTGAAAGTTCTGCGTTGTTAAAGCTGTTATTGAGGATTTCAAATGAAGATGATTACTTCTGTTTTATCTATTTTCCGTCCAGTACGTTTTCTAGTAGTAGCTTTTACTTGTGCTCTAGTATTATTCTCTAATGCATTTCCTGCTTTTGCAATCGATAGCTACCAAAGTCATCCCACTGAAGGTACTACACAACTGCTTGATATTCAGCGCAAAACTGACGAAGCCGCTAAAGAACCACCAGAAGGATTGAAAGAGACTCAAAAGGAGACTAACGAAGGACTCAACGAGGTTCAAGGAGCCGCTGATATTGACAAGCAGAAGCGTCCAGAAAATTCACAGGGTGCTACCTCTGTAGAAGAAAAAGCAAAGAGTTTCTTAGAAAAAGTTACAGGTAAGTAACAGAGTTAATACCTTGGTAATTTTTTGGTAGTAATGGGTGATTGCATGAAAGCAGTGACCCATTACTACTTTTTAATGTGGCGATCGCAACTGAAATTAAACATAAAAATATGTTCATCCCTATTAAGGTGTAAGTATAGCTATGGAATGTGATGATTAATCTAAACTCATAATGTTTCCTTTGGTCGATGTGGATTATGGGGAAAATTTGGCAAGTTAATAAATAAGTTTGCTTAGGGATGGAAAATAATGCGTGCGATAAACATTGGTTTGACAGACGAACAGCGTCAAGGTGTAATTAATCTGTTAAATCAAGATTTAGCAGATGCCTATTTACTGCTGGTGAAAACCAAAAAGTATCACTGGGATGTCGTTGGCCCTCAGTTCCGCTCTTTGCACCAGCTTTGGGAAGAACACTACGAAAAGCTGACTCTAAATATTGATGCTTTGGCAGAGCGGGTTCGTGCTTTGGGCGGTTATCCAGTTGGTACATTAGAGGGATTTCTCAAGCTTGCTACCCTCAAAGAACATGCTGGTAATGTGCCCACAGCAACAGGGATGGTAGCTAATTTAGTGGACGATCACGAGCAGGTTATTCGTAATTTGAGAGACCATGTAGATCAGTCTGGTGAAAAGTTCCACGATCAAGGAACTGCCGACTTTTTGACTGGACTACTCGAACAGCATGAAGAAATAGCTTGGATGCTGCGTTCATTTATTGAAGGCGAGGCAATAGATGCAGATGGCAGACAGCCAACAGCAGGGACTAAGACTCCCGTAGGTGTATAGCTCATAACATCTGAGTTAAGCAAGGCTGCATGTGAAATCAGTTGAGGGACGATCGATTCCTCCCTCTATTGATGTGAAAGAATTAAGGTGATTTCTAACAAAGAATCTACCCAGGTTGACGAGTTTCGACTTCGCTCAACTCTCGATTTTTTAGTTGGTTGAGCGAAGTCGACAACCAACGGCAGCGGTAGATTTATTAACGAAAATTGCCTAATCTGCCTGGATCTACTCATTCACCTTGCGAATTTTGGAATTGAAAATTGGTTCATGCGCCAATCCCACTTAACGCCAGTCCGCTCAAGTCGGAAATTCCGCCTACGCGGCTAGCTCCTTTATGCTGGGGAATCCATCTAGCGCAGTGGCTCATCCTTATCGGTGTAGTCAATCTAAACAATAGACATCTTGCAAAAGTAACTTTTGCTTTCCGGTTGGGGAAAGGTTAAAGGTTAAAGGTAAAGGGGAAATTCCATCCCTTTTCCCTTTAACCCTTCCCCTTTCCCCCACTTCTGCAAGAAGTCTAATATAAATAAAATTGATTGGTCATCATCATTGCCAAAACAACATAATACAAGGAGTTTTTAAGTGTCAGAAGTATACAAAGCAGAACGTACTATTTCTGCTGTATTCAAAGAGCAGAAGCAAATTGATGATGTGATTCGACGTTTATTAGACAGGGGTGTGCCTAGAGATCATATTTCGGTCATGGGCAGAAATTTCCAGTCGGAAACGAGAATTGCTGGCTTTATTAGTAAAAAAGATGTGATAGTGGGAGGTTTGAGAACAGGAGCAGTTTTTGGTTCTTTGTTTGGTTCCTTTCTCAGCTTGCTTACGGGTGTAGGCTTATTGTTTATTCCCTTTGTCGGGCCAATTGTGTCAGCAGGGCCTATTAGTGCAGTGCTGTTGGGGGCTGCTAGTGGAGCGATCGCAGGTAGTGCAGGTGCAGGTCTAGTATCGGTTCTGACTACTTTGGGAATGCCAGAAGATAAAGCGGCTATCTACCAAACTCGCTTACAAGCTGGCGAATTTTTCGTGATGGCAGAAGTTCCGAGCGATCGCACTGGCGAATTTCAATTGCTGCTCGAAAGTGCTGGTGGCGAAGAAATTAACACGATTGAGAAAACTCTAGCTCGTTCTTGTTCTGGACAGTGTAACAGTCCAGCAGACTTGTCTCCTGAAGTTCGCGCTCATCTTTCTGATGAAGCCCAGAGTACATTCATTGAACGATATAATGCTGTACTTAATGAAAAAAGTGACGAGTTCACAGCCGAACAAGCTGCTTGGGAGACTGTTCATCAACAATATGAAGAAGATGAAAATGGTGTCTGGTCTAAAGCTAAGGTCAAAGCCTAAAGAAGGAAGGAGGCAGAAGTCGAAACAGTGCCTCTTGCCTCTCTTGTTATGCTGTGCAAAACAAGATATCAGGGATTGATAACAAATAAATTATCCAATATTGTGGGGTGGGCTTTGTGGCTTACCCCGCCAAAAGTAAGTATATTGGCAATAATATGGGAATATTTGTAGATATTTATACGTATAATGGCAGGCTATCGCACTTAGATAGAAATTGCCTACTCTGGGACTAGTTTGCATAACTTTGGGTACATTACCGCAAATGCGCTGATACTTTAATTTCCCCTCTTCATAAATTCCGCAAAAACACCGTTACGCTATTTGTGTTTGCGATCAAAACTTAGAGCATCCAGTTTATTAGGGCGGATTTATGACCAACCCTGTAAAGACGGTTATCCAAGTCAATCTGGAGATGGCTCTAGAAGTAGCTCAAGAATTGGAGCAAGCTCCATACACTCAACTCGGTGCTTATTGTTTAGAGATTTTACGGGAAATCGGATGTGCTGGTACTGAACTCCCAGTTAACTTACAAACTCGCGATCAGCAGCTAAACTTTATTACAGGCTTTGCATCTTATGCTTTTGGGGAGGTACAAAGTGTATAAAGCATTAATTGATGATATATTTTCTGATTCAGAAGATACAGAAGAAACTACCTTCCCTGCCACAGATGAAGATTTATTAATCTTAACAGAAAAATTTTTAGGGTTTGAAATTCCCTCAAAGGTTTTCTTGCAAGCCATAGCCATTGCTGATTACGACGGTGCAGCTGCTTTTCGCTACGTTGATAATTATTTGACTACTCTCAAGAATAAGAATAAGCGTAAGCATAAGAAATTACTTGTGTTAGGTTGTTCGACTAAGTTTGAAAATAATTGAGGTGCTTATTCACAAGCTAACTAAAAACCAATACGATTTAGATAAGATAATTTGCACGGCTGATGTAGAGGCGTTGTATTGCAACGTCTCTGCACATTTGCCCTAAAAAGACAATAAACAACAATAACAATTTATCTAGAGTTAGTGGCAGGGCAAAGGCATTTTATTTACAAATAAAAAATAAAAAGGATTCTCAAGTTATCTAATTGAAGAAGGCAGGAGGCAGAGGGCAGAAGACAGTATTCCTTTTGCCCTCTGCCTTTTTCGATAACTGTAAAACTTGATGAGATTATAAACAAAACAAATCCGATCTTCTCTAAAAAGATGAATTAGCTTATTTTAAAATCTATAACTCTTTAGTAAAAATAAAAAACTCATCAATTGGATACATAACCGTGAGTCATATCTGAACAGGGTTTTGGTGAATTCAACTCTTATCCAGACTTGTCAATATTTAGATGCATTTACACTGCTAATCAAGTGGATTGAGCATCTGGTTATAAAATCGTCTTATTCCTTTCCTAAGAAGGCATTAATCCCTCTTGCAAATCTTAGAAAAGTCCGGGTAATGGATAGCTTTACCAAAGAGAGAGGTTAAGCCTCACTATATTAAGAAACGCTATATAGCAATCCTAAATCATTTGTGAAAATTATATATCTCTTTCTTTTTTCTTCCTTTTGCGTCCTTGGCGTTCTTGGCGGTTCGCTTCCTTATCTATATTTTTCACGACTCATTTAGGATTGCTATATAAAATTTGAAACATTATTTTTTTAATAAACAAACAAGTATATAAAACATATATCTAAAGAAATAGATTGCTTAAAAACTAACTAAACAAACACTGTCTAAAACATCACAAATTAATTTAACACCAGACCATACTTTAGGCAGAAGGGTAAGAAAATTAATTCAGCTAACTTATTAATTAAATAACAACTTTTCGGCTCAATACTTTTGATTTAGATCCTTGCTTGGAGTTGAGAAATAGAAAATTTTTCTATATTTCAACAAATAGCTTAGTAGCATAAGAACCATTTAACTTCAAACTCAGGCTCAGGAGATACCAATGAACTTAAACCACAGTAAAAATTTGCTCAAAATGCTTGCTAGCCTCGTGGGAGTTGCTAGTACTGGTGCTTTAATAAGTCTTCCAGTATACGCTCTGCCCCAATCCATTTCTAGAAATTTGGAAACTAGTCAAGTCCTCATAGGTGATAGATTGTACTCTCAAGCAGGGCAATCTACAGGAGGTGATTCTACCACCGGAACGCAGCAGTATCCAAATAATGGCACTAGTGGAAGTGGTACTAGTGGAATAAATAATGGTACTAATGGAACACAGCAGTACCCAAATAATGGCACTAATGGCACTAGTGGAACTGGTACTAGTGGAACACAGCAGTACCCAAATAATGGCACTAGTGGAATAAATAATGGTACTGGAACACAGCAGTATCCAAATAATGGCACTAGTGGAACAAATAATGGTACTACCGGAACGCAGCAATATCCAAATAATGGCACTACCGGAACGCAGGACAATACAGGAGGTAACAACACTACAGGTGGACAAAACACTGGTGGAGGTGTCAGAGCGCTCTGGTAATTTCTTAGCCCTATACGATATGGGCTAGAGAGCTTGTTAAGCTTGCTTCCTCTACTTAGATGATTTCAAATCATGACTGTTATCAACAGTAAATGCAGTAGAAAAGATGAGATTTCCTATCAATTGATTCAATTTCTACTGCAACTACTTTTGACAATTTTATTTTACTTTCCTCACAAAATTACATATCTAATGCTTTGACTATTCTGTTCATCAGAATGATTCCTCAAATAGCTACAGAGTATAATAAGCTCAAAAATTAAATAATTGATAATTAACTTGGTACTAAAATATTGATAGACAAAATTTAGAATTTGAAAATGTTCAAGCAATTAGATAAGTTAGTTATTTTTATTTGTGCATCTGGATTAAATTTTAATCCGGCTATGTCGTTAGCTTCTGAACTAAGAGTTCCTTCTTATACTTCAACTAAAAATTTAGTCTCTCAAGCGGCTAATGGTAATATTAATAATAATTTAATTATTCAACCTCTTCACCTAGAGATCAGCCTTCGCAACCGTCGAGTAACCCTATATCGAGGAAAAAACCGAATTAAAAGTTATCCAATAGCAGTAGGTCGCCAAGACTGGGAAACCCCAATTGGTAATTTCCGAGTGCGTACAATGTTAGAGAACCCTACTTGGATAAACCCTTTTACAGGTAAAGCTATCCCAGGAGGAGACCCTGAAAACCCACTTGGCAAATATTGGATTGGATTTTGGACAAACGGTAAAAATTGGGTTGGCTTTCACGGTACCCCTAATCCTGATTCAGTAGGTAAGGCTGCCTCACACGGTTGTATTCGGATGTACAACAACGATGTTAGAGAATTATTCTATCAGGTTAATATGGGAACACCAGTTACTGTGGTGCGATAGCTGATATAGGGTTATGACGAAAGTCTTAGTCGAGGGTAGCTAGTTATTAACCCAAGTTGCGGCTTTTCATTTTAATCCAAAATCTAAAATCTCAAATTGTTCGGTCATTACAAATTACAGATTAGTATTACTTCTCGCAAGACAAACTTGTTCATAGCTTTTACCAGCAATATCCCAAGTGAATTCTGTTTCTACCAGTTGTCTGCCGTTGTGAGACAATTCTGAACGCAGATGTGGACGATCGAATAGTTGACTAATCGCGGTGACGTACTCTGCGGGTTTATTAGCTCGTAATGCCCGTAATGGATGACTTGCAGCATCTACAGCTAAACCCTCTAAGCCGCGATCGCTGGCTACTACAGGTATACCAGCTGCCATTGCTTCTAAAGTTTTATTTTTAATCCCAAACCCAGTCCGCATCGGTACAACGCAGATGGTGGCTTGATGTAAATATTCTGCCATCGAAGGTACACGCCCCAGCACATTAATTCCTGGTTTTTTATCAAGTGCCAAAACTTCTGCTACGGGATGAGAACCGACAATATCGAAAGTTGTATTGGGATAGAATTTTTGGATTTCTGGCAAGACTTCGTTGCTGAAAAAGCAGACAGCATCAATATTTGCTAAGTTATCCATTGCCCCAATAAAAATTAAGCGATGTCCTCCTGGATCGGTGGTACGGTTAGGGAAAGAAACTAAATCTACACCATTGGGAATAACTGCAATTTCACTATTGGGGTTGAATTCTTGTAGTTGAATTTTATCTTCTGCTGTTGTCGCCACAATTGCCGAAAATTTAGCGCAGTAGTTTTGCTCATAACGCCGCAAAAGTGGGAGATTAATTTTGTCTCTGAGTGAATTTTCTGAAATGCCTGTTGCTAGTTGGTTCCGACAGGTAGCGTAAACGGAACTATGAACATTAACAATAGTTTTTAGCTGTTTCTGAAAATGTGGCTGCACATAAATTTCATTGACGCTATGTTCGCAGGTAATTACATCGCATTTTCCCGCTTCCACCCAGTTATCAACCCATGTTTGCATCTCAACTGAGTAGCGGTTAAGTACACTTGGGGGTGTTCCCTGCTGCAAAAATCTCCCAAATCGCTGTATTTTCTTCAGTATTCCGGTATTTCGAGAATCTGGTGGGCGTTCAAAAATAGCTAGACGATCTACACAATCGCGTAACCCTGCTACTTCTGCGTCTGTAACATCGCCCTCGCGTTGAGTCGCGAGGGTAATGGTATGTCGTTGACTCAAATACTTGAGTAAATTAAATGTCCTGACTTGGGTTCCTCCGCGCGTTGGTGGGTAGGGAAAGGTGGAAGATAGCATTAAAATGTTCATACAAGCGATCGCTCAAATGTGATACATACACCATGACTTGATTGGAGGCTGTATGTCATCATTTGATTAGACTCGTTTTCAAAAGTTTTTGGTTTAGGCAAAATAGGACGGTGCAGCCAAAGTCAATTCTAAAGGGTGCGATCGCATCGGAATTTTAATCATAAACTCTGTTCCCTGACCAGGTGCAGAGATACACGTTATCTGACCACCATGTTTAGAGACAATAATTTCCTGGCTAATCGACAAGCCTAAACCCGTGCCTCTACCCACGGGTTTTGTTGTAAAGAAGGGGTCAAATAGACGTTCGCGTACTTCTTCTGTCATACCGGGGCCAGTATCGCCAATCCTAATAGTCACAAAATTATTGTCAGTTACTTCGGTGCGAATCCGAATCGTGCTGCGGCACAAGTAAATTTCCTGGGGCGATCGCTGTTTGTCATACTCCTCCAAAGCATCAATTGCATTCGCCAATAGATTCATAAACACTTGGTTGAGTTGTCCTGCATAACACTCCACAAGCGGTAGGTCGCCATACTCTTTAACGAGTTGAATTCCTAGTTGGTTAGAGCTGCCTTTAAAGCGATTGTGCAAAATCAGCAGCGTGCTATCTAGCCCAGCGTGAATATCCACCAGCTTCATTTGGGCTTCATCCACGCGAGAAAAAATCCGTAACGACTGAATAATCTCGCGGATGCGGTCAGCCCCAACCTTCATCGAACTCAGCAATTTAGGTAGGTCTTCACTCAGAAATTCTAAATCTATCGCCTCAGTAAGTTGTTGAATTTCAGGTAGCGGTGAGGGAGTGTACTTAGCATAGAGGTTCAAGAGGTCGAGCAAGCCTTGGGTATATTCATAGGCGTGAGTCAGATTTCCATAGATAAAGTTGACGGGATTGTTAATTTCATGGGCGACACCCGCCACCAATTGTCCCAGACTGGACATTTTTTCACTATGAACCAGTTGGCTTTGAGTTTCTTGAAGTTCGCGAAAGGCAAGTTCTAGCCGATTGGCTTGTTCTCGATAGCGTGCTTCTGATTCTTGTAATGCTTGCTCTGTACAAATACGCTCTTGGATTTCCTGTTGCAACAGCTGATTAGATTGAAAAAGTGCAGCCGTCCTTTCTTCCACGCGTTCTTCTAACTCAGATGTCAGTTTTAAGAGGGCGTTCTCTGCTTTAGTTCGTTCTTGAATCTCCTGTGCCAGATGCACATTTTGTTCTTGCAGTTTCTTAGTCAGGTTTCGGATGCTTAAATGGATTTTGACACGGGCTAAAACTTCTTCATGTTGAAGCGGCTTAGTGATGTAATCCACCGCTCCAAGATTCAACCCTCTGACCTTATCCACTGTCTCAGAAAGCGCCGTCATAAAGATTACGGGGATGTCTTTAGTTGATTCTTGAGCTTTCAAATGCTGGCAAGTTTCAAACCCATCCATACCAGGCATGAGTACATCTAACAAAATTAGATCGGGGAGAGCATATTCGACCTGTTCAATTGCATCCTCGCCATCTTGCGCTACTAGAACTTGGAAGCCAGAATCAGCCAAGAAATCAAATAACACTCCTAAATTTGTCGGGTTGTCATCAACGATTAAGATAATGCCATTTTCAATGTTTGTAATACTCATTAATTTACTCCTATATTTTTTAAAATCTCACGGATTTTTTTAACTTGAAAACCTTTTGCTAATTGACGCAACTCTAGAGAAAAAGGTGCATATTTAACATCCAATTTTTCCAAGCGATCGACTTGCTCTACAATACCTTTGAGATCGCCTTTCATTGCTAAATTCAATAGAGTGGCTATTTCCTCTGCGGAGGGAGCTACCAATGATTGCTGAGAATTTTCTTCTTGATTACCTTTTGATACTTGAGTTTCACCATCTTCATAAATCCATTCCAGTTTTAAGTGATACTGTAACTTTTCTAAAAGCTCTGTTATGCGGATGGGCTTAGGTAGAAAATCATTGCAACCCGCTTCCTTACTTTTGTTGAGATCGAAATCAAAAACGCTGGCAGAAGTGCCAATTACGATCGCATCCTTTAGTTCAGGCGATCGCCGAATGCGACGAGTAGTTTCAAAGCCATTCATTTGAGGCATCAACAAATCCATTAAGATACAATCGGGATTCGATTCAGATGCCTTATTGAGACAATCCTGGCCATCGATTGCTTCCACAATTTCAAATCCTAAAGGCGATAGCATCTTAACCAAAATTGCACGATTTTCTGCTCTATCATCTGCCACGATAACTTTCCGCTTATCGCCTTTAAAACTTTGGATATTTCGTTGCTCTTTTTTGACAACATCAGCGTATTGAGAAACTTCAGGTAAATCTAAATCAAAGAAGAAAACGCTCCCTTTCCCTAAAGTACTCTTCACCTGGATTTCCCCACCCATCATCTGAACTAATTGACGGGTAATTGCCAGTCCCAATCCCGTTCCTTCTGCTTTGCGATCGCGATCTCCTACCTGCTGGAATGGCAAAAATATCTCTTCTAATTGCTCTGGTGCCATGCCAATTCCTGTATCTTCCACCTGGAACCGAATTCTACCTTCCTGATAGCCGACTTTGAAAGCCACGCCTCCAGTTTCAGTAAACTTAACGGCATTACCCAGTAAGTTAATCAAAGCTTGTCGCAACCGTTTTTCATCAGCCTTGACACCTATAGGAAGTTGAGTAATCTCTTCAAAAATTAAGCAAATACCTTTTTGTTCGGCGCGGATACGGCAGATTTCGGCAATGCCTTCGAGAAATTCTGGAAAATGAAAATCTGTTAGGTGGAGTTCCATTTTTCTCGCTTCAATTTTAGAGAGGTCTAAAATGTCATTGATCAGGTTCAAAAGGTGGTCGCCACACTGATGAATAATATTCACACCATCTTTTTGTGAGTTAGTTAAACTTTTTTCACGCTTGAGGATTTGGGCATAACCCAAAATGCCATTAAGTGGTGTTCTCAGTTCATGGCTCATGTTGGCAAGAAAATCACTTTTAGCGCGGTTGGCTGATTGGGCGATTTCTTCTGCTTTTTGCAGATGCACATTTTTTTCCTGTAACTCTAAAGTTCGCTCTTGCACTTTAGCTTCTAAGTTAGTGTTGGCTAATTTTAAATCTTTATAAAGACGAGCATTTTCAATGGAAATCGCCGCTTGAGAAGATAACAGTTGTAATACTTCTAAGCGATCTGATGTAAATGCGTCAATAGTCAAATTATTTTCTAAATAAAGAATGCCACTAAGTTTTCCTTGATGGATGAGCGGTGTACATAAAACCGATTTAGGTTTATGGGTGACGATGTATCTATCTGTGGTAAATGTTCCTTCACGAGTTGCATTGCTGAGGACAACATTTTCTTTAGTTCGGGCTACATAGTTAATCAGTGAAATTGGTAACTGTTGACTGGTTGATACTGGAATTCCTTGTAGCACAGTTATATCGTTTTTGTCTACTGCTCCTGATGCTTCTATTAACAAGTCTCCTGATTTTTCTAAAATTAAGTAGCCTGTTTGAGCGCCAGCATTTTCTAGCACAATTGTCATTAATTTAGTTAGCAAATTGCTCAAAACTATTTCTCCAGAAAGAGCTTGAGATGCTTTCATAACTGTGGCTAAATCCAGCGAGTCTGAAGCATTTTCACTCGTAGAGTTAATTATCCGAGTTACGTTCGTACTGACGCTTTCTCGCTTTGATATCCGAAATAGTTGAGGATATCTTTTTTCCAAGTCTTTAACTTTTGCCTTGGCTCCCCAGCAACCATATCCATAGTAGGCATCGCTGAGATAGGTATTAGCAACTTTCTCTCTACCACAAGCAAAATAGAACTCTGCTGCTAGTTCCGAGGCTAGGGCTTCTTCTTGAATATATCCATGTTCTCTGGCTCCAGTTATGGCTCGATCGTAAAATGCGATCGCTTTGGCATCTTGTTGCAATATTCGCGCCTTTTCTGCTTCCACTAGATCGTATTTATGCTGATAGTTCGCAGGAGAATGCAACGCCCATTGCTTCATTTTTTTCTGCTGCGCTGCTACTTGACTGAAATATTGTTGGCGATCGCTTTGTGATGCGCTGGGATACAAAGCTAGGAGAGTCAGAGAGGAGTAGAACTTATGTTCGGCTCTGTACATCAACCCTCGTCCACCTTGTTCGTATTTTTCTGCCAGCAAGGCATCCTCAGCAGCGCGATCGTAATTTTTAAATAAATAACCCAGAATCAGTTTAGAAACATAGATCGGATAAATAGCCATATAATTATTGCTATTTATCAGAATTGGCAACATTTTATTTTCATCAAAACTTTCGCCAATTAATCGATATGGTTCCGATGTTTTTTTAATTAAATTCAAGCCTGTCTGTCGAACTATCTTAGCATAAATAATTTGAAACTCTTGTTTCGTTCTTTGCATCAAAGCAATATAATGCGCTTGTTTCTGGAGAGCTATTTCTAGATTTTCACCGATAAAAAACAAATGCGTACAATAAAAACAAGCCGAGTAAGAAGCATACTCTAAATCTCCTGTTTCCAGCCCTTTTTGTACACCCTCAATTAACGGTTCTATAGTATTAATAGCTGGTTCTTTCCAATGCCTGATAAAATAATTAAATGTTTCATAGATTTTCGCCGTCATTTCCTTAGCATTGAATTGATTCAACAGCTTTAAGCCTAGCTGACCAAATTGATAGCCAGAATCTATATCTTCAAAAACGCCACATAGGAACATTCCATAAAGTACATACGTATAAGATGACATAGGAGAGTTCCCATATTTGAGACAGAGATTGGTCATTTTAAAAACGACCTGGGGATAAAGTTCGGGAGCTGCAATATAAACCGGAGGAATCAGGTTGATTAAGACTCGCAGTGCGGCTAATTTATAAACATCAGTCATTTCTGGCAATTCTGTTAAATCCTCAATTCGTTTTCCTCCTAAATTCAATCTAGTCAGTCTCGTCGGAGGGGTTTCCGATAAAGGCAACCCTAGCATTTTTAGCACTTGTAATCCGGTATTTAACGCAGCTTGCATTTGGTTTTTAGCAATATAAAACTGCATTTTTGTCTCATACACCTGGACTCGATCGAGTAGGGTTTTTGCCTGGGATAAAACTACATTAGAAAGTATTTCTGCTCGCTCGAAATTAGTGTTGAGGAATTCTACTGCTGCTGTTTCTACATAGAGGTTGAGTGTCATGTCATACTGACACTGCCAACTATCTGCTGCAAGTAGTTCCAAACCTACATTTAAATATTTAACAGATGATTCATACGCTGTTGCTGCTTTTGCTTTCTGTCCAGCTATAAGATTGAGTTGAGCCAGTCTATCTTTTTGAGGCTGTTGGGTGATGAATTCAGCACCAACATTCAGTTGGTTGACAATTTCAAAAATGTTTTCTTCAATGTCCGTTTCTGAGGTATGTATTAGTAGCAATTCACCAATTTTTAGATGAGTCTGTTTTTTCTGGTCATCTGGAATGAGAGAATAAGACGCTTGCTGTACCCGGTCGTGTAAGAACTTATAGGTAATGGGTGATGGGTGATGATTAATGGGCGATCGCCTGTTCTCAGTCTCCATTTCTTCTGAGTCGAAAACGAGCGGTGTTTTGTAGGAATTGTTGAGGGGTAGAACCAAACCTGATTGCAGAGCTTCCCACAAATCGGCTGCTGTTTCTGACTGAGATGTTTTATTAATCATCGCCAACATATCTAAAGTAAATTTGTCTCCAATGCAGGCGGCAAACTTTAATACATTCTGTGTTTTTTCAGATAGCTTTTGAATTTGACTGACCATCAATTCAACAACATTATCAGTTATATTAACTCCCTGAATAAATTCAATATTCCATTGCCAAAAACCGCGTTCAAAATCAAAGTATAATAAGTTATCTTGATAAAGAGATTTGAGTAACTGAGTTAAGAAAAAGGGGTTGCCTTGGGTTTTTGTAAAAACTAACTCAGCTAACGGCTTTACCTTTAAAAGTTCACTACGAAGAGTATCGGCTACTAACTGATTGACATGAGCGATATCCAAAAGCTGGAGGATAATGTTATTTACGATCGCACCAGTTTGTTGAATCTCCTCCAAGGTCTGAATCAAAGGATGAGTGGCATTTACCTCGTTATCTCGATATGCACCAATTAGTAATAGATATTGGCTATCTGGATCGGTCATAATTAACTGGATAAGCTTGAGGGAAGCTGAATCCGCCCACTGCAAGTCATCGAGAAACAAAACTAGCGGATGTTCGGGTTGACTAAATACATGAATGAATTGTTGAAACACCCGATTAAATCGGTTTTGTGATTCTGACGACCCTAATTGAGGAACTGCTAGCTGCGGGCTAATAATCCGTTCTAATTCGGGAATAACGTCTATAATCACTTGAGCGTTGGAGCCAAGGGCATCTATTAATTTTGATTTCCAAACGGCTATTTGGTCATCGGTTTCTGTTAGCAATTGCCGCATCAAATCTTGAAATGCTTGAATTAGAGAAGCAAAAGGAATATTCCGTTTGAACTGGTCAAATTTACCGGAGATAAAATAACCCCGCTGGCGCACAATCGGTTTGTGAACTTCGTAAACTAAGCACGATTTACCGATGCCTGAGTAACCAGAAACTAGCATCATTTCTGTACTACCAGAACTGACGCGATCGAATGCTTCTAACAAAGTAGCAACTTCTATTTCCCGTCCGTAGAGTTTTTGCGGGATGGAAAATTGGCTGTATGAATCTAGTTGACCGACAATAAAATGGGAAATCTCGCCATCCGTCTGTAACTGAGTCAGACAGGTTTCTAAATCGGCTTTTAGCCCGAGAGAGCTTTGATATCTATCTTCAGCAGTTTTCGCTAACAATTTCATTACAATGTCAGAAACCGCTGAAGGAATTTTGGGATTGAACTCTTGAGGCGCTATTGGTGTTTTGGCAATATGACAATGAACAAATTCTAGAGAGTCAGCGGCATTAAAGGGCAGCGCACCTGTCAGCATTTCATAAAAAGTAACGCCTAAAGAATAGAAGTCGGTACGGTAATCAATTGACCGATTCATTCGTCCGGTTTGCTCCGGTGACATATAGGCGAGAGTGCCTTCTAATAAATTGGGATTGCTGATACTTTGATTTTCTTTTTCTAACCGCGATGCAATACTGAAGTCGATAATTTTAACTTGTCCGGTTTTTGCGTTAATAACTATATTGTCAGGTTTAATATCTTTATGAATAATCTTGGCTTGATGCAGTTGAGTGAGAGTGGATGCTAGCTGAATGGCTATTGTGAGAAATTCTGTTAATGATAATTGGCGATCGCTAATATACTTTTTCAGAGATTCTGCACCAAAGTCTGCCAAAATTAGGGCTAGACCGTTATGATGATTTTCTAAAGCTAGGGACTTGACAATTCCTTCTATATCTACCAATGTCTGCGATATTTTATATTCATGTCTGAGTCGGGTTAGTTCTTCGAGGCTGGGATACTCAGCTTTCAGGGCTTTAACGATCGCAAGACTTCGATCTGACTGCTTGGAAGCTCGATAAATAACGGTATTCACACCTTCATGCAGAGCTTCAATAAAGTTGTAACCGGGAAGGACAGGTATCATTTTTCTAAGCCTAAGTAGTACGATGAACTGGGTATGATGCTAATGAACGTTATCCACAACTGTCAAATAAAAGGACAATCAAGTGCTTTCTTTAGCATTCCCAGCCAGCCCAAAATTTCTCTAAGGCTAAATAAAGCTCAACATTTGGAAATATACGTTTGCGTTAAAGCTTATTATTCTTTCAAGACGCGATAAATCGCGTCTCTACATCTGGGTTTTGTTGCTCATTCTGAACTGTATAGACGCTGCGCTATCGGCTTTTCGGTCAGAATACCCAACTGAATTATGTATTGATAACGATCTCATATTTTTAATAGTAGGACTTACGCAAAAATCGCCCAAAAGCTTAATTTGTCGAACCGCCAAGACGCCAAGACGCCAAGAATTCGTAAAGTGTGCGTAAGTCCTAAATAGATATCTTGCAAAAGTTATTTTTACAAGATGTTGGGGAAAGGTTACTGGGTTTGGGAAAATTCCACACCTTTACCCGAATGGCACTAAAAAAGCCCAAAGGCTTGTGTCCTCTTGTTCCCAGCCTGGAGGCTGGGAATGGATTTAAAAGAGGCTCTGCCTCTTGTCAAGCTACTGGAAGCGGAGCCTGCCAGAATGGGTTCCCTGCCTAGAGGCAGGGAACCAGTCATACCAGTCAGAGCAAGGGCTGTATCTTTTCTTAGTGCCATTACCCTTTACCCCTTACCGAATGGCACGCTTGATAAGCGTAAATCTCTGGTATTACTGGATGAAAGGGTGTGGGGTTGCAGGTTCGGGTGTAGGGAATTAGAAAGATGTTGAACTTTTTGACGTACTCGCATTCAATTGTCTGAAACACACTCAGCCTACACCCTATCCCCAACACCCTGCCCTGACGACGTTTCACCTTTTCTTAGTGCCATTCACCCCTTACCCTTTTCCCCACAATGCCAAGAAGTCTAAAGATTAAAGCATAATCAAACCCAGTCGCACACCCACAGCAACAGCCTCAGTGCGGCTGGAGACAGTGAGCTTTTGAAAAATGGATGAGAGATGAAATTTGACGGTATGCTCAGAAATATGCAGGTGTTTCGCGATCGCTTTATTTCCCAACCCCGATCCAAGCATTCCTAAAACCTCTATCTCCCGTGGTGTCAAGCTTTGTACGGGATTTGTTACTATTTTTTCGCGGATAGACAGTAATTCTACAGCATCCGGGTGCAGCACCAGTAAACCAAAAGCGATCGCTTCCACAGCCGCAACAATTTCTGACTCTGTACTAGTACTGGGCAATATTCCCCGGATACCAGAACGTAACGCTGTCTCTAAGTCGATGCTGTCGAGTTCTTCAACAATGACGATCGTTGCAAATGGATATTGCTGTTCTTGAATAACTAGCAATTTTTCCCACACCGCTTGTTGAAAATTACCGCTCAAATCTACCAGCACGACATCCGGCTGTAATTGTCCAACTTCAATCGCCAAGACATCCAAATCGGATGCACTCCCCACAACCGTCAACCGAGGATTGGTAGTTACCACAGCTGATAACCCTGCGCGCACCACAGGGGAAGTAGCAACTACCATCACTCGGATCATGTCGCCTCCACAGCAGTTCGATCGGACTGCACGGCAACATAAATCACGAATTGCTGTCTACCCCGTAGGAGTTGTAGCGGCACAGATCCTTTACTTTCATGGAGATATTTGGTTAAGTCATTCATGCTAGTGAATAATCGCCCCGAAACTCCAATTAAAACATCGCCGATTTGTACACCAGCATTTTCTGCCGCACTATTAGGTGAAATTGACAGCACCAATAAACCCAAGCTACGCCTACTTAAAAGCACAGGTTGCAGTGTAACTCCCAGCTGCGGACGACTATTTCCCTGTAAAAAACGCTCAACGGTGTTGCTGGGAACTGCCACAGCCAAACCATTAACAATCATCGTATTAATTCCCACGACTCGTCCGAGACAGTCGGCAAGTGGCCCGCCAGAGTTTCCAGGATACAGCTGCAAATCAGCCATAACTGCTCGTGGATTATTTGCATAGATAATTCCAGTTGTCACAGCGCCACTGTCAGCAAAGGGATTACCCACCGCCAAGACTAATTCACCGACTCGTAGCGCTTCAGAATTGCCGATAGTTGCAGCAGTTAAATCAGTGGCAACAATTTTTAGAGCTGCTAAATCTTGCTGCGGATCGAATTGAGTCCGCACCGCATCAAATACCCTTCCATCTGCCAATTCCACAGTTGCGCGGTTGCTGGTTGCGACATGGGCATTAGTGATAATTAGTCCGTCAGGTTGCCAAATGACACCAGAACCGACTCCCAGAGAGCCGCTTTTTACTTTAACAGTGCGATCGCGTAGTTTAGCAGCTACCTCTGTCAATTCAGCAGCGACGTTAATTAATGTTGTGTTTGCCATGTTATACAATTTTTGAGCGTGTCAAAGTAAAATCAGTCAAACGTTCGAGCAAAAAGGTCGAAATTCCAAGTTCAGAAGCTCAACGTTCGAGCAAAAAAGTGGAACTTCCGAGTTCAGAGGCTCAACGTCCGAGCAAAAAGGTGGAAGTTTCGAGTTCAGAAGCTCAACGTCCGAGCAAAAAGGTGGAAGTTCCGAGTTCAGAGGCTCAACGTTCGAGTAAAAAGGTGGAAGTTCCGAGTTCAAAGGCTCAACGTTCGAGCAAAAAGGTGGAAGTTCCGAGTTCAAAGGCTCAACGTTCGAGTAAAAAGGTGGAAGTTCCGAGTTCAAAGGCTCAACGTTCGAGTTCCAAATTACGAATTACGAATTACGAATTACGAATTACACAGGTCGTTCGCCAACTGCGATCGCTAACTCAATTAAGACTCCACCCCGGACAACTTGCACATTGATAGCTTTACCAATGCGATCGCTACTATTGAGCAACGCCAACACATCACCTGTATCGCCCACAGTTACGCCATCGAATGTTACCAAAACATCGCCAAGCAGTATACCTGCATTGTCAGCAGGCCCCGCAGCCTCAACGTTGACAACAATTACCCCAGTTGCCGAACTTAAATTGAGAGCAGTTTTCAGGTTATTTGGTAAACGTACAGGTTGCATTCCCACACCCAAGTAGCCTTTAGAAATGCGTCCTTTTGCTACTAATTGGTCAACCACGCGATCGACTGTCGCAGTGGGAATTGTCAGAGCAGTACCACGCCGCCCCGATGTATTCATCCCTACCACAAAACCAGCCGCATCTACGAGCGGCCCACCCGCAAACCCAGAGTAAAGGGTGATGTCTGGGCGGATAAATTGGTCAATATTCCCGCCATTCATACTCCGCCAAGCACCGCTAACCACACTCACTGCACCCATAGCCGCCCTTAAGTCACCTTCGCCACCTCTTGCCAGTCCCAGTACCAGATGACCAACTTTGAGCGTTTTAGCATCGCCAACTTTTGCCACAGGTATTTCTGTATTTTCTAGTTTAAAAACAGCGATATCGGTGCTAGAGTCATGACCGACGAGTGTTACTGGTGCAGTACTACCATTTGATAAGGTAATCGTGATATCGTCATAGCGCTGGAGGCACTCATCAGAGGTAACAATAATGCCATTACGCCAATGAATGCCGCTTGGGGAAACACGTGTACCCCCATTCACCGCAACCACAGCACTTCCAGCTTGTTCTACGGTATCAGCTAAACTGTTGGACAAAGCTAGTAATGAAGACATAAGATTTTTGTGCGAACGTTTTTAGATATTCAGATCGTGCCGTTTTCTCAACACAGATGACATCAGAAAAATGGGGAGTAATTCACCCTAGAAAAATGGCTAGGATTTACATTATGTCCGGGTAATTAGTTGTGATTCCCATAGTCATTGCACCCCACCCCCAGCCCCTCCCCGCCGGCCTACGGTGTATACACAAGTCGCTTCATCTGCACGTTTGTTGTATCGCCCCGCACGTTTGTTGCATCGCCCTGTACGTTTGTTGTATCGCCCCGCACGTTTGTTACATCGCCCTGCACGTTTGTTGCATCGCCCCGCACGTTTGTTACATCGCCCTGCACGTTTGTTGCATCGCCCCGCACGTTTGTTGCATCGCCCTACAAAAATTAACCCACCCAACGTTACGCAGCAACTTTAAAAGATTTGTGTATACACGGTAGCCCCGTTGGCGGGGTGGGGTTCTTGGGGTTTAGTAAGTAATCAAGCGGACATGATATTACACCAGCTTTTTGGTGTTGCTGAATTCTTGTGCTTATTGGTGTAGATAATTGGTCTTTCAAGACGCGATTGAATCGCGTCTCTATATCTTGATATTGCGCTATATTATTCAGCTTACGACGACTAGAGTGAGCGCTCAATTTAGCCGTCATACAGAATTCATGCTGAATTCTGACTCCTGACTCCTGAATTCTGTTTCAAGAAACAAATGCACACCCAATCAAAACAAATCAACCTGCTGACTCCATCGAGAAATTTACCTCTCTATGGCAAGAGAATTTTAGTAACAGCACCGAGAAATTATGCTTATAGGTTATCCGAACAAATCATCAAACAAGGTGGTTTACCTATTCTCATGCCTACTATCGAAACCTGCTATTTATCAAACTACACTCAGTTAGATGCCGCTTTAGCCGATATAAACGAATTTGATTGGATTCTCTTCACGAGTCGAAACGGAATCACAGCATTTTTTCAGCGTATAAATGATTTGAATATTCCTATATCTTTAGTACAAAAATGCCACTTATGTGCATTAGGAAAAGATGCAGAAAGCTTATTGTCTTTTTCTGGCAAGGTGGATTTAATTCCAACAGAATCTAGCCCAGCCGGAATTGTAGCTGAATTAGCGAAAATTCCGCAAATTCACGAAAAAAAAGTGCTAATCCCGGCTCCAGAAGTTGTGGGTTTGCCTGAACCTGATGTTGTACCCAATTTGATTACGGATTTGCAACAATTGGGCATAGAAGTAACTCGCGTACCCACATATATTACGCAGGCTTTAGACAAAACTATCTACGGTATGGAATTAAACCTGATACGTGAAGGAATTATTGATGTAATTGCTTTTAGTAGCACGGCGGAAGTAGAAAGCTTTTTGACAATGGTCAACTCGCAAAGCGATTACGAACATTGTGTTGTTGCATGTTTTGGCCCTTACACCACTGCTAATGCCCAAAAGTTGGGTATGAATGTCTTTATCGTAGCTAGAGATTATAGTTCATTTGAGGGATTTGCTGAAGCGATCGCAGCATTTTTTACTCTTACTTCCGATTAAAACGAAGCGTCTCAAGATGTAAAATAATCAACCAGATTTCACTCTAGACTAGCTGCACATAAACCCGTAGTATCGAAAATGGAGTTTATATTGAGTTAGGAATTTTTACATGGCAACTTACAAAGTTACATTGCGTACCCCAGACGGCGAAAAAGTAATTGACGTTCCTGATGATGAGTATATTCTAGAGGTCGCTAACGAGGAAAATGGTCTGGACTTGCCCTATTCCTGTAACGCTGGTTCTTGCTCTACCTGCACCGGCAAGCTGATTTCAGGTTCAATTGACCAATCAGATCAGAATTTCTTAGACAACGATCAAATGGACGAAGGATGGGTTCTCACCTGCGTTGCCTACGCTACTTCTGATTGCGTTATCGAAACCCATCAAGAAGAAGCGCTTAACGCTTAAGAACGGGTAAGGGTTAAGGGGATTAGTGTCATACTTAAGCCCCAACCCTTTTAAAATCTTATTTCTCCGGCTGAAAATGCTGCTCATTGGGTTACTGCCTCCGTTGCTGGCGGTAGAAGGTGTCCATTGTATACGTTACTTCAAAAAAGGTGTGGAAATTAAGCTGCGATCGCAAGTGGTTATAAATGTGCAGCAACGTTTTGATAATTTGCATTCTTTGAAGGATTAGCTAAAACTTACAACCGCTTCCACAATTCCACCACCGACATTCAACAACTACGCGCACAATAGGCGAAGAGTACTAGGGCGTGTCATCAATTAGGTAAACTGGAATCAGAATTGCTAAAAAAGAATCAAGATTCTTGACAACGATGACACGTTGATATGCACTACGAGATGACCAGTGGGAGAAAATCAAAAACCTGCTACCTGGGCGAGAGGGTTATGTGGGAGCCACAGCAAAAGATAATCGATTGTTTGTCGAAGCAGTGTTATTTCGTTACCGAGCAGGCATTCCTTGGCGTGACTTACCATCAAGATTTGGCGATTTTCGTGTGATTCATACTCGCTTCAGCCGATGGTCTAAAGCAGGGCATTTTGATAACAAGCGTAACTGATGACGATCGCATCCACAGAACTTAATATAATTGTCTTGACTTAAATTGCATAAACTTGCATAATAATAAAGCTAATACAATTTATCAAACTAATTAGTAGGCTTTTTAAGCTTATCTACTAGTAGTTTTGGGGTTATAGCGCAGTTGGTAGCGCACCTCAATGGCATTGAGGGGGTCAGCGGTTCGAATCCGCTTAGCTCCACTATTAAAACATAGCTACTCAAAACCTGTTTGTTTTGTGTGAATTGAAGGATAACTTGGACAAGTTGTGCAATAATACCCTTCCAAATCAAGCAAGATTATGCTTGAAATCACAACTAGTTTCAGTTTCTTAAATACGCCCCCACATTAAGATGCGCTTGTAGGGAAAAAAGAACGGGCGCTCATCCTCTAACAACTCGAATAGCTTCTGCTGATAGCGTTCCACAAATCTCTCATAGGTTTGAACATCCAGTAGGGACTCATAAGCCGTTAGCAATGTCCCGCGATACCACTCCACTACGGCTGCTCGTGAGGGCAACACATGCCCATAAATTTGAAGCTTGACTTCCTGCTTGACAAACCCCAATTTATAAAGCATTCGGGCGTATGTTTCTGGAGGAAGTACCTCTAAACGCCGCACATATCCTCTTAATTCTGGACTGAATTCCTGTGCAGTCTCAACTGCTATCTGATGCACTGGCTCACTATCCATCGTTGGTATTTGTACAGCAAGCTGTCCACCAGGTCGCAGTTTTGCCCGCAATTTCTCAAATAAAACCTCATGTCCTGTCAACCACTGCAATGCGGCAAAAGTCCAAGGCAAGCATATCCCATTGACATCCCGTTTTCAAGTAGTAGTATATTGCGTTGCATACTTCTCTAATATCAGTGGTTCGAGGATGCCCCCCGGATTTCGCTGGTGGGATTAAGGGAGCTAGAATTGTCCATTCTGAGTCACTCAGGTCAGTAGAATAAGCCTTTCGAGTCATCTTTTCTACGTAAATACGCTATCTAAACTGTATCGTAGCGTTCTTCTTTTTTCTAATTTCCCATCTTTAGATTTACTTTATAAATAGCCTCTAATATAGTAAGTCACTCCATTGAAACAGCCTATTATTTTAGATATTTAAGGTTGAATATTATCTGCTTCACTATCATTCTAGTTATAAAATATTGTCTGAGTAAGTTAAACTTAATTAGTCATTCTCTTATATCATATCCGGCTAAATACTTGTCATTACTAACGCAGCGATCGCGGAGTGAAATAATCGCATCCGAAGTGATTGCAACTCTTAGAGACGCTCCACTCTGTTCCACTCGCAATGACATATCGTAAGCGATCAAGCTAAAAGTCAGTAGGGTTATTTTTCCTGAAATGTCCAGACTCCTTCATCCCAATCTGATTCTGTTGGGGGTGATTGTAACCAATGCTGACAACGCAACAGATGCAACATAGCAGCTTTGTCCTGGCTGTCTGCTGCCAAAACATTAGCAAATTCGGCTCTGGCACGAGAAAACTGTCGCTGGAGGTAATATTCACGCCCTTTATGATAGTGCTCAATCACTTGCAATTTTTCGCTTTCAATTGGATTGGAACGCAAACCCAGTAATTCGTATATGGCTACTGGTTCGTTTCTACCCTTGACACGAATGTAATCTAGTTCCCTAGCCCAAATATTATCTTGGCAAGGTTTAAAAGTGTTATGGCTAATAATAATATCGCAACCATACTGTTTACTAACACTTTCTAATCGGGAGCCAAGATTAACGCCATCACCAATGGCGGTAAATTCCATCCGTTTACTAGAGCCAATATTCCCACTAATCACGGTATCTGAGTTGATGCCAATACCGATTTTAATTCTGGGCTTATCATCTGTATGGCGACGTTGATTAAATTCGTGTAGGCGATCGCGCATTTCTAAGGATGTTTGTACTGCCATCCAAGCGTGTTCTTCTAATGGTAGAGGAGAACCAAATACAGCCATGATGGCATCGCCGATATATTTGTCAAGAGTGCCTTTATGTTTAAAAACTGCCTCCACCATTGATTCAAAATATTCATTGAGCATACTCACCACTTCTTCTGCTTCCAAGTTTTCTGTTAATGTGGTGTAGCCGCGAATATCGGAAAATAAAATCGAAACTTCTTTGCGATCGCCTCCTAGTTTAGCGTCATCTAATTTCAGCAATTCTTCGGCTAATTCCTGGGTCATGTAGCGGTACATTGTACTCTTGAGCCGCTTTTCATCACTGATGTCTTCCATCACCACCAGCGCCCCCCGGACTTGCTCTTGGTCGCTAGCATCGGCGATTGTGTTAATCGATAAATTGATACTATGTTGTTCTGTACCAGTGGTGATAAGCGTGCGATCGGGGTAATATTGCTGGCGACCTTTTAAGTCAACTGCATGTAAAGCATCCTGATACCACTTGCTAAAGTCGCCTTCTTTGATGGCGATCGCGTCAGTAACTAATTTACCTTCTAAACGGTCATCTACTCCCAGTCCTAGCAAACGTTGAGCGCTTTCATTGGCGGCGATAATTAACCCAGTTTTATCAGTGGAAACCACGCCATTGGAAAGACTACGCAGAATATCCCGTTGCATTTGTTCTTGTTGCTTGACTGTGGCAAACAACTGAGCATTTTGCAGCGCGACTCCCGCTTGAATATTAAAAGCTTCCATGAACTCTTCATCGTTGCGGTCAAAGCTAGCTTGGAAGCAGTCAGGAGCTTTGGGCCAATCAGCTGGATTATAAGGGGGAAAATCCCCGGATTTCTTTTTATTTACGAGTTGGGTAACACCAATCAGTTGTTGATCGGCATTAAATACTGGCATACAAAGCAAGCTACAGGTGCGATAGCCATTTTGCTGGTCTAGTTTTTGGGCTGTTTCTGAGTCAGGATCGTAGTACAAATCAAAGCCAATATTCAGTTTCTTGCCAGAAGCCGCGACTATCCCGGCAAAGCCTTTACCTACGGGGACTCGTAACTCTTTGGTTGAACCATCATCTTGAGTGATTTTCGTCCACAATTCATGACGATCGCGGTCTATTAACCATAGTGTACTGCGATCGGCATTCATCAGTTCCTTGGCTTCATCCATCACCCGCTTGAGGGTGTCTTCTAAGTCAAGACTGCTTTGAGAGAGGGACTTGATTGCCTTCATTAACGCCGCTACTGCTCTTTGTTTTTGAGTAGCTACATAAAAAGAGCGCGAGGACTCTAAAATCAGACAAATCGAAGGGGCAAATTCTTGAAATAATTGTTCGTCAGCACGGGTAAAACCTTTGGTATCAATGCGCTCTGCAAGTGGAGCATCATGATTATTCTTAGATTTTAATTTATTCAGTAATTGTACTACTGCAACTAATTGCCCATGTTCATTTAAGAGTGGCAAAGCTAACATCGTGTAGGTACGGTAGCCAGTTCTCTTTTCTTGTTCTTGGGCAAAATGCGATCGCGGATCGTTATAAAAATCAAAGGGAATATTGATAACTTCTTTAAAAGTGGCGACTTCACCACCAATGCCTTTATTTGCGGGGATGCGAATTTCTAAAGAGCGACCGCCCTCGCCCTCAGCTAGAATTGACCAAAGTTCTTGTTTTTCTTCATCCAACAAAAATATCGTTGTCCGATCTGCCCCCAGTAATTCCCCGGTTTTCAAGGTAATCGAATGCAACATTTCTTGCAAAATAGTTTCAAACCCTTGAGAATCAAGCATTGATAGGGTTTGATGAACAATTTGTAATTTTTGCTCGACATCCTTAACGACCTGTTTAAAAGTATCCTGAGTCAAGGGAGCAAGAAACGTAGAAAAAGTTCCTTGTCTTGTGGCAAGAGCACCCACAGGAGCAGATTTTGCTGGTAATTCGAGGTTTTCTTGGTTGTGAACACCAATAACCAAATCAGTGGTCTCCCCACAACTTCCTTGATACGCTGACATAACTGGTATTTTATATAACAGGATGAGGTTTTAGATTTAACAATGAGATTAAATTTATGTAAGTGGTGTTAAAAGCAACAATTGCTCGACATTATCCATAGTTTAATCGCTTGTTTAGCCAGCGTCATCCTGTGAATAAACGCTCAAGCTGATTACCAACAAGCATGGCTTGACCAAAACCCCTTCCTACTGCGATAAGTGGAGGGTTAGACCCCTCATGTAAACGAGAAAACAATGTTTTCCGCAGGCGAGAGATTGTTAGTGTTGCGTTGTAAGATTTTGCAAGGGCACACTAATGAGCATTGCTGTATCCGTAGGATATAGTTGATTTATCTGAAAAATGCTGAATTTTATAAGTAATTATACGGTCATAGTCTTAACTCTGGCTCAACTGCGATCGCTTCCTGTCGCATATATGTCAGCCGGAAAAAGAAACTGCTGAGTAAAAAATATTAGTACAGGTCGGACCGTAATAAACCACTCTATTTGTCTGTGGTGATGCCTGTGGCCGACTACCAGGGCAAACGCATCTTATTTCCTAATAAAAACTAGACATATAGCAGTCCTAAATCATTTGTAAAAATTATATATCTTTTTCTTTTTTTTTCCCTTTGCGTCCTTGGCGTTCTTCTCTACGAGACGCTGCGCGATGGCGGTTCGTTTCCTTATCTATATTTTTCACGACTCATTTAGGATTGCTATATAAAAGCACATTTCGCATCGATGTTTTTGGTCTAGTCGCTCCCTTGTTTACATAAAATCAGTCAGAATCAGAACTCGAAAAAGGATTTGTACAATAGAAAGAATAAGGATTATCATAATCACGATAGTGAGGTACTGTAAACTTATTATTATCTTCAGAAGCTTTTATTCGACAATATGGTTCTAAATTGAGGTCTATCATATAATCGTTACCACCTCCTAAAGAAGGTTTAACTTCTTTGGTTTTTTTTGAAACCGAAAAATGACAAACCCATCGATGTACTGGATAAGCATGTGGTTTGTTTGTTAAAATCTCAGCCCTTCCTGGTTTTATAGTATCTCCTTTACTCTTGTCAAAAAGAGAGTTATATTTAGCATATTTTTCCATCTGCACTACTATAGTACTGTGCTTACATACTTCGTTCATTTCCATTTTTTTATCAGCATTCTTCTTATTATACTCTTCATTAATATATTCACTAAAAACAGGCGTATATCTCAAATGAATTTCCCTTTTAGATATATTTTTATTGTCATCTTCTATTGAGTATTCACAACTAAATGGTAATAAATTCACATTCTTACTATTCTCGAATGCTTTATAAGAACCAGTTACATTACCTGATTTTTTCTTGGTTTCTAATTCTTCTTCTATCAGTTTTGTGGTCTCTTGACATATTTTATTTTGGTAAGTAGAATCGGAAACTCTACTGATTATAAAATTTTGATATAAATTTCCACTAGTTAAACATACAATCAAAAAAATTAATGAATTGGCAATAAAAGGGTGATTACTTAAAAAATGTGCAAAAAATGTACTATTTATAAACTTAAAATAAGGGGAGTTAGGAAAAACACTATTAAATAAGTTATAAACAATATTATTTTGCTTAGAAGAATTCGAGTCTGGTGTATTAGAAAAATTCGGATCTGGTGTATTAGAGGAATTCGAGTCTGGTGTATTAGAGGAATTCGGATCTGGTTTATTAGGTGTGTTGGACATAACGTTAATTTTTAATTATTTGGATATTTGTTCATTTAATTAAAAACATTGAGAACAAGAAAAAAATTACTCCAGTTATCAAAAGTGATGTTCATGGAAATACATTGAGTCTAATGACGATCCATTTGGTTAAAATCCCTATGTGCTTTCATACAATCTACCTTTATTGACTCATTGTAAGTGCCATCAATCATATCGATTCGGCAGTTATTAAACTCGTGATTTTTAGTCACAGTAATTTCTTGTTCGTTGTAATAGTTTTCACTATTCACACTTGAATACAAATCCTAAATTACTTATTACGTTTTGCGAGAAAAAAATCTATCTTAGGGAATAGTGAGAATGAGAGACCATTTATACAGTAAATCTTTAAGCGGCTAGACGATGTAGCATAATGCCAGTCATAACAACATATATAGTAGGCTTACTCATTTCACAAAGACGTTCGTAATCCTTGCTGAGACGATGATACTGATTGAGCCAGTATCAGTAAACTGTTGAACTGGGTGGGAAGTCTCCAGGAAGCATATTCCATTGGCATCCTGTTTTTAAATGGTAGTAGATGGCATTACATACTTCCCGCATATCAGTTGTGTGTTCGTAAAGCGTCTCCCCTTGGGAGAAAATACCCTCCAGACTTGGCTGCTGGAATTAAAGGAGCGAGAATTTCCCTTCCCATTCTAAGTCGCTAAGGTCGGTAGAATAAGCTTTTGGAGGCATTGCTTACTAAGTACATACACTGTCTTCAAAGTATCCTATCTTTGCCATTTCCCTTAACCCACCACCTTTATATTTACTTTATAAATAGCTTCTAAGGACTAAAGTCCTTACTACCAACTTGCTTATCCATCAATTTAGTCTTGACAGAGTACTACTAGCTCATAGATATGTATTTTTCTACAGATAGAGTTAATTAAAAATATTAAGCACAATATTATCTCAGCCAAACATAAATATAAAATCAGATTCAATCTTTGAGTTGAACCCATATATTACATGGGCTGGAACATTTACCCTATTATTGGAAACCCACAGGATTATTTTAATGAAAAAATTAAATACTCAAGTATTTTTAGGGTTGACAGGTGCATTTTTGGCAGTCGGATATTCCAGTTTGCTAGCTAGAGAAATTCCCATACAGAGTACATCAAACCTCAGAAAGGATTTAGTAGCGCAATTAGAAACCAATCCAAATGTCAATGAGTATTTGGAGAAAAATAAACCAGAAAGTTATAACGCTCTGAAAAGGCAGTTAGATGCAGCGATTGAGGATGCGAAAAAACCGAGTGAAGATAAAGTAATAAAAAATCTTTGGTCATTGTCAAAAAGTAATTCTCAAATAAAGTGGAGAGAAAATAACGGCAAAATTGAATATCTGATGGCGAGTTGGAAATATGTCAAAAACCCAACTGAGGATTGGAAAGTAGGTACAAAAAAAAGCATAGAAGCACGGACTTGGTTAACAGCCGTTCCTCAAGTTAAAGAATTTTGTCAAAACTGTAAGGGTAACGGTATAAATATTCCCGGTAATATTATGCTTTCTCTGAGGTTACAGCAGTATTTAGGCTTAATTTTAAATAGAAATTCAAATAAGACGCATTTTGTCGAAATGTGGGTGAAAGCTGAAGATTTAAGTAGACCATGTGTCGATCCAGAAATTAATGATTCTAGTTGTAATGTTTTTGGTATACCGATTCCTGCTAGTTATCCGATTTTGCAAGAGATATACACAACTTCTTATGCAGTTGCTAATCAAGAACATTATCCTTGGACGGGTTTAGGTTACACCTATGATTGGGGAAATCCGAAAAAACCTCGTGAAGGAGCTAGTGAGTTTCTGATCGATGGAACTAAAGAAAAACCGATAGAAGTAGAAGTTGTTTCAGTCACAGCTACAAAAGAATATTGTAATAATCAATATTTAACGGTAAAAGATTAGAAATGAGCGCTCATGAAACATCTTGAAGGTAAAGTGGCTTTAGTAACAGGTGCTACGCGGGGAATTGGTAGGGGAATTGCCATTGGCCTTGGTGAAGCAGGTGCAACTGTATACATCACGGGTCGCAGCCTCAACAACTCCTCCAGTGATGGGGTTTCAGGGAGTCTTAGTGAAACGAAATCAGCCATTGAGGAAGTCGGTGGTGTATGCATTCCCGTCCAAGTAGACCACAGCGATGATGAGCAGGTGCGTTTGCTTTTCGATCGCATTCAAGATGAGCAAAATGGCCAACTCGACCTACTGGTAAATAATGCCTACTCAGGAGTTCAGGCATTAAAAGACGCTCATGGACAGCCCTTTTGGGATTCTGAACCTAATCTTTGGGATGCTAGTAACAACGTTGGTCTTCGGAGCCACTATGTTGCGAGTGTTTTTGCAGCCCGAATGATGACTAAGCGTAACTCTGGACTCATTTGCACCATTTCCTCATGGGGTAGTATGTTTTATCTCTTTAATACAGTTTATGGCGTTGGCAAAGCAGCTTGCGATCGCCTAGCTGCTAATATGGCTGTTGAGTTAAAACCCCATAACGTCACTTCTGTTTCAATTTGGCCGGGTATTGTTGGTACTGAGCTTTTTTCGCGTTTTGCTTCTGAAATGAATCAAAACAATGCTACTGAAAATAATTTCTCATTTTTAAGCGATCGCTACAATTGGGAAACTCCCTTATTAACTGGACGAGCGATCGCTGCACTTGCTAGTGAGCCAAATATAATCCGCCATACAGGACGCGTGCAGATTGTTGCCGAACTAGCTCAGAAATATAATCTTGTAGATGAAAATGGCGATCGGCCTGCATCGTTACGCTCTCTACGTTTTGTACTACCTGCTGCATTGCCTCTACTGAGAAACTACTCATGGCTCATACCTGATATTAAACTGCCGTGGTCGCTGCTATTATTGAATGCCCTCAGTTCGCCTAAAATTTAATGGGCATCGGGCATGGAGCCAGAAGAGATGCGTCTTAAATAATGCAATAATAAGTCTTTGAACTCCGTTGACGAGTATTTGAACTGGATGAATCCACCTTTTATCTCCGTTGACGAGTATTTGAACTGGATGAATCCACCTTTTATCTCCGTTGACGAGTATTTGAACTGGATGAATCCACCTTTTATCTCCGTTAACGAGTATTTGAACCGGATGAATCCACCTTTTATCTCCGTTAACGAGTATTTGAACCGGATGAATCCACCTTTGAACTCCGTTAACGAGTGTTTGAACTGGATGAATCCACCTTTGATCTCCGTTGACGAGTATTTGAACTGGATGAAT
Organism: Nostoc sp. LEGE 12454; assembly: GCF_056620565.1. Classification (NCBI taxonomy): domain Bacteria; kingdom Bacillati; phylum Cyanobacteriota; class Cyanophyceae; order Nostocales; family Nostocaceae; genus Nostoc; species Nostoc sp. LEGE 12454. The sequence goes on from NZ_JBWQXL010000004.1 coordinate 135,765, forward strand.
CCACCTTTGAACTCCGTTGACGAGTATTTGAACTGGATGAATCCACCTTTGAACTCCGTTGACGAGTATTTGAACTGGATGAATCCACCTTTGATACTCGTGAATCAAAATACCTTCAAACACCTTGATGTATCCTTACTGCTCACCTACTGTCCACCCACTTCAAAATAAGCAAATTTTGTCACCCCTTCACTAAATAAGCTGTTTGAGATCGTAAAACTTTGTATCCTGAATTAATAGGTCACAATAGTTCTTTTAAAACTGGTGCAAGAAGATTTTCGGTTAATTGTTGATTTAGTTTTAGTTCTAGGCGTTGCAGCTTGTGGCGGACTATTAGCGGCACTTTTGCGACAACCCGTGCTGCTGGGTTATCTCATTGGCGGGATAATCATTGGGCCAACGGGACTGGGATTGATAAAAGAACTAATTCAAGTAGAGACTCTGGCACAGTTCGGGGTCGCCTTTTTGTTATTCGCCTTGGGTGTGGAATTTTCCTTTGCGGAACTCAAGAAGGTAAAAGCGATCGCTCTTGGTGGAGGTGGACTCCAGATTGCTTTGACGATTTTGGTGACAGTTTTAGTATGCGGGTTAAGCGGGGCCTGGGGAGCTTTACCTGCGAAGGGGATGTTTTTGGGGTGTATTCTGTCCTTGTCTTCCACAGCGGTTGTCCTTAAGTGCTTGATGGAGCGCAACGAAACAGAAACTCCCCACGGGCAAGTGATGCTAGGGATTTTGGTAGTTCAGGACTTGGCACTGGGACTAATGTTAGCAGTCTTACCAGCCCTCAACCAACCAGCAGAAACTATTGGCATCGCCGTCCTCACAGCGCTAGGTTCGATTGCTTTATTTGCTGCTGGGGCAGTAGCTGCGGGGATTTGGCTGATACCGCCTTTGTTGCAACTGCTAGCCCGTACTGAAAGCAAAGAACTATTTTTATTAGGGGTTGTAGCCCTGTGTTTAGGTATTGCCCTGTTGACAGAGCATTTGGGGCTATCCATTGAAATGGGGGCATTTGTCGCGGGTTTGATGATTTCTGAGGTAGAGTACGCCGACCAAACCCTGACTTATGTCGAACCACTGCGAGATATCTTTGCCAGTTTATTTTTTGCCGCCATTGGGATGTTAATTGACCCAGTGTTTTTGTGGAACAACCTGGAATTAATTTTGGGGTTGGTAGCAATAGTTTTCGTCGGTAAATTTTTGATTATCACGCCCTTAGTGAAACTGTTCCGCTATCCTTTGAAAACAGCCATAATCGCCGGTTTGGGACTGGCGCAAATTGGGGAATTTTCCTTTGTTCTCGCTAGTGAAGGGCAGTCTTTGGGGCTGGTGTCCCGACAAATATACTTGTTAATTTTGGGAACCACCGCAGTCACTCTGATGCTGACTCCTTTTGTACTGCGGTTAGTGCCATTTTTATTTAACTTTGCCGAATCAATGCCCTGGTTAAAACCGTACTTAGAAGAAGATGAGGTGCGGGATGTGTCGGAAGATTTGCCTCTCAAAGACCATGTAGTAGTTTGTGGCTATGGTCGAGTCGGCAAGAATTTGGTGAAGTTGTTGCAGCAACACGACCTACCTGTGGTAGTAATCGACCAATCGGAGAGGAGAATTCAGCAGTTGCGCGAGGCTAAGGTGTCTTATGTCTATGGTAATTGCGTCAGTTTACACGTTTTGGAAACTGCCGGGGTGAATCATGCTAAAGGAATGGCGATCGCACTCCCAGATCCCATAAGTACTCGTCTTTGCTTGAAACGCGCTTTGGAATTGCGCCCAGAATTAGATTTGGTTGTCCGTGCTACCCAGGATAAAAATATTGAGGTGCTGTATCAATTGGGAGCCAGGGAAGTTGTGCAACCAGAGTTTGAAGCCAGTTTAGAAATGGCAACCTATTTATTAACTGGCTTAGGCTTGTTGTCGCCAGCTGTCGTCCAACGAGAAATGCAGCAAATCCGCAACGATCATTATTTAGATTTGCGGCCAGAGCGCTCTGCTACTGAAGTGGCTCGTGATTTGCGCCAAGCCACCCGCGATTTAAATCAGCGCTGGTATCCTTTACCATCGAATTCGCCCTTAATTGGCATGAGCATAGAAGAGGCGGATATGCGCTATTTAACAGGAGTGAGTTTGATGGCAATTCGCCGCGCTAACGGCGATGAAATCGATTATCCCAATAATCAAACCAAATTGGCAGAAGGCGATCGCTTGTTGGTAGTGGGAGCAGATGAAGAACTGGCGGCTTTGGCAGAATTCGCTAAGGGACAAGCGGCTGTACCCGGAGAAAATAGTGCTTGTCAGTGGGTTACAGTCAATGCAGACGCGTCAACACTAGGTAAAACCCTTGCAGATTTAGATATCGCCAAGCAATATGGAGTACAAGTACAGGCGATCCGGCGAGATGGCAAGTTTATCCGCTATCCTGATGGCGGCATGGATTTGCGAGTTGGCGACCAAGTATTATTATGTGGTGGTTTGACAGGTCTGAGTCAACTACAACAGTTATTTGCGATCGCTAGTTCAGTACCCCTGTCTATCCCAATGGTGAAAGCTGGTGAAGCAGAAGCGCTCAAAGACTTTCTACCTGTCGATAGTGTGACTGATTGAACTTTAAGACTCCGCAAGCTAAGTGATTCAATATAGCGATCGCCCCTTTGGGATAGTAGTGACTTGGCTATTTGGGGCGTTTTTTTCATGTTCTTCTAGGATAATATCGCTTCAAGCTTGGCGACTGGCGATCTTTTGGCTTTGACTACTCTAAATCTTGAATCTCTCTTACAGAAAAGTACTTAATGGGGTCATCTGCTTGATCTTTATCAATCGCAGAAGTTTTCGGTCTACTGAATTTGATTAACTTGTTTAATAATTGAATTTCCCTAAGAATTGAGCTTTACTTTTGACAAATTTATTCTATCTTTACAATACTTTTTTATCTCATCTCTTCAGTTATCAGATACTTTGGCGATAATGATAATTACTGTATATACTGTGCTTTATCCAAAATCCTTTGCGATACGAGCAAGCTTTTTAAGACTTAACGACAAAAGCCAGATAGAGAGAAGCGATCGAGAAACTTCTTTGCGCGATAATAGCTATAAACTATGAAAAATAATGTTTTTATAAGCGTTGTAAGTGTCTGTTTTAATCTCTAAATATTACTGAAACTATAATTATAATGTTGTACACAAGTTTACGTATTATTACGAAAGTATTTGCGAATCTACTCTGTAAGCTTTTAGGACAGCCTAGTGTTACTAATTTAGAAACTCAACTCTACGAGCGACAAGTTCAAATTCAGCAGCTAGAAGAACAAGAAAGGGCACTTTACCGAGTTATTAGTAAAATTCGAGCTTCTCTTGAGTTAGAAACAATTTTTCGTACAACCACTAAGGAAACTTGCAAGTTACTCCGCGTCGAGAGGATTGCTGTTTATCGTTTCTATGAAAACTGGAGTGGAGAATTTGTCAGCGACTTTGAATTTGCAGAGACTGGATGGGAAGATGTAGAGACATTAGGAAATAATACAGTTTGGAATGACTCTTATCTACAAGAACATCAAGGTGGACGATATCGTAATAATGAAACTTTAGCTGCTTCAGATGTCTATGCAGCAGACTTGTCTCAATGCCATTTAGAAATTTTAGAACAGTTCCATATTCGAGCTTATGCAACTGCACCAATTTTTGTTGGAAAAAAACTGTGGGGAGTGCTTGCTGCTTATCAACACTCACAGCCACATGAATGGAAAAAATTAGAAATTCAGTTTCTATCTCAGATTGCAACGCAGCTAGGATTTGCAGTTAAACAAGCAGAATTTTTGGCTCAAGCAGAACAAAAAGCAGCAGAACTGTATAAAGCGAATCAACAGCAGGATATTCTGTTTAATTTAGTTGCTGAAATTCGTGAATCTCTGAATCTAGATACCTTGTTTAAGACTACTGTACGAGAAATTCGTAAGGCTCTCCGTAGCGATCGCGTCAGTATTTTTCGATTTAATCCGGAATCGAACTATACCTCTGGTGAATTTGTCTCCGAGAATGTATTGCCTGACTACGATTCTACGATCGCCATCAAAGTAAAGGATCATTGTTTTGGTGAAAAATATGCAGTTGCTTATCACCAAGGGCGTATACAGGTAGTATCAGACATTTATCAAGCTGGGCTAAAGGATTGCCACATTCAACTCTTAGAGCAATTTCAAATCAAGGCACAAATTGTTGCACCTTTAATGAAAGGAAAAACTCTATGGGGATTACTATGCGTTCATCAGTGCCATTGTTCGCGTGAGTGGGAAAAGTCAGAAATTCAATTTATCCATCAGTTAGCCACTCAGTTTAATGTAGCTTTAGAACATTCTGAATTATTAGAGCAATTCCGCTCTCAAGCAAATCAACTTGCTCAAGCAAATCATGCTTTAGAAATAGCAAATTCTCAGCTAGAAAAACTTAGTAAGCTAGATGCTCTAACCCAAATCGCTAATCGTCATTGTTTCGATCAGTTTTTAGAACAAGAGTGGAATCGACTAAGACTAAGTGAAAATTATTTATCTTTAATTATATTTGATATTGACTATTTCAAGGATTATAACGATTCTTATGGACATCTAGCTGGAGATGAATGCTTAATACAAGTTGCTCGTGCAGCACAATCTGTATTAAAGCGTCCTACCGATCTACTAGCTCGTTATGGTGGTGAAGAATTTGTTGTAATTTTGCCAAATACGAACGAATCAGGTGCGATTAAGATAACTAAGTTGATTCAAAAATCTATTCAAGAATTAAAGATTCCTCATAAAAAGAAGAATAACTTTCAATATTTTGTGACCGTCAGTTTAGGTGTTGCAATTCAAAAACCAACAGATAAAACTTCATCTCAAGATTTAATTAACGCCGCCGACAAAGCTTTATATAAAGCTAAAGAACAAGGACGCAATAGGTGGGTTTTTGCTGCAAAAGTCTAAGTCTAATGATGAAACAATTAAAAATATAAAATTAAAAATACACAACTTTAATTATGGGATACAAGCCCACAATAAATAAAGAATTGCTCTCAGATGCGAGGCGCAAGACATCTTTATTCCAAGCTCACGGCTTAAGCCGTGGGCTTGAATTTTTAATTCGAGTGAAGCAAGTGATAAAGCGATAGGTTGTGATGTTTCTGCCTCACTGCTAACTCACTTTCGGCTTGATGTAGGCGATCGCTTGTTTCCAAACGGTGGTTTGCTGACTGTTTTCATCTGCAATACAGATACACTGTGGATCTTGCCATACAACCTTTCCTGTGAGTACATCCTGAGTCACCAGCTTTAACTCAACTGGCGTTGTTTGTTTAATCAGGTTTTGGACTTGTCTAATACTGGGTAAAGTGGTGTCAAATTCGGTAAGCATTTTTAGTAAAGATGAACCTACAAGGCAAAATAAAGAGTAACTAATCCTTGATAATTCATCCTTGAAGAAATGGCAATCGAATTTACTAAGTATCATGGTCTAGGCAACGACTTTATTTTGATTGACAATCGCTCGTCATCTTTGCCTGTAGTGACTCCAGAGCAAGCGATCGAATTGTGCGATCGCCATTTTGGTATCGGTGCTGATGGTGTAATTTTTGTCCTACCTGGAGAAAATGGCACGGACTACACCATGCGGATTTTTAATTCCGATGGTTCAGAACCAGAAATGTGTGGCAATGGCATTCGCTGTTTAGCTGGCTTTTTAGCAGATTTAGAAGGCGAATCCCGAAATCAAGACTCATATCGCATTCATACTTTGGGTGGTGTAATGACTCCCCAACTCTTATCTGATGGTCAAGTTAAAGTAGACATGGGTTTACCCAGGTTACTCGCTAGCGAAATTCCAACTAATCTTGCACCCGCCGAAGAAAAAGTAATTTCTCAGCCGTTAGAGGTGGCGGGGAAAACTTGGGAAGTCACCTGTGTAAATATGGGAAATCCCCACTGCATTACTTTTGTGGAAGATGTCGCAGCAATTGAGTTAGAAACCATCGGCCCAAAATTTGAGCATCACCCAGTTTTTCCCCAACGCATAAATACCGAATTTATTCAAGTGGTACGCCGTGACTATTTAAAAATGCGGGTGTGGGAACGGGGTGCTGGGATTACATTAGCTTGCGGTACTGGTGCTTGTGCTTCTTTAGTAGCTGGAGTGTTAACTGGGAAATGCGATCGCACCGCGACTGTAGAATTACCTGGTGGCCCCTTGCAAATTGAATGGTCAGAAATTGACCAACGCGTTTACATGACAGGCCCGGCCCAAAAGGTATTCACTGGTAAACTGTAACCAGCTTCTCATTTACATTACTCAACTATTTCGAGGTTTGTAGTAAGCACTTTAGTGCTTAATAAATCAGGACTAAAGTCCTTACTACGAACTTTTTAAGATTCATTTTCTGCTGGAGTTTGAATTTGGGGATTAATTTTAGATTGCACAGATTCTTTATTAGAAATTGCGAGATATATACCCCCGACAATTAGAGCCAACCCTAACAAGTTAAAAATACTCAAGTTTTCCGAGAAAAGTATCCAAGCAAGAATCGCAACAATTACAGGATTTAGTAGTAAGAGTAAAGAGATAAATCCTGATGAAAAATTTTTGAGGCTGTATACAATTAGCCCATGACCCAAGGCTTCGCAAATAGCAGCTAGCGCAAATACTACTAACCACCCCGATAAAGTAACTGGTAAAACTTGTTTTTCTAAGATTAATACTACTGGTATCATCAATGAAGTTGCGATCGCACAGCGCCACAGGAGGATAGCGATCATTGAAAACTTATTGCCGATCTGCTCAATAAGTAAAAAGTTTGCTGCATAAAATATCGATGATATGAGGGCAACAGCATCACCTGTAAAATTATGATTAGAACGCAACAAATCTTCAAATACAACAGCGATCGCACCGATTATGGCTAAAATTAGACCGATGATAAATTTGCGCCCAAAAATTTGATTAAAAAATAGCCATCCTCCTAAAGTAGTAAATAGCGGATTGAGGCTACCTAACGCATTAGCATTAGCAGCACCAGTCTGAGTTAGCGACCAAGTCCAAGATAATCGACCTAATACATGAACTAGACCCACTGCGATTAAAAGCGCTATCTCTTTGATTGGATAAGGCTGCTGTGGTAATACAGGTTTATCTTCAGTAATTTGAGTCCGTACTTGGTTAATTCCACTCCATAATCCAAAGATAATTGTCGCTATCCATAAGCGATTAAATAATGTAGCAACAGGGCTCATTTCTCTAACAGCGACTTTAATAAATATTGCTGTTGAAGATAAAGCTAATAATGCAATTATTACTATGATTATCGGCAGGATTTTTGAAGTTTTATCATTTTCTGGTGTTAGGCTTAATTGATTTTCTGCCATTTAGTTTATATTTATTATACGAACCGCCAAGTCGCCAAGTGCGCCAAGGGGAGTAATTATTTGGGATTACTCAGGTAATAGTGCCATAGAAGTCTTGCAGCAACTGCTCGCCACGGTCGCCAGTGCTGTGTCATTGCTTCTAGTTGTGCGGGTGTTGGACGCGTCGCCAAGTTTTTGAGTTTTTGTAGAGCGATCGCGATCGCTAAATCGCCTTTAGGAAAGACATCAGGACGTTGCAGCGCCATGAGCAAATAAATATCAACTGTCCAGTCTCCGATGCCTTTGAGGCGCTTTAACTCAGTTCTGATAGCAGTTTCGTCCATTGTTTGGAGCTTGGTTAGGTCAAGCTGACCAGTTGCAATAGCATTCGCCAACCCACGACAGTATAGAATCTTTTGCCGACTGAATCCAATCGCTCTTAATTGAACATCATCCAATATTAGAAAATTTTCTGGCGTCAGAGTTACAACAACCCCACAGAGTCTTGTAAATACTGCCCTTGCAGCCGCTACAGAAACTTGCTGTTCCAGAATTATACACAACAGCGTTGCAAAACCCGCTTCTCTTGACCATATAGGTGGAGGCCCCAGTGTCTCTAAAATCCGAGCCAAATCGCTATCAAGTTTGGCAAGCACCATTAAACCACGGGTAAGACTTTCTTCAGTCAGCGATTCTAGTTCAGGTGTTTGAGTCATGTTTGTAAAATTTCGACTCTTGTGTAAGCAGTTTTTGTTTGCGCTCAATTCCCCAGTGATAACCACCAAGACTGCCATCACTCCGCAGCACCCGATGACATGGTACAATCAGCGCGATCGGATTAGCGCCACAAGCATTACCCACGGCGCGGACTGCTTGGGGTTTGGCAAGATTACGGGCGATATCGGTATAAGTGCGGGTTTCTCCATAAGGAATTTTTTGTAATGCTTGCCAAACCTGTTTCTGAAATGCTGTCCCACGCACATCAAGTGGTAAATCAAGATGTGCCTCGCCTCCCGCAATGAAGTCGAGGATTGCTTGTATCCATTCCTTGTGTATGCGATCGTCACGCACGATCTGCGCTTGGTGAAATTCCTGGTTTAAAATGTGTTCAAGCTTGTCTGCTTCATCACCTAGTTTAACGGCACAGATACCCTTCTCTGTAGTTGCCACAAGCAAATATCCTAGTGAACATGGAGCGATCGCATAAACAATGCTAATTGTTTTTCCAGCTTGTTGGTAAATTTTTGGTGTCATTCCTAATTGTTTAGGTGCTTTCTCATACAGTTGACTACTTGAACCATACCCCGTATCGTAAACTGCATCAGCAATTTCTTCCCCCGACTGAAGACGCTGTTTCAATCGCTGGCTACGCAGTGCATCTGCATATTGAAAAGGCGATACGCCAATTATCTGCTTAAATATTCTTTGCAGGTAACTGGGACTCATTTTCACCTGAGAGGATAATTCCGAGAGGGTTGGGATGCGATCGCTTTGTGCTTCAATATATCGACATACTGCTAAAATTTTGGCTGTATTTGGAACTATTTCAGATTGTGGCTGACAGCGCTTACAAGGTCGAAAACCTGCAATTTCAGCATCTTGTACCGACTGAAAAAAACAAACTTGATTTCGATTTGGTCTGCGACTAGGGCAAATAGGTCGGCAATAAATGCCTGTAGAGCGAACACCATAGAAAAACTTACCTTCAAAAGCAGAGTCTCGATTGAGAACTGCTTCCCATAGTGTTTCTTCTAAAAGTTGTGTCTGTTGTAATTGCATTCATCCCTCCTCAAATCTATTGCAAAGTACTCCTACTTTGGATTGCCCATGATTAGTTTTTGCCTTTAGGTAAAACTAGATTAAATGTATCGTTCAATTACTTTCTATCTGATTGTTGCGTTCAAAGTTAATTATCTCAGTTTTTTAATGTACTAACTCGCTGAATGAGTTCACTACTCGATAAAACCGGGAATCTTAAATTAGGCAACACAATGGAGTTTTTATGAGTGGTGGTATTTACCTGATTCAGGATAATTCTCAATTAGTTGAGATAAAGGAAAAACCCTATGAATCAGAAGATGGGCTACAAAAGCTACTAGCATTTTTTTCCATTGTTGCAGTTGTCGATCGGTTATGCAGAAACTCTTACGCAAAGACACGGAGATGCGATTTCAATGACGATTAGCTGACTACAAAATTTTATCGTACAGAATTCAGGAGTGCTGACAGAATTCAGTTGCGTATTCTGTCAGCACTCCTGAACTGATTTGCTCTTTGACAAATGGTTCACCCGATTGGGTGAATGCGATCGCAGCATCCAGAACTACTCTGAAAGTAGAGCCACTTTTTTGTTGTGAGCGATGTCTACGACGGACTACGCCTACGCGCTGACAGCTAAAAAACTTTTACAATGGCTATGATTACCTTGAATATTATGCCAATTGCTTATATATCAAAGGGTCTAAGAGTGGATGAAATTCTAAAATCACCGCAGAAACCAGATTTTCTACCAGAGAAGATCCCTCTGTTGGAAACAATTTCTGCCAATTTACCGGGGATGATTTTCCAAATTCTGCAACGGCAGGATGGTTCTGTATTTATTCCTTATATTAGTTCTGGTTGTAAATATTTGTATGAATTAGAACCAGAGGCTGTACAGCCAGACTTTCAAGTGTTATGCAAACTGATTTATCCACAAGATATAAAAGCTTTTACAAAATCTATTGCTGTTTGTCGTACTACTCTTACACCTTGGCATTGGGAAAGTCGGATTGTTACGCCTAGTGGCAAACTTAAATGGATTCAAGGTACTTTGCAACCAGAATTACAAGCAACAGGTGATTTTCTTTGGCATGGCTTGGTTATGGATATTACAGAGCGAAAACAAGCCCAAGAAAAATTGCTTGAGAGTGAGGCACGATATAAAGCAATTTTGGATGCTATCCCCGATTTGATGTTTCGGATCAGCCGCGATGGCGAGTATCTAGATTTGAAAAGTGAGGGTGCAAATATCACTCTTTCGAGAGAAGAAATAGTTGGAAAAAATCTGCAAGAGTTATTGCCGAGTGATGTTGCAGCCATTAGCCAAGTAGCGATCGCTAAAACTTTAGATTCTGGAATTTTGCAAACTTGTGAATATCAACTACCAACATCTTTGGGAATCAGAGATTATGAGGCGCGGTTGGTAGTTAGTGGTACAGATGAGGTACTAGCAATTGTCCGAGATATCACAGATCGCAAACAAGGGGAAGTCGTCTTACAAAATCTTGCCCAAAAATTTGCTAAAGCTTTTAGTTGTAGCCCCGATTCAATTACCATTAGCACGCTGCAAGAAGGACGCTTTATCGAAGTTAACGACAGTTTTGTGAATCTTTCAGGTTATGGGCGAGATGAGGCAATTGGTAAAACTTCTTTTGAGTTAAATCTTTGGGTAAACGATCGCGATCGCCTAAACTTAGTGCAAGAGTTGCAAAGCACGGGAGTTGCTCGTAACTTAGAAATTGATTTTCGGCAAAAATCTGGCGAGATAATTACAACGCTGCTGTCAGCCGAAGTCATAGATTTGAATGGTATTCCTGCCATTTTAGCAGTGCATCACGATATTACAGAACGCAAACAGGTAGAAGCACAATTACGCTTTTGTGCCCAACGCGATCGCTTGTTGGCAGAAACCCTAGTGCGAATTCGGTCTTCGCTTAATTTAGAGCAAATTCTTCAAACCACCGTGACGGAAGTTAGGCAATTTCTGCAAGCAGATCGAGTTTTCATTGGTTTAAATAATGCCAATTTAGGAGTCAAAACTCTTGCCGAATCAGTAGATTCTAAGTATCCATCAGTCTCAGGTTGGTCTACTAATGATGAAGCTTATCTACAAGAATTAAGAAACTTATTAAAAGATAATCGCGTACGTGTGGTTGAAGACGTAACGCAAATATCAGCATCTCCCAAAGTAAAAGCACACTGTCAAAAATTCCAAACGAAGGCTAGCTTGGCTGTACCAATTATGCTAGGTGACGAATTATTTGGTGCGTTAATTGCCAATCAATGCTCAGGGCCGCGTCATTGGCAGCTAATAGAAATTGATTTGTTACAGCAGATGTCAGAACAGCTAGCGATCGCGATTCAACAAAGTCAGATATGCCAAAAGCTAGCAGAACTCAACACTAATTTAGAATACCAAGTCCAAGAACGGACAGCACAGTTAGAGCAGAAAATGCAAGAAGTTGAAAAATTGCATCGCGTCAAAGATGTTGTTTTACACACAGTTGCCCACGATTTACGAACTTCCGTGATGGGTAACTTAATGGTGTTAAAGAATTTGTTAAATCAGGGAGTGGAGAGCAAGGGAGCAAGGGAGCAGGGGAGCAGGGGAGCAGAGGAGCAGGGAAGCAGGAGAGCAGGGGAGCAGGGGAGCAGGGGGGAAATTACAGCAAGTCTTTCTCCTCTGCCCCCCATCCCCTCTGCCCCTCTGCTTCTTTCCCATGCCCAATCTTCAATTCCAATATCTCGCTCAATCATCGAGCGAATGATTCAGGGCAACGATCGCCAACTAACAATGATTAACTCATTGCTAGAAATTAATTCCTGTGAAAAACAGGGTATTGAGATCAAACTCGAACCAGTGCAATTTAACAGCCTACTGGGAGACACATTTGTTCAGTTGGAACCCATGCTGACACAAAATCAAGCGACTCTGAAGAACTTGGTTCCCGCAGACTTACCATTAGTAATGGCAGATGGGATTCGATTGCAGAAAGTTTTGGTCAATTTGATCGCACATAGCTTGCAAAATAATCCGCCAGGATTAAATTTTACCCTGCGCGCTACCGTTGAGGGCGGAATGATTCGCACTCAGATTCAAGATGACGGTGTGGTAATGAGTAAAGTAGAGTGCGATCGCCTGTTCGATCTCCATGTCCGCGATCCTCAAGATTGCTGCTCTACAAGCATTGGCTTAAAAATGTATCTTTGTCGGAAAGTTATTAAGGCGCATGGCGGCGAAATCGGGGTTATGAGTAACCGCAAGCGTGGGTTAACTTTCTGGTTTACACTACCTTTGGCAACTTCATCCGCAACAAATCGCCCATAAATTACCAAAAAATGAGAGGGTGTTATTTATGGCAATGTTGAGTAAAGGAAACACCCTCAAGGTATGGGCAAAGTTGCTCGGATGCTAATGGCTACTCCATTGACAACAGTCCAAAGGTGGTGGAGAAAAACCTTTTCTGCACCAACAACAGATGAAATCATTACTCTTTACAGAGTTTGGCGTAACCGTTTTTTGTGGCAAAGATTACGTTTATGGTTATGGCTGGCGCTGATCTGTCTGTTGTCTTTTACTTTGCGAGACATTTACGGCCTGTTTTTTCCTTTCGCAGAGTTGCAACCGCTGCCAGAAGTACTTAGAACTCAACGCCTGGTAATTAATGTTGCAATGCTTGCAAGTATAATTATTTGCTTTGCTTTACATAAAACTAAATTAGGTCGTCATCGTCCAGATTTATTATTTTTAGGGTCTTCTTGGTCACTTAGTTTAGCGTCGCAGTTGTTTGCAACCATCAGAGGTTTCGCACTACCCGATACCATCGGCTGGTCGCTGTTGTTCTTGAGCCAAGCTGTGTTGATGCCTGTTTGCTGGATTCTTCACTTGCTGACTCAAGTGAGTGTGCTGATTTACTATTTTGGTGTGAATACAGTACTTGAGCTAAAAACACCAATCCCCGACCACCCAGAAATATATAATGTAACGTTCATTTTATATATCTTCTGGTTTTGTACTATATGTGACATCGGTGTTTATCTGTACGATCGCCTGCAACGTTCTGAATTTTTCGCCCGCCAAGAACTAGAATCTGCCTACCAAAAACTCAAGGTTGCCGAAGCTAAATATCGCAGCATTTTTGAAAACGCTGTTGAAGGAATTTTTCAAAGCAGTCCCGATGGACATTACATTACGGCAAATCCTGCTTTAGCGAGGATTTATGGCTACTCCATAGCACAGGAAGTGACAGCAAATTTCACTGATATTGAACAATTGTACGTTGACCCGAACCGCCGAGCAGAATTTGTGCGCCTGATGGAAAAGTATGGTAGCGTTTCCGATTTCGAGTCTCAAATTTATCGCCAAGACGGGAGTATTGTCTGGATTTCCGAAAAAGCCTACACAGTCCGTGACGAACAAGGAAAACTGCTTTACTACGAAGGTTTGATTGAAGACATTACCCAGCGCAAGCAAACTGAAGAAGAACTACGAGTATTTTTCCATGCAGTTTCCCACGACTTACGCAACCCAGTACTAGGTACTTTAATGGTGCTGAAGAATTTGCTTGCACGTCCAGAAGATAATATTTCGATTTCCCGCTCAATTTTAGAGCGGATGATTCAAAGTAGCGATCGCCAACTGAACTTAATTAATTCGTTGATGGAAACTCATATCAGCGAGGTGCAAGGTGTTGTTTTACAACGTGAGCCTGTACAATTACTGGCAGTTGTCGAAGCTGCGATCGCTGATTTAGAACCATTGCTAGCACAAAATCAAGCCAAGCTGACAAATCTGGTGTCCGCAGATTTGCCATTAGTGAATGCTGACCCTACACAATTATGGCGAGTTTTTTCTAATTTAATTGTCAATGCTTTGAAACATAATCCCCCCGGATTGCTCTTGACAATTAACGCTACCCGTAAGGATGACAAAATTTATTGTACTGTTAGTGATAACGGCGTGGGTATTAGTCAACAACAAAGCGATCGGCTTTTTGACCTTTACTTTCGGGGTTCAAGTATCGGCAATTCTGTAAGTTTGGGATTAGGATTGTATCTGTGTAAACAAATCATCCATGCTCACGGTGGTGAAATTGGCGTAAACAGTGCATTGAATGCAGGGGCAACTTTCTGGTTTACATTACCTATTAACTAACTATTAGTCAACCTGCACCTTTGTTGCATTGACCTGCACCTTTATTACATTGACCTGCACCTTTATTACATTGACCTGCACCTTTGTTGCATTGACCTGCACCTTTATTGCATCAACCTGCAACAATTAACTTATCGCTCTTTAATCACTATCACCAGAAAATAAAACAATAATTCTTGCTATAAAAGACTTTCATTTCAAAGAGATGATTTTAGCCATCATGTTAGAAAATCAAGCTCCAAACCCAGTTTTATATCATGTCCAGGTAAAGCTATGGTGTTTAAATTAGAACCATAATGAAAAGCGGAAGATCGGGCGAAACTCTGTATGCTGACATTTACCCAACTTAAACCACCTAATGGCGATGCTGCGGTTACTTTTACTCTGGCACTGACAGCAGAAGAACGCACCCGCAGTCGTCATCGTTTTGAAACTGAAGATGGTAAGGTTGTGTTTTTACATTTACCTAGAGGAACTGTCTTACACGATGGCGATATTCTGCAAGAAGAAACCCATAGTAGTTTAATCAGAATTACTGCCAAACCAGAACTAGTAATGACTGCTTTTGCCCAAACATCACTTTTATTATTACGGGCGGCATACCATTTGGGAAATCGCCATGTATCTGTAGAAATTACTCCAACTTATTTACGCTTATCTTCAGATTCAGTTTTACGCACGATGTTGGAACAATTGGGGTTAGAAGTTAAAGAGGAAATTTTACCGTTTCAGCCAGAATTAGGAGCTTATGGACAACACCATCATCCTCACTGATAGTCATTTTCTGAGTATTTTGCAGCTGGCTAGCCCCGCTTTACCTGTAGGAGCATATAGTTATTCTGAAGGCTTGGAAATGCTGGTAGAAAATGGTACGATCGCTAACCACACACATCTCAAAGATTGGTTAAAAGCAGAGTTGCTCTATGGGGCAATTCGGTTAGAGGCGGCGGTGATGGTACGATCGCAGCAATCCGCAAAAATGGGTGATGTAGAGTCGCTATGCCGTTGGAATCTGTGGTTATCCGCCGCTAGGGAAACAGAAGAATTACGCGCCTCTAGTTGGCAGATGGGGCGATCGCTGATCCAATTACTTGGTAAACTAGAACCGCAGATTATACCAATTGCCAATGCTGTGGGTAATCCTTGCAATTATGCGATCGCTTTTGGTATTGCCGTTGCCCATTGGCAAATCAGCATCCAAGCCGCATTACTCGCATATCTGCACAGTTGGGCAAGTAATTTGATTACTGCTGGCGTAAAACTTATTCCCCTTGGACAAACAGCAGGACAACAGTTATTGCTAGATTTGCAACCATTACTCAGTGCTGCGGCATTAGAAATTCTTACGTTGGAGGACGATCAACTCGCCTGTTGTACTTGGGGTTTATCGCTGGCAAGTATGCAGCATGAAACGCAGTATACAAGGTTGTTTAGGAGTTAGTCAAAATAATTCGTAATTCGTAATTCGTAATTCGTAATTCGTAATTATTACAAAGGACAAATGACAATGAATGCATTTAGAGTAGGGGTTGCTGGACCAGTAGGTTCGGGGAAAACTGCTTTGGTTGATGCTTTGTGTAAGGGATTGCGCGAGCAGTATCAGATTGCGGTGGTGACGAATGATATTTATACTCAAGAGGATGCTCAGTTTTTAGTGCGTTCTCAGGCGTTGGCTAGCGATCGCATTTTGGGTGTAGAGACTGGTGGTTGTCCTCACACTGCTATCCGCGAAGATGCTTCGATGAATTTGGCGGCAATTGAACAGTTAGAAGAACGTTTTATCGATTTAGATTTGGTATTTTTGGAAAGTGGCGGCGATAATTTAGCAGCTACCTTTAGTCCAGAATTGGTAGATTTAACAATTTACGTCATCGATGTTGCGGCTGGCGATAAAATTCCTCGCAAAGGTGGCCCCGGTATTACAAAGTCTGATTTATTAGTGATTAACAAAACTGACCTAGCACCTTATGTTGGTGCAGATTTAAGTGTGATGGAACGAGATGCTAAAAAAATGCGTGGCGATAAACCTTTTATTTTTACTAATTTGAAAACTCAGTCTGGACTTGCAGATATAATTAACTTTGTTTGCACCAATATCTGTTGAAAAAGAATTCAGAAGTCAGAATTCATGCTGAATTCTGAATTCTTTTTCTATAAAGCCTTCTGATGACGACTTCGCACCCGTTCAGCACTACCAGTAGGAATCGCAGCAATTAATTTTTGCGTGTATTCCTCTTTAGGTTCTTGGTAGATGCTTTCGGCTGTCCCTTCTTCAACAATTTGACCGCGATTCATGACTAAAATGCGATCGCTCATAAATTTCACTACACTTAAATCGTGAGAAATAAAAATATAGGTAAGCTGAAAGTCTGACTGTAATTCTTTGAGAAGATTTAATACCTGCGCCTGTACTGAAACATCTAGCGCTGAAACTGACTCATCGCAGATGATAAACTTAGGATTTAACGCCAAAGAACGAGCTATGCAAATCCGTTGGCGTTGACCGCCAGAAAACTGATGAGGATAGCGGTTAATCGCATCTGCACTCAACCCCACCCGTTCTAAGAGTTCGACTACTCGCTGGCGTCGTTGTTGCTTGCTTTTCCCAACGGCGTGAATTAACAAAGGTTCCATTACCGCGTCCCCAACCTTCATCCGGGGATCGAGCGAACTAAAAGGATTTTGGAAGACTATTTGCATTTCCCGCCGCAGTTTTTGCAACCGTTCTCCTTTGAGACTAGTTATATCTTGTTTCTCAAAGATAATCTGACCACTCATCGGTTCAATTAATCGCAGCAAGGTTCTGCCAAGGGTCGTTTTACCGCAACCAGATTCTCCCACCAAACCTAGTGTTTCTCCTGGTTTAACATCAAAAGAAACGCCATTAACTGCCATATTGTAGCGTTTTGTACCACCAAATACCCCGCGCACTGGAAAACCAACTTTCAGGTTGCGGATTTGCAGCAGAGGTTCTTTCTCATTAAAGTTTGCCAATCTTGCAGCAATCTCTTCTTTGGTGACTTCTGTAGGTTGTGCGGGTTCTTTCGGCTGAATTACTACTTGTCCCGTTGGCGTCTCTTCTGCACTCATGTAGTCGGAAACAGTGAGTAATTTTTGGGGGCGGCGGTCAAGTGTGGGGCGACAAGCTATCAAACCTTTAGTATATGGATGCTTGGGACTGCTGAAAATTTGCCGAGAAGTACCAGATTCGACAACTTTACCTCTATACATCACCGCTACTTGGTCAGCAATTTCTGAAATTAGTCCCAAATCGTGGGTGATGAAAATCATTGCCATGTCACGGCTTTGCTGCAATTCTCGCATTAACTCCAAAATAGTCGCTTGCACCGTTACATCTAAAGCTGTGGTTGGTTCATCGGCGATTAAGATTAATGGGTTGCAAGAAATTGCCATTGCAATCATTATCCGTTGCAACTGACCTCCAGAAAGTTCATGAGGGTAGCGTTCCAGCATGGCTTCTTTGTGTTCTTTAACCAACTGTGACAACTTTGGTGCATCTGGTTTCGATGACTTGTTGGTTTGATGCCAAGTTTCGATATACTGCTGCTGGATCTCCTCATCGCTAGGTAGAAGTTTAACCTCTTGCAGACCTGCGATCGCAATTTGTCGTGCTTGGGCTGCTGACACATTTTGATGCCGCATAATCGCTTCTGTTAGCTGAAACCCGATGTTATAAACCGGATTAAGCGAACTCATCGGTTCTTGAAAAATCATGGCGATGTCGCCACCCCGGTGTAATTGCATTTGCTCAGGAGGCAATGTTACCAAATCAATGGGGTTGCCATTTTCCTGCGGACGAAACCAGATTTCACCGCCAGTCACTATGCCAGGAGTTTGCAACAAACCCATCACAGCTAAGGCTGTCACCGATTTACCACTTCCCGATTCTCCTACTATTCCTAGAGTTTCACCTCGATGTAGCACAAAGGAAATACCATCCAAAGCTCTGACAGTGTTGCCATCACCGGGAAATTCAACTTGGAGATTGCGAACCTCTAGGACAGTTTCTCTCATAGGAGTTGGGTATGAATATTAACTTAAAATTATTTGGATTTTAACAATAGTTTTGATGTATATGTCTGTAAATTTGGTTTTTACACTTCTTGGCAGTTTTCACTGCTTAAACTTTAACCACAATTGACATCACATACTTCCACAATATACATGCATTTGCGATGTAGAACTGCTTGCGATCGTCCACAGCCGTAACTTACAGTTAGCCATTATCTGCCGAAGTACGAGACTTTATCTATTTTTATAAGCAATAACCAACAGTTGAGGAGCATCAAAACCACCCTGAAGCACAAGGTCGTGTACAATCTGCCATCCCTTTCGAGTAAACAACAATTCCCAAAACGATGGGCTGGATTCTGAGTATAGTTGTCTCCAGTAAAGCAACTCACGACGAGTCAAAAAACACTGGTCACAACGGTAATAATCTATACAAAAACCTGTTGTTTCCAGAAGCGTAAATATTTGCTCCTGAGTGAAGGCATGAAGGTGGTATGGATCAAAATGACGCGTCTCACCTAGCGGTACAGACATCATCAATACACCATTGCTAGTTAAATAATTACTGAGTTGTTTTAAAAAATAGGTCGGATTTTTTAAATGTTCTATCGTCTCAAAGGAGATAACAACGTCAAAACGCTCTGAACACTCAAATTGCTCTGCATCAGCGCAAATAAAGTTTATTCCGGGTATTTGGTAGTGTTTCTTAGCGTATTCCACAATTTGGGAGCATATATCGACTCCAACTACACTGCTTGCACCTGCCACACGAAGCATTTGGCTACCATATCCACTGCCACATGCTATATCTAGAACTCTTTTTCCCAAGACATACTTAGTTGCAGTTTCGTAGCGTCCAAGATGTAGCTCCACGATCTTGCGACTAGCCGAATCCTTAGCCATGCGCTTGGGAATCAAGCGTTCCCAAGTTACAGCCAGGTTATCCAAAGCTTCAACTGAACTGCTAACAAAGTTACTCATATAATTTGCGGTTGACAAAGCGCTAGTGTTTTTTTGGTGGTTCTCAATTATACATAGCTGTCAGTAACCCTAACCCTGCATTCAGACCAGATGCTCTTGTATACGATCTGGCTAGGGTGTTGATTTTGTTGGAAATACCATCATAATTTCTCACGTAATTTTTGTGTCGTTAGTAGAATCAGAAAAATTAGTATAAGCGATGCCTCACAATCAAACGTAATATCATACTAATTATCCGGATATGATATAAAGCGTCAACGCAGAAGACAAAAAAATAGCACATCCTCAAGGATGGCTATTTGTAGAAATTGTCTAATCGTAATCATTAGTTAGCAAATTGAATACACGCTCAACTACCAACTTTAGAAGGGAATATCATCTGGATCTGGTTCTTCCTCTTTCACTGCTGGGTAAGTTGTTCGCTCATAATTTGTGGGTTGGGGTACGGGTTCGTAAGTTTTCGCTTGGGGAGCAACGCCAACAGGATTTGTTGCTGGGGTAGGCGCTGGACGTGGTGACTCGTAACTGGGAACCTCTTTCTGTGCCGGACGAGATGCTGATGGTTGTCGTGGAGCAGTTTCAGTCAATGATGGAGTTACGGTTGCTGATGGCAATGGATCGGTATTAAAACTACCTCCAACAGATTGAATTTGTTGTACTGTCAATTCAGCACGTTTTTCTTTAAAACCTTCTTGACGATCGACAGTATTCATAGTTAAACGTCCTACCAAGATGACGCGATCGCCTTGGTGGTAGTTTTGCTGAATTTCTGTTGCTAAATTCCCCCAACCAACAACTTTCAGCGTGGCTGGCGGATCTTCTGGTTTCTGAGAATTGGGAAACTGCACCAGCATTTCCGTGACTCCCAAACTATCCGCTGTATAGCGGAGTTGCGGTTCGTTAATAATTTCCGCCATTAAAACGCAGCTGTTCATTAAAATTACTCCTGACTGCAAAAAGTACTGATTCCAAAAGAGAAGGTTTTTCTATGTAGTGCCAATTAATATCTAGATAGGCTTAATTTTTTGCATTTTTTAATAATGTTTGAACAAATTTTCTACATTCATTTTGAGAACATAATTCAGGAGCCAGAATTTAGGACAACACTTGATAAATGAATATATCAATCATACTAAACTCCTTATCAATTCTGACTTCTGACTCACCTCGGCTACGCTCGGCGACCACCTGGGCGCTGAATTCTTTTTAGTCATTTCTAGCATAAAAGCCAAGCGATCGCTTTGAACAGCATTGAGTATACCGTTCGCCACCCTCGCTTGACTAAATTGAGCATTCAATTCTGCATAGAGTAGTATAATTGTACCACTTAATTAATTAAAAAAAATTCTTGCCAAGAATTAAGCCTTGACGTGAACTGGAAAAACACCCAAGGCGATCAACCTGGCTGGAAGGTCGCGCAAGATGGGTAAGCGCAAAAACGCAGGTGGTACAAAGGTGCGATTTGAGGTGATAACCGGGGCCAATACCCGTTTCTGGATAAAAGTTTGAAACGCCTGAATGATACGTGTAGGCAACTCGCGTTGACGCTGTACTTTTGCTAAGTCGCTAAGTTGTACTTCTCGGTTCTTGAGCGGTTTGCTGAGTACATTTGCCGCGACTACAGCATCTTGAATCGCGTAGTTAATGCCAACTCCACCAACAGGGGACATTATATGAGCTGCATCACCGATGAGTAATAGTCCCGGACGATACCAGCGTTTGACACGGCTGGACTCGACTGAGAGAAAAGCTATTTGTGACCAATCATGTAAATTTTGAATGCGTTGCTGGAATTCTGGCACAACTTCGACAACAGATTTTTTTAATTCCTCCAAACCCGCAGCCCTTAGTTGTTGATAGCCTCCTTTAGGAATAACATAGGCAAGTTGCCACTCATCACCACGGTCAAGCATGGCGATTAGCTTACCTTGACCAAAGCGCCCCATTCCCCCTTCAGGGTCTTCTGGCTGACGCGGTAGGCGAAACCAGAGGACATCCATTGGCGGCGAAGTTTCGATTGACTCAAACTCACCCAAGTGGCGTAAACGTGAGTGGCGACCGTCTGCACCAACTGTCAGTATTGCCCGAATTTCATGCCAACCACCGCCTCCTCGATAGCGGACACCTTGAATCACGCCATTTTCGGCAATTAATTCCTGCACATTCGCACCCATCACCAGATGGAAACTAGGATATTTTTGTGCTTCTTGGGTGATGAACTCCAGGAATTTTACCTGGGGAAGCATTGTAATGTAGGGATAATGGGTTTTCAGATGGCTAAAATCTGCGAATGTGACAGTATCTTGAGGAGTTTGAATACTAATTTGCCGCATTTTGGTATGGGGAAGTCTTAGCAAGCGATCGCTTAATCCCAATTCCTCCATAATTTCCATCACCGATGGATGAATCGTATCGCCGCGAAAGTCGCGATCGAAGTCTTTGTGTGTTTCCAGCAGCATCACAGAAATGCCTTGACGCGCTAACAACAGCGCCAATACTGCTCCTGCTGGCCCCCCACCCACAATGCAACAATCTGTGGTTTGTCCGTCTACAATGTCATGGACAGGATTAACGTTTGGGTCTTGGGAAAAATTTTTAGGTACATCGGTAGTCATCACAACACCTCCTGACAGCCCTAAAATTTAGAATAGTTTGCTTTTTATGGTAAAAGCTGTTTTTTTAACTTTTCGTATTTACCCTGAACGTGTATTATGATGGGCGCTAAACTGTCATTGGTCATTAGTCATATTGTCCAATGCCCAATGCCCAATGCCCCATGCCCAATGACAATAATTAGTTGTGTCCCAAGTTATTTTAGAAAACGTTTATAAAAGTTTTTCCTCACGTAAAGGGGAAAGTGTTACCTCACAAACCCAATCTCCTCTCACACTTGGGGAAAAAATTGACGTAGCCCAAGAGCGGGCGGAAAGTGTCAATGTCTTGCGACGGATTAACCTGACGATCGCAGACGGCGAATTTATGGTGTTGGTAGGCCCTTCTGGTTGTGGTAAAAGTACCTTGCTGCGGTTAATCGCCGGGTTAGAAGTGATGACTGGCGGTAATATCTGGATAGGCGATCGCTTGATCAACGACCTACCACCCAAGGAACGCGACATCGCAATGGTGTTTCAAAATTACGCCCTCTATCCTCACATGACGGTGTACGATAACATCGCTTTTGGGTTGCGCCGTAGGGGAAGCAGGGGAGGAGAGGAGCATACTTCGACTGCGCTCAGTAACCGGCAAAGCAGAGGAGAAATTACTTCCTCGTCTCAATATCTTCAGGCGTGGGCGGAAAATCTTGTTGTGGGGGCGACCAGAAAGTTACCTAAAGGATTGCGCTACACTTCTGACAAAGAACGGGCGGTGGATGAACAGGTGCGTAGTGTTGCTCAACTGTTGCAAATCGAAACATTGCTGAATCGCTTACCCAAACAGCTATCTGGGGGACAAAGACAACGGGTTGCATTGGGACGAGCGATCGCCCGTGACCCGCAAGTATTCTTAATGGATGAGCCGCTTTCTAACTTAGATGCCAAACTACGGGCGGAAACCCGCGCTCAAATTGTCAAATTGCAGCGCCAATTGGGGACAACGACAATTTACGTTACCCACGATCAAACAGAAGCGATGACAATGGGCGATCGCATTGCAATTATGTCTGAGGGTAAAATTCAGCAAGTCGCTTCTCCCCTAGAACTTTACAACCGTCCTGCCAACCTTTTTGTAGCAGAATTCATTGGTTCACCACCGATGAATTTTATTCCTGTGGAATTTCATGCCCCGCAGTTGATTACTCATTCCCAGTTGCGTTTCACCCTGCCAGAAGTTTGGGGAAAAGCTTTACAAAAATATGATGGGAAAACTCTAATTTTAGGCATTCGTCCAGAACACTTTAACTTGAGTATGCCTGCCACCAAAAATCTACCAGTGCAAGTAGATTTGGTAGAGAATCTCGGTAACGATTCCTTTCTCGCTGTTAAGATTGCCGAACCGGGATCTCAACCTGCTACTACAGCTAAATCCCTACAAGTGCGAATCCCACCAGACCGATTTGTACAACCTGGAGAGCAACTTTGGTTATCGCTAACTCCAGAAAAAATTCACTTTTTTGACCCGGAAACGGAATTAGCGATATTTCCCTAGAATCAATCTAAAATCTAAAATCTAAAATCCAAAATTGTGTCACCTATTCCCCATAATGTGTGCCTGCCACTTTACCTCGAAACACAATGTAATTGTAGATGTTGTAGAACAACATAATGGGAATCAGAAATCCAATGAAGATAATCATGAACACTAATGCACTAGGTGCTGCGGCTGCCTGATAAATGGTGATACCTGGGGGAATAATATAGGGAAAAACAACTAATCCTAAGCCCACAAAGGTAAGCAGAAAAAGCAGTACTGTCCAAACGAGGGGAGTAGTTTCTGCTTTGCGGTTTAGGCTTTGAATCAATAACCAAATCAGCAGCACACCTAACACGGGAATGATTGAAAATAGATACACTTCTGGCTGATGAAATAACTTTGCCCTGGCATTTTCATACACAACAGGAGTGGCGATCGTGATTAAGATTGCACCTAAAAGCGTTGTCCAGGCAGCGATTTTTGCTGTGCGGTAATGGGATGTTTGCAGTTCTCCCTCAGTTTTTAAGATGAGATAGGTGGAGCCAATCAATACATAACCCTGGATTAATGTCAAGGCAACTAAAAGCGATCGCCAATCGAGCCAATCCCACATACTGCCGATAAAGTGACCCGCTTCATCCACCTTAATGCCTTCCAAAATGGTGCCCAAGGCGAATCCTTGAAATAGCGCCGCCATGAAACTACCGACTCCAAACGCCACATTCCAAAACACTTTGTTTGTAGAATGCTCTCGAAATTCAAAGGCCACAGCCCGAAAAATCAAGCCAAAGATCATGCCAAAAATGGGAATGTAGAGCGCATTCAGGATGGTGCCATAAGCAAGAGGAAATGCCCCAAACAACGCACCCCCCATCAACACCAACCAGGTTTCATTAGCATCCCAAATATTACCCAAACTCGTCATTAAGATGTCGCGTCGGTCGTCATTGGAACTGGTTAGCGATAGAATACCTACGCCTAGATCAAACCCGTCTAACATGACGTAGAGAAATAAAAACAGAGCCAAGATAACAAACCAAACTTGTGCTAAAAAGTGTTCTAGATTCTCCATATAGTTACCTATTGATTTACCCAAGAAAGGCAGAGGGCAGGAGGCAGGAGGCAGGAGGAAGAAAATATATTTTTTGCCCTCTGCCACTTTCTTTTAAAGCCCCTAAATTTATTTATGAAGAGAGTGACAGCAGATTTTTTTCAAGACACTCAGTGTAATAAAAAAGTATTCTTGTTTCAAACCCCGAAATTTATTTATGGGTTTACCTTCTACCTTCTGCCTCCTGCCTCCTGCCTCCTGCCTTCTTATCTATTGCTCTGCTTCGACAGGACGTTGATCTGGAACAAATTCAGCCGGAGTAGTTTCTGCGGCAGGTTCGGTGTCAATGCCTGGAACCGGAAGTTCCAGATTGGGGCCTTGACGAATGATCCGACTACCAAAGAATAAGGCACAAATAAACAGGGCTGTATAAACTCCAGCAAAAATCACCAGAGATGTTAAAACCTCACTAGCAGGTAGGTGGGAAACTCCATCTGCCGTGCGAATTTGCCCATAAAGCACCCAAGGTTGCCGCCCAACACAACGCACAATCCAGCCTGATTCGACAGCAATGTAGCCCAGTGGAGCCGCCAAAATCCAGATTCGCAGTAGCCATTTCTGTTGAGCGATCGCTTCTGCTGAGAGTTTGCCCCGCAACCACTGAATCACACTCAGTCCCATCAATCCAGCTAAGAAGAAGCCAATGCCGCTCATAATACGGAAGGAATAATAAATCAAACCCACCATCCGGGGGCGATCTTCAGGCTTCCAATGTTTCAGTCCGAGAACGGGTTTAGAGAGGTTCTGTTTAAATTCCAAAATGTAGCCTAAGCCGTTGGGAATTGAGAGTTCCCAGTCATTTTGCTCAGTTTGATTATTGGGTAATGCCACCACACTCCAGGGCGCGGGCTGTCCGGCTGGAGAGGTTTCCCACTTCGCTTCCATCGCGGCGAGTTTGGTAGGCTGATAATCAGCCACTTGCTCGGCGCTGAGGTGTCCGATATAGATTTGTAATGGAGTGACTGCGATCGCTGTTGCTAAGACAATTTTAAGCGATCGCGCAAAAAAGGCCTGATGACGCTTGTTGAGAATATACCAGGCGCTAATTCCCCCAATCACAAATAGAGAAGTTTCCAGCGTCGCCAAAAACATATGCGAGACGCTGTTGAGCATGAAGGGATTTAAAATTGCCTGAAAGTAATCATCGACAACAAACTTTCCGTTGACCATTTCCCCACCTGCCGGGGTCTGTAACCAAGAGTTTGCCGCTAAAATCCAGAAGGTAGACAGGTTTGCGCCAAAGGCAACCATAATCGTGGCAAAATAGTGAATCACTGGGTTTACCCGTTCCCAGCCAAACAGCATAATCCCCAAAAATCCGGCTTCTAGCATGAATGCCATCGAAGCCTCAAAGCCTAAAATGCTGCCAAAAAAGTCACCCACGGCTTCAGAAAACGGTGCCCAGTTCGTGCCAAATTGAAACTCCATCGGCAAACCGGATGCTACACCAATACCGAAGTTCAACACGTATAGCTTTGCCCAGAAACGAGCATGGTGGTAGTAATCGGGATTGCGTGTTTTGAGCCACATTCCTTCAACGATGACTAAATAAATCCCCATCCCAGTGGTGAGAACAGGCCATAGCATGTGAAAGATCGCCGTCAGTGCAAACTGCATCCGTGAGAGGGCAACGGTGTCCGAGAGAAAATCCATGAACTAACCTCTGAATTCGTTTAAATCTTTACTTGCACAGCATCTTTGGGTTATAGCCGAATGCATTAAAGATACCACTGAGAAACAAAAGAGGAGTACAAAAATTTTGTCCGTTGTAGCTGAGTCTGCCTACACGAGCATTTTGTGGTACTGCGATCGCGGTGCGACAAAGTTTAGAGTACCTCAACACGACTTTGAAGTACCTCAACACGACTTTGAAGTACCTCAAAACGACTTTGGAGTACCTCAAAACGACTTTGAAGTACCTCAAAACGACTTTGGAGTACCTCAAAACGACTTTGGAGTACCTCAAAACGACTTTGGAGTACCTCAAAACGACTTTGAAGTACCTCAAAACGACTTTGAAGTACTTCAATACGACTTTGAAGTACCTCAAAACGACTTTGAAGTACCTCAAAACGATTTCTAGGTATAATTTAAACGATTAGCCATATAAAGTATGACTATAAATTCGCCTGTTCCCCAAGATTATCAATATCAATTTGGCGGTAGTCTTCCTGCTAATGCACCTACCTACGTCACACGCCAAGCTGATGCAGATTTGTATCAAGCTGTGAAAGCTGGAGAGTTTTGTTTTGTCCTCAACTCTCGACAAATGGGTAAATCTAGTTTGCGTGTCCGCACAATGCAAAGGTTACAGGGTGAAGGAATTGCTTGTGTATCTATTGATTTAACCGCAATTGGGATATCAGGGCTAAAGTCTGAGCAATGGTATTCTGGGATTATTGATACTATTTCTGGTTCTGAAAGTTTAAACTTAGGTGAGCAGTTTGATTTAGATGAGTTATGGGAAGAAAATTCCCAATTTTCTGATGTGCAGATTTTCGGTAAATTTATTGATAAATTACTAAAATTAATCTCTACACAGATTGTTATTTTTATAGATGAAATTGATAGTGTTCTCAGTTTAAATTTTTCGGTTGATGATTTTTTTGCTTTAATTCGAGCTTTCTTTAATCAAAGAGTTGATAATCCTGAATATCAACGCATTACTTTTGTGCTCTTGGGAGTAGCTACCCCTTCTGAGTTGATTCAAGATAAAAAGCGCACTCCTTTTAATATTGGAAAAGGAATTGAATTAACAGGATTTGAATTTGCAGAAGCTTTACCTTTAATCAACGGATTCTCTGGACAAACTAGCAACCCGGAAGCCGTACTAAAAGCAATTTTAGACTGGACTAGAGGACAGCCATTTTTGACTCAGAAAGTCTGTGAATTTGTTCGTCAATCTGCAACTGTAATTCACCCAAGTGAAGAAGCTGCTTTTGTCGATAATTTAGTCAGAAATAGAGTGATTCAGAATTGGGAATCTCAAGATGAACCAGAACATTTTAGAACGATTCGGGATAGAATTTTAAAAAGAGATGAACAGAAAGCACTATACTTATTAAATTTATATCAACAAGTATGGCATTCAGGAGGAATTGATATTGATAGTAGTATCCAACAAAGTGATTTACAGTTAGCGGGAATCGTTGTTAAAAAAAAGAGGGAATTAAAGGTTTATAACCTGATTTATCAAACCATTTTTGACAACTTATGGATTGAGAAAACTTTAGCCAGTTTGCGTCCTTATACAGAGAATTATCGTCAGTGGATATTATCAGATAAACGGGATGATTCTAGGTTATTGAGAGGAAATGCTTTAGTAGAAGCGGAAGTTTGGGCAAATGATAAAAGTTTAGGTTTTCAAGATTTAGAATTTTTAGCAGCTAGTCGTAAAGGAGAGCGAGAAGAGGAACTAGCAGAAACAGAAATCCAGGCAGAATTAGAAAGAGAAAGGAAAGAAAGAGAAGCAGCAGAAAGGGCTAGACAAATTGAAGGTAAAGCTAAACAGAAAGCAGAAAGGCAATTGGTAACTGCTAGAAAAAGAATGCGTTTTGGAATAGTGGTTTTATTTATCACTTTAGCGATTACAGGTTTATTAGGAATAGCTGCATTTATAGGACTTAAAACTGCTAAAAGAAATACAACTGCACTCAACGAATCAATTGCTAAAATGAAAGAACTATCAGCAGTGGCTTCTCAACTTCAACAAAAGGGGAAAACAAACGAAGCGAATCAGTTTTTGAATATTGCAGGTTTAGTAGTGCAAAAGAAAATTAATAACCCCAAGCTAAAAGAGGCTTTATTAGATAGTTCTCTGGTTTTAGGATATCAATACCTAGTTGATGAAAAAAAGGAGGTAAATAAAACAAATGATTTAAAAAAGGCTGAAATAAATTTTCATAAAATTATGCCAGAGTTATCAGAAATAGAAAATAAAATTGAGAATAATTCAACCAATATAGCTACTTTAGTTTATATTAACTATGTTCAAGGTAAATTAGAAGAAAATTCCAATAAAACTAAGGCTTTAGCATATTATAAGAAGGCATTTAATAATATTAGCAGTCTCCAATCTAAGTTTAAATCTAATCTTGAATTATTTAGTTTAGACCTAAATATTCTCTACAATGGCAATGCTGATATTGTGGCTTTGCTTTATCGTAAACTTAAAGAATTAGACGGCTCAAATCCAGTTTATGAGCAATATTTAAAGGAACATTTATTAAATGAATTAGACTATTTGATGAAGCAACAAAGATGGAAGGAAGCAGATTTAAAAAATTGGCAGTTTATTGTCTATTCAGCAAGAAGAGAAGAACAAGGTTCTTTAAATTTAGCTGATATCAGAAACTTTAATTGTAATGATTTGAAAAAACTAGATAGACTTTGGGTCAATAACTCCAAGGGGTATTTTGGTTACAGTATCCAGAAAGAAATATATTTGGCTAGTGGCAATTCTCTCGATTTTGATTGGGAGAAGGAAAAATGGATAAATTGGAACGATAAAGGGTATAATTATTTTACAAAAAGTGTAGGATGGAGAGGAAAGAATGGGTGGTGGAAAAGATATGAGGAATTACCCATGAACCTTATTTCGGTGGATGATGAGGATGGGAATGAGGTATCTATGAGGGGAGAACTTCCGCGCATGGAAAAGGAAAGATATAGGGAGAGTATCTTCCAGCCGGAGAAGACAAAAAGATTTAGAATTAGAGAGTATCTCTTTTCTTCTTGCAGAAACTTGTAAATTGTAGCAAATAAGGCTTTTAGAAAATTGTTAAGATTTATTTCGGCGGGATTTTCCACGCAATAATACTAGGCAATGCACAACGCAAAGAAAAAAACAAACAACACAAAGGGAATTGAGAAGAGCTAATTATGAGTCGTTGATATTAGCAAAAAGTAGCAAATTACTCTAAAAAAGACATTTATCGTGATAAATAGAGACACTGCTCCTATCTTCATCTCAAATCATTGACTGTGATCTCGAAAAATCATCCCTGCAAGTTGTGAATTGTAACAATTAGCAAAAATAAATTTCTCAGCCACATCAACCATTTATGGATTATTTGCCTCCCAACTATCCCAAGGTAATCGCATCTGTCCAAGTGATGCTTTTTTACCTTTGTCTTTAATTACTTTAGGCAAAAATTGATTAACTCAAAAATAGCGTTTTTCTGTTTTCGCTTTTGGTTTGTACTTATTACAAAAACCTCGATATTTAGCAGCACATTTATTCAAAGTTTTACCCAGCTCCAAAAAAGCCGGATGCCAAGTTGTTAAACCATCATCCCCAAGTCGGTCATAGACTCCATAATTACTAAAATCATAGAAAAAGCCTTCTTGGATTCCTGCTGCTTTCGCATTGGCGTGAATATACCGCAGCGTATTCAATGCAATGCCCGTTGATGGTCACTTTTATCAAATCCTGTGCTATGAAACGTTTTTCCCAAAAATGTCCTGTACGGTTCAACATTCGGTTAAAACACATTGCCGTGTACCAATTTATCCAGTGCATGATTTTGGGCAATTCTTCTGGCTGTAATGGCTCTATAAGGTAATGGACATGGTTAGACATAAGTAAATAGACAAAAATATTTACAGTCATTGCGAGCGTTGGCGAAGCCTCTCGAAGAGAAGCGTTCGCGGAGCGTCTCGAAGAGAAGCAATCACAAGGGCTAGGATTGCTTCATTCCGCTTCGCTCTATTCGTAATAACATTGTGTAATTAATTTGTCGGACTACTTAATACATAGGGCATAAAGCTTAAATTGGAACTTAGCCAATTCCTTTTTGAGAGCATAGAGAAACACCTGACGGCATTCGTGACGCGTTAATTTAAACTCGCGATTATTGCACCGAGTAGTGACGCGATCGCTGTATCCTAGTTTTAAGTCGCGCTGCGATCGTGGCATAAGAAGAATTTGTCATCCTAAGAGGATGTTTGAAAAGTTCTCTTGTCGGTAGCAAAACGTTCTAGATCCCCCTAAATCCCCCTTAAAAAGGGGGACTTTGATTCCGGTTCCCCCCTTTTTTAAGGGGGGTTAGGGGGGATCTAAAAGCGCCTAAAATCACAGCGAAACACTTTTCAAACATCCTCTAATTCTCCCCATAATATCTATGCCCTTTAACTTTTTTCCTAAACCCCCAAAACCTGAACCCGCAGAGATGACTGGTTTAATCAAAATATCG
Source organism: Nostoc sp. LEGE 12454 (assembly GCF_056620565.1). Lineage (NCBI taxonomy): Bacteria > Bacillati > Cyanobacteriota > Cyanophyceae > Nostocales > Nostocaceae > Nostoc > Nostoc sp. LEGE 12454. The sequence continues at coordinate 166,493 of NZ_JBWQXL010000004.1, forward strand.
GGATGTGACAACCCAAAGCGGCGCGGGGATGTGATTTTTGTTCACGGGTTAGGTGGCCATGCACGAGGAACTTGGCATCCGCAAGAACTACGCAACGATGATAATTTCTGGTTAACGTGGCTTGCACAAGAAAGGCCAGATTTAGGTATTTGGTCTTTTGGCTACAAAGCTGAACCCTTTGAGTGGAGAGGGTCAACAATGCCACTTTTTGATCGTGCTAGTAATTTACAAGAATATTTAGAAGTTAATGATATTGGAGAATACCCAATAATTTTTATTGCTCATAGTATGGGTGGATTATTAGTCAAAGAAATGCTGCGTAATGCTCAGACTTTTCAAAAAAAAGCAGTTATTTTACAGACAAAAGGCATTGTATTTCTATCCACTCCTCACACTGGTTCTCATCTCGCTAACTTAGTCGATAAAATTAGTATTTTGGCACGAAGCTCTGTTAGTGTTAATGAATTGAAAGCACATATTCCTCAACTGCGTCAACTTAACGAGTGGTATCGACAAAATGTTGATTCATTGGAAATTACTACAAAAGTTTATTATGAAACTAAGCCCACTCAAGGTTTTTTAGTTGTAGACCCAGATAGCGCTAACCCAGCCATCAAAGATGTCCAACCTACCGCTACAGATGACGACCATCTTTCTATCACCAAGCCAAAATCAACAGAGAATTTAGTCTACAAGGGAGTGAGTCAGTTTATTAAGCAACAATTGCTAATTAATCTAGGCATTGTTGAACAATCAACACCAAAAGTAAAACAGAACAACTCCTCAGTGATTTTTGAAAATACTGATGGTCAAGTTCCTCTTAACTCCCCCTTTTATATCGAACGTCCAGAGGTGGAAATTAAATGTTATGAATCTATCCTCCAACCAGGGGCGTTAATCCGCATCAAAGCGCCGCAAAAGATGGGTAAAACTTCTTTAATGAGCCGCATTCTTAACCATAGTAAACAAAGAGGTTATTGCACAGTTTCTCTTAATTTATGGAGTCAAGAAAATCTTACCGATCTCAATAATTTTTTACAGGCATTCTGTGCAATCCTGAGTGAAGAATTAGGGCTAGAAGAACAAATAGATAAATATTGGAGAAAGCGATTAAGCAATCAAGTAAACTGTACTAATTATTTCAAAGAATACTTATTAAAAAATATTGACACTCCCCTAGTATTAGGCTTAGATGATATTGATAAAATTTTTCCCTATCCCGAAATTGCTCAAGAATTTTTTGCTCTACTTCGAGCTTGGCATGAAAACGGTAAAAATGAAGAAATTTGGCAAAAATTGCGTTTAGTAATTGCTCATTCTCAAGAAGTATATGTTTCCTTAAATGTCAGCCAATCCCCCTTTAATGTGGGTTTATCTGTCGAAATAGGAGAATTCAACACCACACAAATAAAAGAATTAGTCCAACGACATAAATTAAATTGGTCAGATACAGAAATCGAACAGTTAAGGGGAATGATTGATGGTCATCCTTATTTATTAAGGGCTGCTCTTTATCAAATTGCCACAGGTAATTTAACTTTAGAACAATTTCTGAAAGTTGCTCCCACTGACGAGGGATTATTTAGAGGCTTTTTACATCCCTATCTTTCACTGCTGGAAGAAGATAAATTGTTAAAAACAGCTATCCAAAAAGTGATTAAGAGCGATATTCCTGTTAAGTTAGACTCTGTACAAACTTTTAAATTACGCAGTTTGGGCTTAATTGAATTTAAAGGAAATGAAGTTCAATGCCTTTGTAATTTATATCGCCTTTATTTTCGAGAACGCCTATCCGAATGATTACACCCAGCTTGAGAGGATGAACCATCAATAATTAGCGATGTCTACGGCGGCAAGCTACGCACCCCCCCATTAAACCCCAAATTTCACAAGTGCGTAGCCATAAGGCTTGTCCTTAGACATCGCACTCTCAAAGTTACTAATTTGTAGAACCGCTAAAAGATAGTGCAGATGCTTCCAGTAAATGCGGATGGTGGTGTTGCCAAAAACTCAAAATCTGTTCGCCAACCTGTTGAGGATAGAAGTAGTGAAAAAAATGATATCCTTCTGGGCATTCCCAGAGCTTATCTTCTGGCTTCAACCAATTTAACCAATCATGCAATACAGTTGAGTTGACTACCGGATCGCTCTTGCTACCACATATCATCATTGGCATAGAAACTCCACCCTTGGGTAAATAAACCAACTTAAATAAAGAGTGTGACGTGGGAGATTGTTCTAAATCTTTATCTAAGGCAGCTACTAACTTTTTAGTAGTATGAGGTGGTTGATTTCCAAAAAGACTGCGAACGCTACTTGCCAAAACTAACTCACGGCTGATGCTAAAAAGTTGTCGTTGAAAGTAATAGTGAGCTTGCCAATTGTTTGCAGGTTGAGCTGCTACAGCGAGTAGAGTTAGCGATCGCACTTTTTGCGGAAATCGCCGCGCAAAGGTTAAAGCGATCGCACCACCCATAGCATGACCTGCTAAATGCACGGGGCGATCGCGCCATTCTAAAAATTCATACAACAACTCCACAGCTTGATCTATGGAACTGGCTTCATCTTTAGTTTGCTGATATTCCCACTGGGCGACATTTATATACCCAGATAAATATTCAAGTAATGGTTTATCAAAACGCTGTAAAACAGGACTGGCACTTAACCATAAAATATCAAATGAATCAGACATAAATACCTATATACTTCTAAATTATCAATTTCAATAAAGGCGCACAGCTAGCTGTGCGCCCCAAATCTCTACAAACCAAATTCTGTCTTTAACTGAGCAACCCAAGTTTTAATTCGCTCGTCTGTTAGATCGGATTGACTACCTTCATCAAGTGCCAGCCCTACAAACTTGCCATTTTTCAAAGCTCTAGAATTCTCAAAGTCATAACCCTCAGTTGGCCAGTAGCCAACTGTTTTACCGCCTCGCTGGGAAATTTTTTCTTCTAGAATTCCCATTGCATCTTGGAAATTATCGGCATAGCCATATTGATCTCCATCACCAAAATAGGCAACCAGCTTACCACTAAAATCTATTTCATCCAGATCGGAGAAAAAGCCTTCCCAATCGCTCTGAAGTTGACCAATATCCCAAGTAGGAGAGCCAATAATCAGCAAGTCATACTCATCAAAAGTACTAGTATCCGCCTCGTAAATGGGATGTAATGTTACAAGATCGCCACCAAACTCATCCCGAATTTTTTCAGCATCAGATTCAGTGTTGCCAGTTTGAGTACCGTAGAACAGACCGATTTTTTTCGACATAATTTCACCTGATATATAGTTTTGCGATCGCCAGGATACCTATTTGCCTTGTTGAAATATGTTCTTTACTTAATGAGTATCTATCTCAATAAGCTTGAAAATATCTTACCAAACTTATTGAGACTTTTTATCATTTAATTTAAGTAAAATTTTGTAAAGGTTTCAGGAAAGAAACCGAAAAGGCGGATGGCAGTTTATTCAAGCCAAATTCTTGTAAGTGGCTTACGATATGCTGACACAATATTCCGAAGTATTACTGGTTTCAAAACGTACATCGGTAAAAGAAGCTAGAGAAAGTAAATTTCTTGTGCATTTATGAAATTAATCCAAATACTAAAACTAGCTGTAATTCCTATTTTTACTGTATTGAGCTTGTTGTCTGCATCAAATAAAGTACTAGCTGACTATTTAAATAGTCAGGGTTCAGGAGGTGATTACCGTTATGAATTATGGTCTACCGATGATAATAGTCGTTACTATTTGAAAGTTTGGTTATATGAAGCAAGTTCAAATAGTGACCGATATACCACAACTACAACATTCCCCTCTACTAGAGAAGCTTTAATTTATTTTGATTGCAATTACGCTAACAAAAATTTACCAGAGTGTTCTCAATAATAATTTTGAACGCTTCTCAATATAATTCGTAGTTCGTAATTAAATTACGAATTACGAATTACGAATTACGAATTAAACTTCTGCGGGTTGATATTCTTGTTGTCTTTCCACAAAAGTCTGAACACGGGTGCGGTAGTTTCTCACAGTCTCATCTACCCATTCGCGATCGTTGCTATTTGCATACAAATGCACCAGTGGTTCGCTGGCATCTGGTAAAACTAACAGCCAACTGTCATCGTAGGGTTGACAAATTTTTACTCCATCGATGAGTTCTAGGTTTTGGGCTGGGTGAGTTTCCACTAAGTAACGCATCAAAGCACCCTTAGCTGTCCACGGGCAACGGACTGTATAACTTTTGTGAATTACACGGGGCAATTCTGACCGCGCAGCAGCAAGCGATCGCTCCTGTATAGTCAACATCTCAATAATTTTCGCAATGCAGAACATGGAATCAAATCCCGGATGCAGTTGCGGGAAAATAAAACCAGTCTCTCCACTACCTCCCAGCACCACATTCGGGTTTTTTTGGCAAGCTTCCATTAAGGCTGTAGGGTTGGCTTTAGTGCGAATCACTCTGCCATCGTGGCGACGGGCGACTTGTTCAATAGCACTAGAAGCATGAACTGGCACTACTACGGTTCCTCTGGGATTAGCCGTTAAAATCATGTCTACCATCAGTGCTGTTAACATTTCCCCGCGAATTGGGTAGCCTGATTCATCAACTAAAATTAGCTGTTCTCCATTAGCGGATACTTGCACACCAAAGTTAGCTTTCAATGCCTCTACTACATGACCTAACTGAGTCAGCAATCCTTCGCGGTCAGTAATTGACATTGCCGTTTTATTGACACTGGCATTCAGTACGACTGCATCAGCGCCAAATTTATCTAACATTTGGGGTAAAACTGCCCCCGATACTGCATAAACATAGTCAATCACCACTTTTGCGCGGCTGTTGCGGAGTGTATGAACATGCAACAGTTTCTCAAAAGCAGTACAGTAACGATCCATGACTTGGCTGGGATAAGATACATCGCCAATTTCATGAATTAGCGCTCGTCGCATATCCTCCTTAAAGTAAGCCCCTTCAATTTTCTTTTCTAGGGCTTTGGAGATATTAATGCCCTTGGCATCCATGAATTCAATCAGAATGTAGTCAGGGCGATCGGGGTGTACCCGGACGTGGATACCACCAGCTACCGACATTGTGGGTATAACCGTGCGGGCAATGGGGATAGCTGTAGCATCGAGGTTTTGAATGTCAACACCTACTGACATTAAACCTGCAATCAGCGATCGCGTCACCATCCGAGAAACATTACGCTGGTCGCGGGAAACCGTTACTTTAGAACCAGGTTTCAAAGTAGAACCGTAAGCAGCTCCCAATTTCACGGCAAATTCTGGAGTGATGTCGATATTAGCTAATCCTTGAACACCACGTTGACCGAATAAATTTCGTTGGGCAGTGTTCCCCCAAATTAAGTTAATGTTTAAAACTGCGCCTGACTCAATCTTTTTACTGGGCCAAACACGCACACCAGGGCTAATTTGGGCTTCTTCTCCCACCGTGGAAAGCGAACCCACAACAGCAGCTTCTAATACATGGGCGCGGCGGTCTACACGAGTGCCGCGAGAAATCACACAGGCAGAAAGATGTGCTTCATCGCCAATAAATGCCCCATTCCACACGATGGGACGTTTGAGATTAGCATCAGCGCCAATAGTGACATTATCCCCAATTACGGTTCCTGCTTCAATCTGTACTCTTGCCCCAATACGGCAATTGTCACCAATCACTGCCGGGGTTTCAATCACAGCTGTACGATCGATGTAAGTATTTTGACCTACCCATAATTCATGAGAAACTTCTTTATAGGCAAAATCCAACTGCACTTTCCGATCTAACGCGTCATACTGAGCCTCACGATAGGCATCTAAGTGACCGACATCACACCAGTAACCTTGAGCAATGTAACCATACATTGGCTCATCTTTTGCTAGCAGTAAGGGAAATAAGTCTTTAGAAAAGTCACATTCAACGTTTGCTGGCAGATATTCCAAAACTTCTGGTTCGAGAATATAAGTACCAGTGTTAACGGTATCAGAAAAAATTTCACTACTAGAGGGTTTTTCTAAAAATCGCCGAATCCGTGTCTCCTCATCGGTAATCACCACTCCAAATTCAATCGGATTGGGAACCCTGGTTAAAATCAAAGTAGCTTTTGACTTCTTTTGTTTGTGATATGCGATCGCTGCCGTCAGGTCAAAATCTGTTATGCTATCCCCGCTAATAACTAAAAAGGTTTCATCAAGAAGTTCGGCAATGTTTTTTACACAGCCTGCTGTACCCAAAGGCTGATCTTCTTCGACAGCATAGGTCATCTGGACGCCAAAATCGCTGCCATCTTGAAAATAGTCTCGCAAGACATCAGGTAAATAATGCAATGTTGCAATAACTTCTGTAATTTGATGTCGTTTGAGGAGATTGATAATATGTTCGGCAATTGGTCGATTTAGAATCGGCACCATCGGTTTTGGCAGATCGCAAGTTAACGGGCGAAGCCGCGTTCCCGAACCCCCTGCCATCAGTACTGCACGCATAAATCCTCCTTAACTAGTTACAGCTTTCGCTATTTGAAAAACGTGTCATACCATTTTGGATTTTAGATTTTAGATTTTGGATTGTGAAACATCCATTGCATAAGTGTTACAGTTTTCCATCTGTCGCAATCATTTTTCAAATTGGTATCAGATATATTTTGTTTTTCTTTCTCTAGTCTCCTATGGATATTGATATTTGAGGAACTTCCACAAGATGCATTACCGCAAGGCGGAAGTCAAAAGTCAAAAGTTTTGTACAAGGCTTTTGCAAGTTTTAAAATGGTAGCTTGATTTTTGCCGCGCTGTACTCGATTGGGCATGGGGCATGGGAAAGAGGCAGAGGGGCAGAGGGGATGGGGGGCAGAGGGGAAATACTTGCTGTAATTGCTCCCTTGCTCCCTTGCTCCTCTGCTCCCCTGCTCTCTTTCCCCCAGTTCCCAGCTTATTGGCAATGATAAAGTTCATATTCGTAGCCGTCTACGGTTGGCAAAGATTGAGTATCAGATGTTACACATGTTTTCACGGTTTCTGCTACGGGTGCGTGAAAGTTTACTAGCCATAAGTCAAAAGGTCGTGGTAATTTTTTTAAAGTATTTTCCAGAGCAATGGTGGAAGCATTCGGATCTCGATCTTGATGAGCAAGGAGAAACAGAGGATTTTGGAGTGAATTTGCAAGTTTAATCTCCCTTGCAACTCCCATCATTTCCCCAGTGTGTACATAAGTTTTGTGGGTGGTGGCAATCAGTACTGGTGTTGGGGATGTTTGTTGAATTAGTTGCACAAACAGGTCAGGACGATAATATTTTTGATAGCCGAGATTGCAGATTACTGTAACTGCACTGAACAATCCCATTAACCAAATTAAGATTACGGCTTTTTTCCCGTTTATTCCCCATTTACCTATGCTTGTTATTCCATTTTTCCCTTGCTCTGTTTCCATCTGGGGAGGATGCCAACAAACTGCGAGACTTGCGCCTAGTAAAACCACGATCGCGGGAAAGTAAACAAAGTTATATCTAGCACCCCTGGTGAGGTCAATACCCAAAAAGTACGTAAAGATAAAAAATATTGCGATCGCACTGCTCACTACTCCAGCAAACACCTGAATCATCATCCGGTTTTCTGGGTGCTGTAGTTGAATTTTAATCCCACGCAGCAAAATTGGTACTGCCCAAATAAAGAAAGTCAGCATCACTATTCCAGAAGGAATCACAACCAAAGCTTGAGAAGATTCAACTGGTAATAGGGAAATCATTGCAATCAATGTTCCCAATGCTTGAAAAATTGGGCTTAACCAATCTAGTCCAACGCGCGAACCTCGAATCCACTCGGTCAAAGCACCACGATTTTCATTCTCTAACAAGGTTGGTATCCAAATTAAACCCGCCACACAAGTACCTATAGCAACGGCATAGATGCGCCGCCAGGGAGAAGAGAAGAGGAGAGGAAATTTGCTGCTAGTTTGCAATTGAAGCCAAGCCAGAAAAATCAAAACTACGACTTCTGTGCAAAGGGTGAGGGTGAAAAAATAATGAGTAGCAATACCTAAAGCATTAATTCCTATCCAGAAAAGTGCTACCCATATAGGTAAAGGTGTGCGGTTTTGAATATGACGTGTGGCAATTACTAAGCAGGTGAGAGAACCAATTACCCATAAGATTGCCAAAGTGTAATGACGCGCTTCTTGTGCTAAAAATACGCCATAAGGTGATACTGCCATCATCGCAGCAGTCAAGTGTCCCACTAAGCGCGAACGAAAAGCTACTTTACCTAATACGTAAACACACGGGATAGAGGCAGCGCCGATTATCGCTGGTAGCAATCGCGCACCAAACAGCGATACTAATCCTTCATCGCTGGGAAATAATTTCATCCACAGGTAAGCCAGCACAAAATACAGTGGTGGATGACTATCTTGTGTCGCTAAGTTATGAATGACATCACCAATAGTTGCAGCTGGGTTTAGTTGCAGTGGTTGTAATAAGATATCAGGTGCGATCGCTCGATCTAGGGGAACTGATAAAAAAGTATTCCCCAGGCTAAACACCAAGGTGGCAAATTCATCAGTCCAAGGAGGCTTTGCAGTCAAGTTGACTAGGCGCAAGCTGATGCCGACGATCGACCATATTAAGATCGGCAAGAGATGAACCCAGTAAGGAGGAAGGCGAGTCTGCCAATTATGCCAATGCTTGCGTTGTGAGCCAGAATTTTTATCTGCCAGAGGCAGGAAATGTATAGCAGATGCAGGTAGCAACGAGATAATTTGTTTGTAAAAATAAAATGCACCTTGAAAAAAAACTCTCATTGCCAGGCCTCACAGTCATGGATTTGTAGATTTGACGTTTGAGATTTAAGTTCGTTCTAAAATCTAAAAACAAAAATCTAAAGCTCAAATCCCTCGTTGTGATTATTTCACGTCTGTGACGCGCCAGCTAAGTTTCAAATTAACCCAGAAATTCCAGATGGTAGCAACTGCGATCGCAATGAAGTTGGCAATATAACGGTTAGGAATGAGAAAATTGAATATTAAATTTAATATCAGTACGTTCAATATCAGTCCGGCAAGGCAAATAACGTTGAATTTCATAAACCGCTTCAGGCGTTGCTGCCATTCTTGCTGTCTGGCGCTGACATCAGCAAATGTCCAAGCGTCATTCCAGAAGAAATTATTTAAAATCGCAATTTCACCCGCAATAATTTTGCTACGCGTCAGCGGCCAAGCCAAGGTAGTCGGATCGCTGAGTAAGTAAAGTATTGCCATATCCACAAATACCCCACTAAAGCCAACCAACCCAAACCGGAGGAATCGACCAACTGGGAAATTAACTTTTCTACTCAATCGTCCTACTTTCCCTGTGGAAAGCCGCAATCGGACTAAGTGGTGGATGTAATCTATATATTGCTTCCATGTCACCTTACTCTCGCCCTCTTTGCGTTCGCAAAATACATACCCAACCTCGGCAACTTGGTCTACTTTTCCCCGGCCAATTACTTCTAGGAGAATTTTATATCCAACTGGATTGAGTGTTGCACCTGCGATCGCACTCCGGCGCACCATAAAATAACCACTCATCGGGTCAGAAACTCTGCCCAATACCCCCGGTAATATCAGCAAGCCTAACAACTGAGCGCCACGAGACAAGAAACGCCTAACAACACTCCAGCTACTAACACCCCCTCCTTCTACATGACGGCTAGCTACTGCCAAATCTGCTCCCTGCTCAATATTACGCAATAGTTGTATTAGTACCTCTGGTGGATGCTGCAAATCTCCATCAATCACCCCCAACACACTGCCCGTAGCTGCTTGCCATCCACGAATCACTGCTGATGATAGCCCCCGTTCTTGTTGGCGTCGCATCACTCGCAACTGGGGGTATTCTGTCGTCAAAGATTGCGCTATCTCCCAGGTTCGGTCTGGGCTATCATCATCTACTACTATTAGTTCATACTTTCCTGCAATAGATTCATCCAGTAATTGACTCAATATGCTGACTACATTCTTGATGTTGTCACGCTCTTTATAAGTAGGAATTACTAGAGAAAGATGAATAGAATGATCGTCTGTACTTACGGGGTTGGGGGGCAACTCTGAAATCTTTAGCGGGCCTGTTGATACTGTTAACACCGAGTTGGATGAGTTTGTTTTCATATTCCAAATTGCAAAACGAGGGTGTGTAAAGTCCGTGGAAAATAGAATCAAACATCTGGTGATTTTATTGACTGAACCTAGTTACTCAAAAGTTGAGGAATCCTTTTGTTACAGTTAATTGCCTTGAAAGTTTAGTAATTTCCGCACTTGGATTCCCAGTATTTTCCTAAATTCATCTAAATTTTACATCTTACCCCTTATTTTTATGATATTATACGAAAAATTACGTACTTTTAGCAAAACATCCTGTACTTTTAAGTAAACTAAGTCAGCAAATATACAGTTTATCCAGCATATCTTTATAATTCTTTAATGAGACTACGGGGAATATTAATTTAGTATGGAGTATCTGAAATTTTGTTAATGTGCTTATACATTATTGTTTTTACACCAAAGTAAGAATAAAGTGCAAATGCTGATTACATAAGCCTGTTACACCCGTAAAAACTTATTTGTTGATGCAATAAGGAATTAATTAAATACTACAAAACATAGAAAAGTCAAAACATTTTTTTGAGAAATAGTTATAGCTATTTCTTAACTGTAAGAGTAGCTATAAATTACTGTTTGATTTGTGAAAAAGCGAACTGCTCCATAAGGTAAGAAGTAGTTCAAGTTTGTTGATTATCTCTTTTTAGGAGTAATTTGATGAACAAAATGAGACGAGATAAGTACAGTCCCATTTTTTAAGCGTTTAGCAATATAAAAAATAAGCTTAACAAAAATTAATATGTTACTAAATAAGTATACTATTTAGTAGACACTCGATTGAAAATATGTCAAAAGTAACATTATAAAATCCCCCAGTAGGGCATTGCAAAAAAGAGAAAAATTTTGTTTGTTATTAAAATGATGGCGTAGTTTTATTGCTTGTTTTGAGTAAATGAACCTCTAAAAATACAGGGTAGATCATGCATATTCCTGATGGATTTGTTTCTATTCCGGTGGCCGGGGCTACTGGTTTAGCGAGTGCGGCAGCGCTGTTTGTTGCCTTCGGGCGATCGCAAGAGGCTTTTGGTATTCGTCGTGCCCCGATATTGGGACTAACCACCGCCTTTATTTTTGCTGCCCAGATGATCAATTTTCCAGTAGCAGGAGGTACTAGTGGTCACTTGTTAGGGGGAACCTTAGCTGCGATCGTTTTGGGCAGTCCTTGGGCAGGAACATTGTGTCTCGCCACAGTTTTAATTATTCAAGCCGTGCTATTTGCTGATGGTGGTATTACAGCCTTGGGAGCAAATATTTTGAACATGGCAGTAGTTGGGGTTTGGGTTGGCTGGATTTTAACTGAAACCTTGCAACGGCTGTTTGGGGGGTCTAAAGGGCGCTTACCCTTGGCTGCTGGGATCGCAGCTGGTGTGAGTGTAGTGGTAGCTGCGATCGCTTGTGCCATTGAATTAGCCCTCTCTGGAACTGCACCGATAGCGATAGTTTTACCAGCCATGACTGGCGTGCATATTTTGATTGGCATTGGCGAAGGAATGATTACCGGGGGTGTGCTGACTTATCTGGCCAGAGCCAGACCAGATTTGTTACCAGGCGAACAGCACGAGTTTCGCGGCTGGTCAGTGCCTATTGTCACTATTTTTTTGATTGCGGGTGTGCTGTCACTCTTTGCCTCAGCATGGCCCGATGGTTTGGAGAAAGTTGCCGAAAATACTGGCTTCCTCGACTTAGCCCAGAAAGTACGGATAATTGTGCCGACTCCCTTAGCTGACTATGGAATTGAGGGTTTAGGGCCAATTGGCACTAGTATCGCTGGACTAGTGGGAGCTGCGGTTTGCTTTGCTGTTGCCTTTGGAATTGCCAAGGTAGTGAAACCGAATAATGCTTAAACTTTCCTTACCCCTACGCTTACAACTGTCTCTAGCGATCGTGGTGGGAGCAGCTTTATTAAAGCATCATGCCTGGTATGGACTAAGTGTATATGGCGCGATCGCACTTTTATGGGCTTGCTTCTTGCGCGTACCAATTCGCCAATTGGGAGGATTACTCGGCACAGAATTGATTTTTTTATCATTGCTAGCATTGCCTTTGGGATGGGAACGAGCCAGTTTTTTGCTAGTTCGTTCGCTGGTTTGTCTGGTGACGATGAATAGTTTTTTGTTAACCTTACCGCCCCACAGTTTCGGCATTGCCCTTAAAAGCTTACCAGTACCAGCACCTTTAAAGGAAAACTTGTTATTAGCTGGGCAATATATGGAAATTTTGCTCTCAGAAGTAACGCGGATGCGGCGCAGCGCCCAACTACGCGGTCTGAATGGAACTACGGGATGGTTGCGCTATGCCAGTGCAGCCATGATTGGAGCTTTGTATCTGCGTAGTCTAGATCGAGCAGAGCGAGTCTATGCGGCAATGATAGCTCGTGGTTATAACGGACAATTACCCATAGATTCTACCCTTAGACCAAAAGAACGTTTTGCCTTATTACTAGCTTGGGCGATCGCTGCTAGCGTAACCCTAACTTCTTACAAAATTTAACCCACTCGCCAGTACAGACGCGACTAATCGCGTCTCTCCCTAAAACGCGATTAATCGCCTCTCTACTCCCTTACATATTGAGTTTGTAAATTTTGAAATCATTAACTTCTAATCCCCAATTATCAACCGATAATCCCCATGCAGCTGTAGTCGAGGTTAAGAACCTGGTGTATGCATATTCCCACCAGGAGCCAGTATTACAGGAAATATCTTTTACCTTGAACAAAGGCGATCGCGTTGCATTGATGGGAGCAACAGGTTCTGGAAAAAGCACCTTATTGGAGAACTTAATCGGCTTAAAACAACCGCAAACAGGAACAATTACTATTAATGGCATCCCCGTAGAACTGCAAACTTTACCCCAAGTGCGCCGTCAAATTGGCTTTAGTTTTCAAGATGCCAACGACCAACTATTTATGCCGACTATCTTGGAAGATGTTACCTTTGGGCCGCGTAACTATGGAATGTCACCAGCAGAGGCTAGCGATCGCGCTAGGCAGTTATTAGCTGATTTCGGTCTAGAAGCCTACGCCAATCGTTCCGCCCACGAACTTTCTGGTGGACAAAGACGCCTAGCCGCCCTAGCCTCAATTTTAGCCCTAGAACCAACAATTCTAATTTTGGATGAGCCAACTAACGGTCTCGATCCAGCATGGCGTCGTCATTTGGGGCAAGTATTATTAAAGTTACCTGTGCAAGCGATTTTGATTGCTTCCCACGATCTAAATTGGTTAGGCAGAGTCACTCAACGCGCTTTGGTATTGTCTAGTGGTCGTATTCAAATAGACAGCGATATTCAAGCACTGTTACAAGATGGTGCTACTTTAGACCAGTTGGGCTTGCCGATAGATTGGTGATTTGGGCATTGGGCAGGGGAGCAGGGGAGCAGGGGGGCAGGGGAGAAGTTGTAGTAAGTCTTTCCCCTCCGCCCCTTGGTCACTGAGCGTAGCCGAAGTGCTGCCCCTCTGCCCCCCTGCCTCTTGCCCCTAATCCTCCCATTTCCCCGTAATATTGGATACTATATTGTGGGTTGAATTGCTGTTGGGGTGTTAATGTCTGTTTTACATAAATATACTGTTCTTGCTCCTGTGAGCCTAAGTATTGCTTTGTTAGTTACTGGTTGCAGTGACAATAAAGTTGCCCAGTGCCAGCGACTGATTCGGGTTGTGAATGCTGGAACTTCTCTAATTGATAAAAATAAAGGAACGCAAGTGATAACTAGCATACAGTTATCTAAAGATTTAGACTTTGTGACTAAATCCATTGGAGAACTGAAGTTAAAAGATCCGAAGCTGAAAGAATTTCAAAGCGGTTTTGTGAAGATTTTTCAAAATCTTAGTCAAGCGATCGCTAAAGCAGGTAAAGCGCTTGGTGCAACTAAGACAGCACAAGCCTCAGAATCAGGGAGAGAAAAAATCCAAAAGGCAAGAGCCGAAATTGATTCAGCACTGACAACAGCTACAACTCTTGGCAAACAGTCAGATACATTAGTGAATCAGATGAATAAGTATTGTAGCGAGCCAGAATAATTTATCTGGGGCAGAGGTGCAGAGAGGCAGAGGGGCAGAGGTGCAGAGGGGAAAAACTTACTGCAACTTCTCCTCTGCTCTTTCATTCTCCCACTGACACGGTGATGCCTCTCGGATAAGCAGTAACTTTTATCACTTTTTTTCAAAAAAATTCCTGATATACACCAACTTTATCTGTCAAAAGAAGTATTGGTGCAAGTCAAATGAAATACCAGGAGTGATATGAGTCTACTGATGGCGAGTGTTCTGACAACAGTGCCAATATCTGCGGTCAATTTACCAGAAAAGCCGATAATTCTGCTAGAAAACCCGGTGCAGCAGTCAACACAGGATAATTTATCTCAAGTTGTCTCACCTGCTGAAATTACACCACCTGAATTCGTGCAACCAGATATAACCACCTCGTCAACTATAAAAAATAAGTACGAGAATATACTTAGAAAAAGTAGAGAAAAAATTCAACTCATCAGTTCCCCTAACTTACCTGAATTAAAAGATACTCAACCTGTAACAGAAGTTGTACAGAACCAGGAAAGCACAGAAGAATTTTCCCAATCTCTTCATCCCCCAGACTCAGACAACACAATGTCTCAAGTCACCTCAGTATCGCAACTCCAGGATGTGCAACCCTCCGACTGGGCTTTTGGTGCTTTGCAGTCTTTAGTAGAACGTTATGGCTGCATTGCGGGATACGCTGATGGGACTTATCTGGGGAATCGTAGCATCAGCCGTTATGAATTTGCGGCTGGTTTAAATGCTTGCTTGGAGAAGATTAACGATGCGATGCCTGCGGCGGGCTACGCCTACGCTAACAATAAAATTAATACAGTTAATAATGAAGATTTAATCCTGCTGCAAAGATTGCAAGGCGAGTTCAAAGCAGAGTTGCAGCAATTACAGCAGCGCGTCGAAGCTGTGGAAAAGCAGACTAGTGAATTACAAGGAAATCGGTTTTCCACAACTACTAGATTATTTGGTCAAGCCATTTTTAGCGTTCAGGGAACTAATAGCCCCGATGTCGATTTGTTTCCGAGAGATGGAGTACCTGAACGCCAAGGAAAAACCAATCTGACTTTTACAAGTAGCGCCCAACTAACCTTAGCAACTTCATTTACAGGGGGAGATTTGCTGCTAACAGGGCTGTCTGCGGGTAATTTGGGTTCTAATGCATCGTTGTTATCTACCAATATGGGGCGGTTGGGATTTGAGTCAAATACAGACAACAATCTAATTGTTAGTGACTTATCTTATCGATTTCTCGCCTCGCATAACTTGGGAATTGTCGTAGGTACGGCGGGAGTTAACCCGATTAACACCTTTCGCGGTATTAGCCCTTTAGAAGGTTCTAGCGATGGTGCAATTTCTCTATTTGGTCAGCGCAACCCGATTTTAAGTATTGGTAACGGCAGTGGTGGTATAGGCTTTGACTGGCAGATTAGCGATCGCATCAGTTTGCAAGGCGTTTATAGTGCCGAAATACCCAATTTTCCTGGCGATACCAAGCAGGGCGGACTATTTGGCGGTAGATATACTGCTGGCGCTCAGTTAAGTTTAGCACCCACAAATAACATCGATATCGGCGTACATTATCTCTATTCCCACTCCCCAGATGGCTTACTGGGAGGTGGTATTGGCGATTCTCAACTGATTTCACCTTTTGCAAATCCTACAGCTTTCGATACTCAAGCTATTGGTGCTACCGTTGCTTGGCGAATTAACCCTAACTTGCAATTGGGCGGTTGGGGTGGCTTTACTTCCTCCAAGCCATCCAACCTTTCTGGAAGTGTAGAAACTACCAACTGGATGGTATTTGCAGCTTTTCCTAATTTGTTGCGTTCTGGGAATTTAGGGGGCGTTCTCGTTGGACAACCGCCCAAAATTACTTCCAGTACTTTACCCGACGGCTTCAATTTTCCCAACTTTTCTGATGGCGGGACAGCAGGCGGACGTAGTGACACATCAATTCACGTAGAAGTTTTTTACCGCGCCCAACTGAGCGACAATATCGCCTTGACTCCAGGCTTATTCGTTATTTTCAATCCCGATCACAATGCCGCTAACGATGCATTAATCGTTGGGACATTAAGAGCAAGTTTCCGGTTTTAATTTTGTACTGATGTAAACGTTATAAAATACGCTATTTAAATACTGATGAATTCAGTATTAGATGCTTTCACGATCCATCAGGAGCAAGGAAAAGTCATGCGTAAACATACGCGTATTTTTTTTGTATGTGATTAAAGGAGCAAATTTTTCATGAAATTAAATTCATCAGTTCAGTTGGGTTGTATTCTTGTTAGCAGTAGCAGTTTAGCCGCAGTCTTCATCGGTTTAAGTGGAACAAGTGCTTCTGCTCAAATCACAATTCAAAGCACTGGCACATTATCGGGTACTATCCAACTCCCCAGAAATAATCCCAATTTCAATCAAAGGATTACTCGTGTTGATACAGACGATACGGGGACTTACTCTCGGAACTTAGGTACTAAGAACAATCCTAATTATGTTCCTATATACAAGTCAGACTATGTGCAGGTACAAACACGCTCTGATGGTAGTCTGCATTATTTTGTTGACTTTAAAGGCATTCCGATTGTCTCCTTTAATGGCGTTCTCACTTCGCCGATTCTCTCTGGCGGTGAGTTGACACCCTATAAATACCAGGGGCAATTGGCAGGAACCACATTTCAAGGAGTAGTTCAGGATGAATTTAATCTCACCAAAGCCTTATACACTGGTATTGTCACCGATCCAAACACTGGAAACCAGTATCAGGGCACTTTTGAAGTGAGTGGATATGGAGTCAGATATAGCGATCGCAATGGTAGCGCCACCCCCACAGTCTTTGATTTCAAATCCGATCTCCCAGGTTCGCCAAAGGTGACATCTTTGGAAATGACTAACTCACCCCTGGCAAGAATACAAATCAAAGTACCTGCAACTGCAACTCTCATAACTCCTACACCAACTACTGATAGTGGTAGTACAACCACTCCCCCACCAGTAACTAGCAGTGGTAGTACACCCACTCCCCCGCCAGTAATTAGCGGTGGTAGTACACCCATTCCTCCATCAGTAATTGATGGTAGTGCGATCGCTCCTACACCTGTAGTTAGCGGTGGTAGTGCGATCGCTCCTACACCTGTAGTTAGTGGTGGTAGCACACCCACTGTTGCAACGATAGTTGATGGTGGAAACACATTCACTGTTACGCCAATAGTTGATGGCGGTAACACATTCACTGTTACACCAATAGTTGATAGTGGCGCTTCCTCGACACCTACAACGTACACATCTGGGTCTAATTCTCCATCAATTTCTACTACACCTAATATGGAATTGAGTAACGGTAATTTCCTAGAGGTCAATCAAGTAGTTGTCAACCCTGCAACCCTTGCTCAAGCTGCTTGTTCGCAAGATTCTGCCAAGAGTTGTACAATGCCCACTTCACCAAAACAAGCGATCGGCCCTCGTAGTCGAGTGCTACTGCGTTAGTTAGGGACTTTTCAATAAAAAATATCCAACTACTTCTTGTGGGGTGGGCGTCTCGTTCGCCCCTAAGCAAAGGCTAACTTGACAAAAATTTTGAATCCTTCTGGAACTCTAGCAGGGCAAAATGAAATCAATATAATAGTTAGCACAGAGGCATACATTGCAATTAAAAAAGTCCACCATCGCTTATTCGCAGCGTTTTTCTTGCTCAGACTACCTTTCGGTGGTATCTTTTACCCTGATGAGTTTCTGGCTATACTAGTAGACTTAAGCCGATTGATTGATAAATTTCATCCTCCAGCATAAAATACACAAAAACTCTAAATTTTGGACATATATCAGTATGCATTTACTTTTAACTGACATAAAAATCTTGTTCGATCTTGGAGAAAATTAATTTTCTTGGAGGCTACAAAAACTCGATCGCTAAGGTTAACACTAACACTACAGAGTGAATTGACATCAATCAAACATCTTCCGAGTAAGCACCTATGAAAGAAGAATTGATAGCCAGAGTCGTGCAAGTCTTGCGAATTAATATGAGTTGGATGACTTGGAATTTGTTTCTGGCTTTTATACCTTTGGCTTTGAGTGTCTGGCTATTTCGCATGAGGCGCGGTGGCACTTGGCTTTGGTGGCTAGGATTCTTAGTTTTCTATGCTTTCTTACCAAATGCACCGTATTTGTTGACTGATGTAATTCACTTGATAGATGATATCCGCACGATTCAATCGGTGTGGATGATTACCTTAGTACTTATTCCTGTGTATTTGCTAGTAATTTTAAGTGGATTTGAAGCTTATGTAATATCGTTAATTAATTGGGGTCACTACTTACATCGCATCGGTAAGAGCCAATGGATTTGGCGCGTTGAGACGATTACACATTTTCTCTGTGCTGTTGGTGTTTATTGGGGGCGATTTTTGCGTTTCAACAGTTGGGATTTTATTACTCAACCCGATGCCGTAATAACCAAAGGGGTAGAAGAAATTCTGGGAAAACAGCCCCTGGTGATTATTGCTATCACCTTTGTGGTACTTGCAGGTTTGTACTGGATTATGAAACGAGTAACTTTAGGTCTTAGCCAATCAAATGGCAGAATAGGGATAAACTCAGGACGCACAAACTCTAATACGCCAAACATTTGATCGACGTGGCAATTTTGGCTCTTAATTTTGGGGTTTTAATTAGTAATTTCCTTGATGAATATTGCCTATCAAAAGAAAGATGCAACTAAACCCTCCTTGAGGTGAAATAAACTCAGAAGCAAACGGTTGAACTTCAACCGCCATCACCTGAAAATAACGTCCGATCAGATCCTTGAATATCGATGGTCTGGTCTGATGTATCTAGTCATGTTGATAGGAGGGATATAATATGCAATTAATCTCGAAAGAGGAAATCAAGACATTAATAGAACAGCCAAAAGGAAATTGTGTTTCCATTTATATGCCAACGCACCCAGCTGGGCCAGAAGTGCGACAAAACCCAATTCGCTTTAAAAATTTGGTCAGGGAAGCAGAGGCTCGTTTAATTGATGCGGGTTTGACACAGGAAGATGCGATCGCATTGGTGGAAAAATCCCAGGAAATTGATACCCAAGAGTTTTGGGAGCAAATCGGAGAGCAAGGGCTGGCGATTTTTATTTCTGACAATATTTTTCGCTATTATCCGCTACCAATTGATTTTCAAGAGTTGGTCGTGGTTACAGACCGATTTCACATCAAACCATTGCTGCCAATTTTAAATGGCAATGGTCGCTTCTATATACTGGCTTTGAGCCAACAAGATGTTAGGTTCTTTGAAGGAACACGCTACAGCATCAATGAAGTGGAAGTAGAAAATCTCCCTAAAAGTCTAGATGAAGCTCTCCAAAGAGACGATACTGCTAAAGAAGGTCAGTTCCGTATCGCAACATCAAAAGGGGGAACTTCCAATCCTTTTTCGCAACCAGGTTCGTTTCACGGACAGGGAAGCCCTGACAGGGATAGACGCCAAGAAGATATCCTCCAATTCTTTCAAATTGTCGATCGCGCATTACACGATAAACTGAAATTGCAAAAAGCGCCTTTGGTGCTGGCTGGGGTAGAGTATCTCTTGCCTGTGTACAGACAAGCAAATACTTACCAGCATTTGATGGATGAAGCTATTACCGGGAATCCAGAAATTCTCAGCGCCCAAGAATTACACGATCAAGCTTGGCCGATTGTCGAGGCTGATTTCCAAAAGTCACAGCAAGCAGTTTTGGAACAATTTCACGAATTGTTTGGTGGCGATACTGGTAAAGCATCTAACAACCTCGAAGAAGTTGTATCAGCAGCTTATTACCAACGAGTGGATTCATTACTAGTTGCAGTTGGTCAGCAACAGTGGGGTTTATTCGATCCAACCTCAGAAACGGTTTATTTGCACCCAGAAAAAGAAGCTGGTGATGAGGATTTGTTGGATTTTGTCGCTGCTCATACTTTATTAAATGGTGGCACGGTCTACGCTGTTCCCTTTGAACAGATTCCATATAGCACAGATGTTGCGGCGATTTATCGATATTAACAATTTCGGTTTTGCACGCGATCACTACCCCACCAAATGAGTATATTGAGGTGGGGTCTTTTGTAATATCGTTAAAAATTGACATTCCTGAAAGCTTCAGCTATAGCGGTTTATTGTACATGCTGAAGCAAGCCTTGCTTCATTGCCGCCATTTGTAACGGGGAACCCACTGAAGGATTTCTTTTGCAAGTTGAGTGTTAATCAAAGCTTTGTAAGGTTCATTTTCATATTCATCACCTCCGCGCCAATCCACTTCAGGTAGTAGAGATTGAGCCATTTCTTGACTAGTTCGATGCGCCGAAGAAATGTCATCTGCACATAGCAGTAAGGTAACATGACCAGGATTAGGACAGTGTAAAGCGTATCGTGCTGCTTGGGCGGCGTCTCTCACATCCAGAAAAGCGCCGTACTCCCAAAACGGATTCCACTCAAAATCGGGATTAGCTTGCCGATTAGAAATAATAAAATCGTAAGTTTCTTCATCAAATACACCAGGTGGTCGCAGACAAATAGTTGGGATACCTGTGCTATCGGTAAAATATCTGCACATTTCTTCACCAAGCTGCTTGGAAACAGCATAAGGAGTAGTTGGATAACAAGGATGATTGTCATCTAAAGGAAGATAATCCGGTTTTCTCTCACCTTTAAAGATTCCCAAAACATCAACACTGCTGAAGAAAATAACACGTTTGAGTTTTGCTTCTGCTGCTGCTTTTAGAATATGCCAAGTTCCGAGAAGATTCACTGCCATTATTTCATCCGGCAAATCCTCAAAGTTTCCAAGTAGTGCTGCAAGATGAATAACTGCATCGCAGCCAACAATTGCTGAACGAATTTCATCTGGATTCAGAATATTATGACCACTTGCAATATCAAAGCCAATAACTTCACATCCATCAGCACGTAAAACTTTTTCAACAACCGAACCAATCATTCCTTCGTTGCCAGTAACTAATACTTTCATAAAACTCATGATTGTTGATCGTATTTACACAGTAGTTTTTGCGCGAAACTGATTCTATTTAATAGGATTACTTTAATTCACGTCGTGCAGCTGCTAAAATCAGACGTTGTTCAGCACGAGCGATCGCTTGATATGTTCGCTCGACTGCTTCCGGTTCAACGGAAATGGAAGTTATACCCCATTCCACTAACTTATCAATAATTTCTGGATAGAGGGCTGGTGCTTGACCGCAGATTGAACAAGGGATACCAGCACTTTGAGCCATCTGGATCAGTTGAGCGATCGCACTCATAACTGCTGGATGACGTTCATTTAATACTTTTGCTAGCTGTCCTTGTTCTCTATCCACTCCTAGCAATAATTGGGTCAAGTCATTTGTACCAATAGAAATTCCACCCACACCTGCTTTCACATATTCCGGTAATAAAAACAGTACACTCGGCACTTCTGCCATCATCCACAATTGAAACTGCGCTACTTCGGTTAAAAAAGCTTGCTCAACTTTGCGACGGCAAAAAATAAATTCTTCTACAGTCCGCACAAAAGGCAACAGCAGGTTTACATTGGTGTAGCCACCTTGCTGTACGCTTGCCAAAGCTTGCAGTTCCAACTCAAAGACTGCGGGATTTTGTAAATAACTAAAGGTGCCACGTTCGCCCAACATCGACTGGGGCGAAGATTCTAAACTATCACGCAATGATGGTAAATCTTGCGATCGCCAATCTAAAGAACGATAAAAAACTGGTCTTGGGGCAAAGGCACGGGCAAATTGCATAATTTGCTCAGACCATAGCTCTAACAATTCTGCCTGACGCCCGCTTAAAATCCAAGTATTGGGATGTTGCCCGTTCAATATATTTAGTACCATCAATTCGGAACGCAACAATCCCACTCCATCCACAGGCAGGTTTTGCACTTGTTCTATTAAAGTGGACTGACTCAAGTTAACCAGCAATTGGGTAGCAATCATAGGTAGATGAGACGCAATAGCAGAATGAGGCGCTTTCGAGTTGGGGTGATGGGAGGTAAGAAGATTTTCTTCTCTTCCTTTGTCCATCTCTTTTTTTGAGTCTCCTTTGATGCGATAAACTTCTCCTCTGTCGCCATCAAGCAGCAATCGTTCGCCAGTTTGGATTAAAGTTGTGGCAGATGTTGCGTTTACTACTGCTGTGATACCTAATTCTCTAGCTAGAATTGCCGCGTGACTGGTTAATCCCCCTTGTTCAGTGATAATACCACCAACTTGTTGCAATAATGGCAACCAATCAGGTGTAATCGTTGGTACTACTAAAATTACTCCCTTCGGTAGTTGTTCGGGTTTCTGTTGTGGATTAATAATTACCAGGGCAGTGGCTACAAGCCGTCCTCCAGCTGCTCCTAGTCCTCGAATCAAGTGTGAGTGAGGAATTATAGATTGCGAAGGACTAACTTGTGTGATGTAGAGTTTGCCAGATGTAGTTTGCCCGGCAATAGTCCATTTAATGGTAAAAGTTTTACCTAGTTCACTTACCAGTTGAGTTCCCAGAGCAATTATTTGTTGTAAGTATTCTTCTTGTAAAGAGTACTGTTTTTGTTGGGCTTCTGGAAGCATATAGGTAATTAGACAGGTGCGATCTGGTGTTAACGCTGAGTTCGGCACGAGTTGCGAAAAAACTTTAGATGCTGCATCATCAACACCATAAGCCAGCATTTTATTGCCTAGTTGTTGCTCAAGCACAACCCCAGTTTCTGGTTGAATATAGTAAACATCTGGCTGTACTTCGCCAAGAGCGATCGCCATTCCTAATCCCAAAGTAGCTTCAATTTCCCACCCAGAGGCATTGGTTGTGAGCGAGCCGCTGGCGATCGCATTTTCAACAGGTTGCACCAAAATTGCGAAATTAATTTGTTGCAGATTAATTCCTGAGTGCTGCCAATATAATAGACTCCGGGCGCGAAATATTTGACTCCAGGTACGCTTTAGAGCCAGTGCGATCGCTTCCGGTTCGCACTGGCAAAATACCGACTCCAGTAAACCCGATATATTGTTTATCCCTGGAGTAGCAGTTGATACTCCTAAGGAAGGTCGAAGAATTAAACAGCTAGTTTGCCATTCTCTAGCTGCTTGGAAAATTGTACTCACCCACTCCTGGGTTACAGTCGCAGTCAGAATTTCTTGGCGCAAGCGACTAGCCACCTGCTGAAGTTGCCGCCAATTAGTGACATCCAGGTGTAGCGAAGAATGGGGTAAGTCAGCTACTAATGATTCTGAACTATTGAGATTTTCAAGAAATTGCCGCAAAATTTCTGCCGAAACTACAAAACCAGGCATCACCGGATAGCCACGCTGGATAATTTTGCTCAAGTAAAAGGCTTTGTCACCTACTTTGGCGCGGTCTTGTAGTTTAATTTGATCTAGCCAGTAGAGTTTATTCACTCAATTTGTTAGTTGTCTATTTGTAGCCACAGCCATTTCTTTTTGGTATGTTATCAGGTTAATCTACTGACTTCTGAATAAAAAGTATCCAGGGCTGACAGCAGTTTTCTTTTCGATGAATTACAAAGTTACGGGTTTTGAAGCAGGATAGAGGAGAATTCAGGAGTCAGAAATCAGAAGTAAAACAGGCTTTATACCTGGCTTTGAGACGAATCGTTGTGTACTTCAGTAATTTGAAATACGCTGTATAGCTGATTTGCTCTACTTATACATGGTCGTATCATATTTAATTGTTGAGTATATAGGTTAAATCTAACAATTTAAGGTATAATTCTCTGGCTAAGTCATTTTAAATAGCTGAAAAACTATTTAATAAACTTAAAATTCATCTAGTTTACCCAAATTACGATCGTTGCGACAATTTAACAATGCCAATCTCCATTCATTGATCAGAATAATATCTTATTGAAAAATAATCCTAATAATGGAAAATATTAATTCTCAGTTTCACAACCATTACTGAATCTATAGAATCCAAAGATGAGATAGGTTATTGCACTATACCTATTGGATTAAACTCTATTAATAAAACATTAGAATAGTTTTGCACTATTTTTATAAAAATATTACGATTTAACCTATTATATAAAATTCTCCATATCAGACTAAACATTGGCAAACACTTACTACCTTGCAACTGATGATTGGCTGAATATCAGCTTCCGGCTATGTATTGCATTGCTTATTGGAGCAATCATCGGCTTAGAACGTCAAATTAGACGCAAACCAGCTGGTTTAAGAACTCATATACTGGTGAGTTTAGGTTCAGCCTTATTTACCTTAATAATCATGCAAACAGGAGGACTGCAATCTAGCCCTGATGCACTTAGCCGTGTAATTCAAGGGATTGCAGCTGGTGTAGGATTTCTCGGTGCTGGAGAAATTGTGCGCCAATCTTCCCAAGAATCACAGCAACTTGAAATTCACGGACTCACCTCAGCAGCGGCTATTTGGGTTTCTTCTGCATTGGGAATTGCTTCTGGCTGTGGTTTATGGCAGTTAGGATTAATCGGTGCTATGCTGACTTTTTTTGTTCTCAGCGTTTTTAAAAGGTTTGAAAAACATCACAAAAAATCAGAGTAGAGGCATACAGATGGACGCTATAAATACCCGTATGAAATATCTTTAAATCAATACAGTTCAGAATGAGCAACAAAACCATGATTTAGAGACACTATTTATCGCGTTTTTAAAGACCAATTATCTACACAAATAACCTTTAACCCAAAGGGATCTATCTTTAAATAAATTTTTAATTTTTAATTGTTAATTCTCCTTCTTTCACCAAAATAATTTGGGATGAATTCAACCATTGGGAATCAAAAGACCCCAAGTGCGTGGTAGTAATCAAGGTTTGAAAGCGGTCTTGAATGGCATCAAGCAATTGATTTTGGCGGGATAAATCTAGTTCAGCAAGAACATCATCTAATAATAGTAATGGTGGCTCTTTGACGACTTCTTCAATTAATTGTAATTCGGCTAATTTTAAAGCTAGAACCAGGGTTCTTTGTTGACCTTGAGAACCATATTGACGAGCGGGTGTCTGGTTAATAGTTAATTCTATTTCGTCTCGATGCGGGCCGACAAGAGTCGTGCCTTGGTGCATTTCAGCAACGGCTCGCTGCTGAATTTTTGCTAAAAAAGCTTGCTGCACTTCTTCTGGCTGGTTATCCTCTACAGGAATATTCGGCACGTACTTGATTTGTAGAACTTCTGTACTGCCGCTAATACTGCCGTGCCAGGTGGTAGCAATGGGAGCTAATCTTTGGATAGCGCGATCGCGTCGTCTAATTACCCTAGTTCCTGTAGTCGCTAACTGTGCATCCCACAGCGCTAGTTCTGATTGTAAAGATGTTGCATCCAACGTCTCTACATGGCGTTTTAAAAAGGCATTGCGCTGGCGTAACACATGGTTATACTGCTGCAAAATGTGAGCATAAACTGGTTCGAGTTGAATTAAGAGTGTATCTAACCAGTTGCGGCGACCTTCCGGGCCGCCGCGTACTAGTTCTAAATCTAAGCTGGAAAATTGGACTGCATTAAGAACGCCGAGAAAGTCCATTTGACGGCGGATAGATTCGCCATTGAGAGCAACACTACGGCGACCATTGCGGCGCAAGGTTAAAGTCAGGTCGCTAACACCTGTTTGTCGTTCAAGAGTGGCATCAATTTGGGCTATGGCTTCCCCTTCTTGAACCAAATCGCGATCGCGGGTCATGCGGTGCGATCGCAATGTTGCCAGTAACTCCACCGCCTCCAACAAATTTGACTTTCCCTGAGCATTATTACCTACCAAAATTGTTTTGGCAGCATTAAACTCAACCTTTTGGTCTTGATAATTACGAAATTGTCGGAGGTTTAGAGTTTTTAGGTACATAACGAAAAGTTAGGAGTGAGGAATTAAGAGTTAGAAATTATGAGTAAGGAGTGAGGAATTTTAAGTTTTGAGTTTTGAATGCAAAATGTTCTTCAACTCATAACTCCTAACTTTTAACTCCTAACTCCTAACTCCTCACTTTTTCAAACCGCCTTCTTGCCCATAATCCGCAAAAATATCTTCTCCGCTTCAATCCAGACAAACATTAAGGCACTGAAGCCAATACAAACCGCCAATTCTTGCATATTCAGGTAATGAGTACCAAAGAAATCTCGCAGGGGTGGGACATAAACTAGCATCAACTGCAAAATCGTGGTGACGACAACAGCCGCTAATACAAAAATATTGGAGAATGGATTCATCTCGATGGCCAGTCGGTTGTTGGAGCGAATCGCGATCGCATGACCCATTTGGGCGATACACAAGGTAGTGAATACCATTGTCTTCCAAGCATCCCGATTTCCCTGATACCCAGCAGCATGGGTGTGTTGATAAGCCCACCACATCAAGGCAATGCTGATAATGGCAAAGATGATACCAATGCGAATCATATAAGAACCCAATCCCCTAGCGAAAATACTTTCACGGGGACTAAAAGGCGGACGTTGCATGACATCCGGTTCTGGAGGTTCCACAGCTAATGCCAAAGCTGGTAAACCGTCTGTCACCAAGTTCATCCACAAAATTTGTAAGGGAGTAAGGGGAACGCCTCCTAAACCAATTAGGGGTGCAGCTGCAATGGTGATAACTTCGCCAATGTTACTGCCCAGAATGTATTTAATAAAGCGGCGAATATTGGTGTAAACAACTCTACCTTCCTTGGTGGCGCTGACAATGGTGGCGAAGTTGTCATCAAGTAACACCATGTCACTGGCTTCTTTACTGACATCAGTGCCAGTAATGCCCATTGCGATACCAATGTCGGCTTGTTTGAGGGCTGGGGCATCGTTGACACCATCGCCTGTCATGGCGACAAATCTACCCCGGCGTTGCAGTGCTTGGACAATTCGCAGTTTGTGTTCTGGGGAAACTCTGGCATAGATGCTCACCAGGTCAACGTTTTGCTCTAATTCCTGGTCAGTCATCCGTTGCAATTCTTGACCTGTGAGAACGCGATCGCCTTCTTGGGCAATTCCTAAATCGGTAGCGATCGCTCGTGCTGTTAATTGGTGGTCGCCAGTAATCATTACTGGGCGAATACCTGCTTCTCGACACTCTTGGACTGCTGCCCTTACTTCTGGGCGTGGTGCATCTAACATTCCCACCAATCCCAGCCATACTAAATCTTGCTCGGATGTTTCATCTGAACCTTCCGGTGGAATCTGCACCAAGGGTTTGTAGGCAAAACCTAGCACTCTTAGACCTTTACTCGCCATCAGGTCATTTTCTGCCAAAATTTTCTGGCGTTGTGCTTCGGTTAAAGTAGCCGTGTCATTACCCAAATGAATCTGAGTGCAACGTGCCAAGGTTAACTCTGGAGAACCTTTAGTAAACATTAAGTAAGGTTCCGATTGCAGAAAACCAGCGATCGCTGGGTCAATGCCTCTCGAAGATGCGTCACCTGTGGCGACTCCCTCCACCTGAGCGATCGCGCTCATCCGCTTCCGTTCCGAGGAAAAGGGAAACTCCGCAACGCGAGGTAACTTACTGTTCCACTGGTCTTTTTCAATTCCGGCTTTTCCCGCCAGCGTGAGTAATGCCCCTTCTGTCGGATCTCCTAAAATTGCCCATTCACCTTGTTCTTTTTGCAACACTGAATCATTACAAATAGCACAGGCGACTGATAAAGCGGAGATTTCTGGAGATTCTTCTAGGGAAATTTTGTGACCATTGAACTGAAAGTCTCCTGTGGGGGCATAACCTTCGCCGGTGACGCGAAAAGTTTTGTTATTGGTGGAAATCGATTGCACCACCATTTTATTTTGAGTCAGGGTGCCGGTTTTATCAGAACAGATGGTTGTTACAGAACCCAACGTTTCCACTGCTGGCAATTTGCGAATCAAGGCATTTTGGCGCACCATTCGCTGGGTTCCCAGTGCCAAGGTGACGGTAATTACAGCTGGTAAACCTTCTGGAACTACAGCAACCGCCATACTCAAGGAAACTTCCAAGAGTTCTTGAATATTTTTAAAACCCCCGTCTCTGATGACACCGCCAGCGACAACGATCGCCACAAGTATTAAAGAACCTGTAACTAGGACATTACCCAGTTGAGTCATCCGCTGCTGTAAAGGCGTAGGTTCACTTTCCACCGCCTGCAACATCGCAGCAATTTTACCCAGTTCTGTAGTCATGCCAGTGTTCGTCACCAGAACCTTGGCGCGTCCTTGGACTACTTCAGTTCCTTGAAAGACAACATTGAGGCGATCGCCTAATGATGTTTCCTCCGGCAATTTTAGTGATGCCTGTTTATTCACCGCTTCGGCTTCACCAGTCAATGCCGACTCACGTACTTGTAAATTAGACTGTTCGATCAAGCGTCCATCTGCGGCTATTTGCATCCCAGCTTCCAGCAGCATGACATCCCCTGGAACTAGTTCCTTGGCTGCTATCTCCACCAGTCTGGCGTCGCGGATGACGCGTACTAAGGGAGAGGTCATTTTTTTCAAGGCTGCCAAGGCTTTTTCGGCGCGGCTTTCTTGGACGTAGCCGAGTATGCCATTGAGGATGACAATTGCTAGGATAGCGATCGTATCTTTAAATGGCACTTCACCAGGCTTCAAACTGCCCGCCCGTAAAGCCATTAAGTCTAAAAACCCAGAAATCAGAGCCACGCCAATCAGCATCAATAACATAATGTTCTTGAACTGATCCAGCAGAATTTCCCAAGCACTACGGCCAGCAGTTTCTTCGAGTTCGTTGGGGCCGTATTTTTGTAATCTCTGTTGAATTTCTTGGGGTGTTAAGCCGCTGTCTGCATTACTATCAAGCAGGTCTAGCGCTTTATCAACTTCTAAACTATGCCAAACGGCGGCACCTTCAGGCAGAGAATTAGCAGACATCGTATAGGTCACAGCAAATGGTTACAAAATTCGATCATAATTTAGTGATGGCAGGAATTCCATCTTCTAAAGTTACATTAAGCCGATCGCCCAGTTTTATGAGTGTATATGTAATTCTTAACATTTGTAAATTCCTCCTGTTTTGACATAGTATTATTTCTCACGAAAGAGTTTTTCGAAACACATTGTACCGATAATTATTAGTACCCCGCTGTAAACGTGGCGATCGAGAACCACTAATTGATGTACTTAGTAAGAGCAACGCCCATTGTGGGCAGTCTTTTAACTCAGCATTTTTCATCCACCCCGATCGGGGGAGCCATTGCTCGACTAGGATTTTCCATCTCAAGCAATTGGTGTGACGGCGGTAAAACCGCTTGAGTCATGTTTCCTCCCCGACCTAAAGGTGAGGGTTTTTTACACTTACCACAAGGTTTTATGAGTTTTGCACTCCCCACTTTGACCGTTAGCCAGATGTTTGGGCAAAAAACAATTCGACCGCTTACTGCTGCTACCCTCTGTGGCATTACTTTCATTAAAGATAGACTGATTGCCATTGACAGTATTAAAGGGCATCTACTGGAGATCGATCCCACCTCTGACAACAGTAAAATTCTCAATCCCCATCAAGTTGAAGAATTTACCGATGTCACTGGTTTAGCGGTGTGGGATGATACCCTGTGGGTAAGCCGAGAAAATAGTGTTTATTTGTGCAAGCTGAATGCTTTAGGTCTGGAACATTTTGTGACATTGCCTTATGCAGCTGATGGCGTTGCTGTTTGGGAAACAACGGTTTATGTTAGTTGCCAAAGGCTAGGCTACATTCTGGTTTTTGACCGCGAAACGCGAAAAGAAATTACCAGATTTTATGCACCTGGAGTTGGGATAGAGAATTTGGCAGTCAACCAAGAAATGCTATGGATTTGCGATCGCACCGAACAATCAGTTTACGCGATGGACAGAGCCACGGGAGAGCTGCAATTCAGCGTTCTGACACCCTTTGAATGTCCGACAGGCATAGCAATCCATAAAAATGCCGAAACAGGCAAAGAAAGTATTTACGTCGCCTACGCCTCAGAGGAGCCTTATATCCGGGATAACCCGAATGCCGATCCGAGTCATGAATTAACATTCCGCGATCGCACTTTTATTCATCCTCTGTATTATCATTACGATCCAGATAAGCGTTACGCACTTTCTAATGGCTATCTGATTGAAATGTCTTATGCTGAGGAAATTGCACCTCTAGACGAAGTTTTTTTACCCGATGTCGAATGGCGTATTGCCCTACCATCGGAAACTGAGCGTCAAAAGGTGAAACACGTTGAACCTATTGGTATACCCTTCACCGAAGAAGTAATAGAGGGGCAACGTGTAGCAGTTTTTAAATTTGATTCTCTTGCACCAGGAGAACGGCATATATTTGGCTGGAAAGCACTTTTGGAAGTTCGAGGTATTAAGTATCGCATCACACCCAGAGACGTAGAAAATATACCCGAACTGTCCCCAGAATTACAAACACGCTACCTAGTGGACGACGACGATTTAGCAATGGATACTACCATTGTTCGCCGTGCCGCCAGAGAAGCGATTGGTTCTGAAACCAATGTGTTGCGGAAAATGCACAGCATCCGCAACTACGTTTATGATGAGTTATCCTACGGTATTAAACCTTACATTGATACACCAGATACGGTTTTAGAACGGGGGGTTGGTTCTTGTGGCGAATATGTCGGCGTTTTACTTGCCCTATCTCGTTTAAATGGCATCCCCTGCCGTACTGTAGGTAGATACAAATGTCCTCCCCATAGTGACTTCGTAGGAGTACCGCTACAACCCGACTTTAATCATGTTTGGCTAGAATTTTACGTCCCAAATTTTGGCTGGTTGCCAATGGAATCAAATCCTGACGATATAGGTGAAGGTGGGCCTTATCCGACGCGCTTTTTTATGGGCTTATGCTGGTATCACATTGAAATTGGCAAAGGCATCACCTTTGAAACCGTGACAAGTAAAGGTGCGCGGCTAACCAAAGAAGATATTCCCATCGGTGATTTGGCAATAAATCATATCCGGTTCACAATTCTTAAAGAATTACCGCCTTTTTGAATTAGGGCATTGGTTATTGGGGAAAGACCCTGAGAAAATGAGTAGGGTGTGTCATGCCGTAAGCTAACGCACCTTAATACTCTCTGTTTAATCACAAATTTCGTCTACTTCTGAACTCTTGTTCTTATTCAAATATTCTTCAAATAATTCAAAAAATTTCTGTAGTGCCTCATGCTCATCTACAGAATAGAAAAGGATTATTTTAGACCATGACTGACCTGAGTTAATTCCATATTTTTCTTCAATCCATGATTGAAAACCTTCAAATTCTCTTTCTGGCTCAGTTGGAGTTACGCCAACTTCTCTTCGAGCCAGACTATATCCTCGCAAAAGCATATCAAGTCTAGTAATTGAACTACTTCCTAAATACATTCCTGGTCTTTTCTTTATAGCACCTAGAATCTCCTTGTAAATATTAAACCGAGGAAATATCAAATCCTGACGAAGCCTTAAAAGGTCTTCACTTCCTTGAATTTCTGAATCATTTTTCTGTTTTATAAATTTTTCAAATAGTTCAAAAAAACTATAGAAAGCATTTCTGTCACTACCACAGGAAAATATAAGTATTCCAGCCCAAGATTGAGTCAAATTAGTTTTTGCTCTTTCTTGTATCCATTCTTGAAATCCTTCCATTGGGTCGCCTTCAGGAGTTAATCCTAAGTCACTTAGTTGACTTAAATACCCACGTACAAAGAAATCAAGACAAGTAATTGATGGCTTATCTATATACATAACTGGATTTTCTTTAATCTTTTGGAGAAGCGTAGAAAGATTCATCATATTAATTACTCCAATTTAATTTAGGGACTAGAGTGTGCTATGCCGTAGGCTAACGCACCTTAATACTCTCTGCTTAACCACTATTTTCGTCTATTTCTAAAATCTTATTCCTATTCAAGTATTCTTCAAACAATTCAAAAAATTTCTGTAGTGCCTCATGCTCATCTACAGAATAAAAAAGAATTATTTTAGACCATGACTGACCTGAGTTAATTCCATATTTCTCTTCAATCCATGATTGAAAACCTTCAAATTCTCTTTCTGGCTCAGTTGGAGCTACACCAACTTCTCTTCGAGCCAGACTATATCCTCGCAAACGCATATCTAATTCAGTGATTAGACTATCTCCTAAATACATTCCTGGTCTTTTCTTTATAGCGCCTAGAATCTCCTTGTAAATATCAAACCGAGGAAACATCAAATCCTGACGAAGCCTTAAAATGTCTTCATTTTTTTGCATTTTTGAATTGGTTTTATGCTTTATGAACTTTTCAAATAATTCAAAAAAACTATAAAAAGCATCTCTTTCACTACTAGAAAGAAACAGAATTATCTCAACCCAAGATTGAGTTGTATTAATTTTTTCTCTTTCTTGCATCCATTCATTAAATCCTTCCAGTGAGTCGCCTTCAGGAGTTAATCCTAAATTACTTAGTTGACTTAAATACCCCCAGACAAAGGAACGAAGGCAGGTAATTGATGGCTTATCTATGTATATGACGGGATTTTCTTTGATCTTTTGGAGAAGTGTAGAAAGATTCATCATATTGATTACTCCAATTTAATTTAAGGACTAGAGTGTATTATGCTGTAAGCTAATGCACTTTAATACTCACTCCCTAACCACAATTTTCGTCTATTTCTAAACTCTTATTCCTATTCAAGTATTCTTCAAATAGTTCAAAAAATTTCTGTAGTGCCTCATGCTCATCTACAGAATAAAAAAGAATTATTTTAGACCATGACTGACCTGAGTTAATTCCATATTTCTCTTCAATCCATGATTGAAAACCTTCAAATTCCCTTTCTGGCTCAGTTGGAGGTACACCAACTTCTCTTCGAGCCAGACTATATCCTCGCAGAAGCATATCAAGTCTAGTAATTGAACTACTTCCTAAATACATTCCTGGTCTTTTCTTTATATTACTTGGAATCTCGTTGTAAATATCAAACCGAGGAAAACTCATCTCCTCACTAAGCCTTGAGATATCTTCATTTTTTTGAATGTTTGAATCATGTTTCTGCTTTAAGAACTGCTCAAATTCTTCAAAAAACCTATTAAAAGCAGCTTGTTCACTTCCAGAGTAAGAGAGAATTATCCCAGCCCAAGATTGAGTCGTATTAGTTTTTGCTCTTTCTTGTACCCACTCTTGAAACCCTTCCATTCCACAAGAGCTTATGTCAGTAAATCCGAGTGTAATTAAACTATCTATATACCCAGTTAAGAATGAATGAAGACAAGTAATTGATGGCTTGTCTATGTAGATAACTGGATTTTCTTTAATCTTTTGGAGAAGCGTAAAAAGCTCTTTCATGCCAGCAACCTCTAATTTGGTGAAGATTTAGTAATTGAACAACTACATCGCGCTTTTATTGAAATCAATCTTTCCTATCACGAGCGGGTGAATTATCTGGCAGTATATCAGCACGAACCACATCGCTAATCCATTCTCCCTCAATATTATTGTTAGAATAATTTGCATAATCATCCCATGTCATGGTGTCGCCAGTTGAATATTCATAAACGACGCCACGAGTTTGATTATTACCATCTCCATCATTTAAATGAATCCACGTTACATAATCACCAGATGGAGGATAACCACCACCAAATTCAATACCTGGAGGTTGAGCTAAACTTCTAATTGCCCCTGGCGCAGGTCGCCAACTTCGAAAATGATGAGTTACAAATTTGTCAGGAGAACCAGACCTCCTGTAATGTACTGTTTGGTGAAATTTGTAATTATAAAGAACTGAAGATTGACCTTGTGGCCCACAAACTAAATTAAGTGGATAGAAAGAACAATATCTCTCCTGAGCTTTATTTGGAACCTGCTCATTTTGAGCTTTTGTTGTGCTAATTGCAGCCTTCGCAGTAGAAGCTAATTCCGAGCCAGCAGCAGCACATTCAGCTTGAACAGCACAAGCGTCTAGAGACGACAGCAATGCATAAACAGTTTGAGGGAAAATGCCCTTAAATATTAGAAGTAAAAGAAACGTCGAAATTCCTACTAATCTAAATACGGATTTATTTACGGTTAATCGCACTAGTCTTAACTCCTTACAACCAAAGATAAAAATCGGTTTATCTGACATCTAGGTTGTCTGATAGGAGAAGAGAATCAGTCCAGTAAAAATACGAGTATTTAGTAGATTTTTTTGAAAATTGAACCAAGGTAAATAAATAAACTAATTAGCTATTAACTCTTAAACTTCTTAAGCTGGGCAGTGGATATGATTGATGCTGCTTAAAATCAGCAAACTCACAGATAGAGTTAAATGGGCAAAAGCGGCAGTGAGAACCAGGATTAGGAGGGAATATTTTACTGAAATTACTAGTTTCTTCCTGATATTTTTGCAAATCGTGCTGATGTTTATGAGCAATATTCGCCAACTCAAATTTTAAGGATTCTAATTCACTATTGTTAATACTAATTAAGTCTGATTTCTTACATATTTCTAAATTATAAAATGATGCAACAGCTTCTCGTCCAGGGTAAAGATAACGAGCAGCTAACAAGTAAACTAATGCCTGTCGTTTGTCAAAAGCCGACTTGCCAGTTTTGAAATCCAAAATATGTAAAGTGCTATCAGACTCAATAAAAACACAGTCCATAGCCGCGTATAAGCGAAAGCAATAATCTTCTTGTTCAACTACTATCGGTTTGGGAAAGCCTTCATCACCCGGAGTTAATTGGATAATATCTTTATCTAAAAGCAACGGCGAATCGTGATATTTTTGCAAAATTTGCAGCACGCGTTGCTGGACTTGAAGGCTTGAGTTGCCTAATTTTAGTAGCTGGGCAACTCTTTCTACACCATCTGCTTGCTTCAACAGATGCCTGTGATGATGAAACTCATAAACGCCTTTTTGAGCTAGTATGCCAATCCGCTGGGGTGCAGTGGCTTGCGTTAAAAGCGCTTTGACTTGTGGTTCGTGTTGCCGTGCTTTGATAAACCCCCGTCTCATCTGGCAATGCCAGCGTTCTTGCCCAGTCGCTGGGGCAACTAGAGACCAAAGGTGATAACTGGCAAAAGGTCGATCGGGGGTTGACATTGCTCAGAAACAGTGAGAGAAAATACGGTGGGGAGAAGTTTAAGCTAAGGCTTGCTTAGAAAAGAACTTCGGAGGATACTTGCTGCTACACACGCTTTGCGGGAAGCTTTTATAGTACTGATAATGTACCGGAGCAAGTGGCAAAAATGTCTAGCAAGATAAAATTTGGTACCGATGGATGGCGAGGGATTATTGCCGATGACTTTACTTTCCCCAATGTGCGGAAAGTAACAAGGGCAATCGCCACTTACTTAGAAACAGCCTACACAAAAGATAGACCAGTACTTATTGCCTACGATACTCGCTTTTTAGCTGACCAGTTTGCCCAAACAGCGGCCCAAGTATTAGCAGATTTGGGTTGGACTGTAAAAATTACCGATCGGGATTGTCCCACTCCAGTAATTGCCTACAATGCCCGTCACCTAAATTCCGCTGGGGCGTTAATGTTTACTGCTAGCCATAATCCAGCACCTTACTGTGGAATTAAATATATACCCGATTATGCTGGGCCTGCCACTCCAGAGATTACTGATACTATTGTGGCAAATATAGAAGGTGCATCGGATGAGTTGCCTGGGAGCAACCCATCAGGTTCAATTTCAATTTTCGATCCGAAACCAGATTACCTGCAATTTATCTACACTCTACTTGATGTAGAAAAGATCAGAAGCGCTAATTTAAAGGTAAAGTACGATGCTTTGTATTCTACCTCTCGCGGCTATTTAGATGAAGTTTTGCAACATAGTGGCGTTCAGTTAGAAAGTTTCCATGATTGGAGAGATGTTTTATTTGGGGGTGGAATGCCAGAACCCAAAGGAGAACAGTTAGTTGAGTTAGTGGAAGCAGTAGTTCGCGATCAAGCTGATTTGGGCTTGGCAACGGATGGAGATAGCGATCGCTTTGGTATCGTAGATGAACAAGGAACCGTCCTCACTCCGAATACCGTGCTGCTACTTCTAGCACGTCATTTAATCAAAAACAAAGGTAAAACTGGCGCGATAGTCCGCACTGTCGCTACAACCCACCTGCTGGATAATTTCGCTGCTAAAAATGGGCTGCAAATTTACGAAACAGCAGTTGGTTTTAAATACATCGGCGAAAAAATGCGGGAAACTGCTGTATTAATCGGTGGAGAAGAATCAGGTGGTTTAAGTATTATCGGGCATATTCCCGAAAAAGACGGGGTATTAGCCGATATGCTGGTGGCAGAAGCGATCGCTTATGAAGGCAAACCGCTAAGTCAACTTGTTAAAGAAGCGATTGCTGAAGCCGATGGCCCACTTTACAACAACCGCCTAGACTTGCACCTCACAGAGGCGCACAAAACCGCCGTCATCGACTCTTTTACTAAAAATCCACCTACAGAGGTAGCAGGAATTAAAGTCAAGGAAGTGGGGCGTAAAGACGGTATTAAGCTCTATTTAGAAGAAGGTAGCTGGGTTTTACTGCGTCCTTCCGGTACAGAACCACTGGTACGCGTCTACCTAGAAACCAACACTCCCGAAAAACTCACCCAAATCGCCCAAGAGTTAGAGAGTGCCATTGCTAAACTAGAGGCAGTAGCAGTTTAATCTGTCAGAGTTAGGAATTAAAAGTTAAGAGTTATGAATTAGGAGTTAAGAGTTGTAAATTAACAATTCTTAACTCCTCGTTTCTAATTTCGAGCAAAATATAACTCCTAACTCCTAACTTCTCATTTCGATCAAAATATGAAAATCGCTCCTTTTTTGACATCTCTAGTTGTAGCAGTTTGGGTAATCGCGATCGCAATTATTTCAGTTCAAAATGCCACACCCGTATCGTTAAAATTCTTAACATTCCAATCGATTCAGATACCAATGGGTTTAGTGCTAGCTTTTAGTGCCGTTGTCGGGTTAATTGGGATGGCACTGCTGCAACCTCTGTGGGGACTTGCTGGTATTGGACAGGGTAATTCTCGATTGGAAGACGATGCGGAATTTTTTGTTGACGATGAAGATTTTTGAGGCTTAAATAGCTGTGCAGTATCAAAACATTATTACAATCGAACCAGGAAAGCGAGGTGGTAAGCCTTGTATTCGAGGAATGCGAATTACTGTATACGATGTTTTATCATATCTTGCCTCTGGCATGACCTACGAGGAAGTGCTTGATGACTTTCCTTATTTGACACAAGAGGATATTTTGGCTTGCCTAAGCTATGCGGCTGATCGAGAACGGCAAATGCTAACAATGCAAGCATGAAGTTATTGTTTGACCATAACTTATCACCTCGGTTAGTTGATCGACTGGCTGACATGTATCCAAACTCTCAGCATCTTTTTCTTATAAGCTTAGATCAAGCAGATGATCTAATTGTTTGGGAGTATGCCCGACAAAATGGATTTACTGTTGTCACCAGAGATGCTGATTTTAATGAGTTGAGCATTTTGCGAGGATTTCCTCCGAAAGTGATTTGGATTCGTTATGGCAATTGTTCAACCAGACAGATTGAAGAGATTTTGCGATCGCATCTAGAGGATATCCAAGCTTTTGACCAAAATCCAGATTTGGGAGTCTTGACATTGTATTAAATTTGGAAATTATGGAAACTGAGTATGATTTTAGCCAGGGCAAGCGGGGAGCGATTGAATCAACACCAACAGGCAAAACTAGAATTACAATTCGCCTAGATGACGAAGTACTAGCATGGTTTCGTGACCAAGCTCACGCAGCAGGTGGGGGAAATTACCAAACTTTGATTAACGATGCCTTGCGTGAGTACATTCAGCAGCGCCGTGAACCGTTAGAAGATACATTACGGCGAGTATTGCGAGAGGAACTTGAGCGTATTGGAAAATAAGGATATTTTGGCTTGCCTAAGCTATGCGGCTGATCGAGAACGGCTATGAGCGCAACTTATAAAGCAGATTTTAACTTGTGGATTGAACAGACAGCCCAACTATTGCGATCGCATCGCTGGCATGAAAGCGATATTTGATAACTTTATTTGTCACTGTGTGGGTATTGGCGATCGCTATGATCTCAGAGTGCCTCTAGCCTGGAAGTTTCGCAGTACATGAAAAAAGCCTACGTCGGCAGGCTTTTTAGAAAGTTTTGGGAGAGCGATCGCACTGTTATAAAATCAAAATGTCCATTCGTGATTTGGATCATCTAGGGCAGCGCGAACAGAAGCTAAATTTGCAAGGTCTTTGAAAGGGCTTGATTTAGCAATTTCTGTGATTGAATTTAAGGTAATGGCTAGTTGCTCATTATTGCCGGATGCGATCGCATTATCAACGACAGCAAACAAAGCGCGAAAGTTTTCTGCACGTTCATCAAAAGAGCGATCTAGATACGCCATCAGTAACTCTCGTTGGGCATTAATCTTGGTGATTGTTTCGTTTTCCCAAACATCAATCTCTCGTCTCTTTGTCTGTTCCTGTTCGGCAATTATTTTATATTCACCATAAGCTGAAGAAACTATTTCAACACATTGTGTTTTTTCTAAAGCTGCTATCTCACGCCTTTTAGTCTGTTCTTGCTCTCCAATTTGCTTGTAACTGGAAA
Source organism: Nostoc sp. LEGE 12454 (assembly GCF_056620565.1). Lineage (NCBI taxonomy): Bacteria > Bacillati > Cyanobacteriota > Cyanophyceae > Nostocales > Nostocaceae > Nostoc > Nostoc sp. LEGE 12454. The sequence goes on from NZ_JBWQXL010000004.1 coordinate 205,202, forward strand.
CAATGGTCACTAACGATTTTGTGGCGTTAACCGCAGTACATATTGTACCGATACTTGGTAAAACCATTGCTAAATACCTCCCAGAGTTTTATATTTAGCTTGGATGGTTAAAGTAGAAGGGTTTAATAGTCCTTCATTATCTAAAATAGGAATTTTCATAATTTCTGCAAGTGCTTTAATTAAAAGTGCTATTTCTTGAAACTTCCTAGCATCGCGATCACGATTAAAAGGTTGGGCTTCAAGCTCTTGAAGTGCAGATTTAGCACGGTTGTTTAAATTACACACTAAATTAGCCAGTTCCACTATTCGCCATTTAACCTGTAATAGAAAATCTTGAGCTGCTTCGATATTGGCAATTTCTATGTTTACCCTAGCTTCATACTCTCGTGCTTTAGTCAAAGCTTCCTCACCCTTACCAGCAAGTTGAAAACCCCCAACCATTAACGCCGGGCCGAGTGTAATACCTCCCAATACAGCGCCACCAACCGCCATACTAGTACCACCACCTAACCAAGTTATGGCTCCAGTCCAAGCCGCAGCACCACCAACTTGTGAGATAGCGACTTCACTAGCCCACAATCCAAAGAACTTGGAAACAGTAACAGTACCTACACTCCTTGCTAAGGTAACTGCACCAGAGCCTGCTGCTGAGGCTGCAACGGCTGCTGACACACCACCTTCCACCCACTCTTCAGCTTTGATAACTTCTGTTTTGTACTCCTGAATTTGCTGAGTGGAGATGTCTAATCCAGTTAAAATATCCAGATTGTTTTGGGAAGCTCGCTGACCAATTCTCTCAATAAAAGCTATAAAGTTTGAAATTGTACCCTGCTTAATACGAAGTTGCATTTGACCATAGGTTTCTGCTGACTGGTTGGTAATTTCCCAGGTTGCTTTTAAATTTTGCAAGCTACTTTCGTATTTTTGTTGAGCCTGTTCACCAATTTCCTTTGCTTGATTCATATTGCCAATGCCTTCAGCACCTTTTAGCGCTCCGAAGGCTCCAGTAGCCAAAGCAGCAGCACCTAAAATCAGTGGAATCATGAAATACTCCTGATTATGATTAGTATTTGGTTAGTACTTGTCTACGGGTGAAATATAAAAGCGAGGCATCACCTTATACTTATTTTTCCCGGAGATACCAACTAATGAACATTCACAAGGTGTAAATTTGAGACTACGATTAATGCAGTTGTCAATCCTTTTCGTGTTGAGTGCAATCCCTGTAGGAGGCTAACATCTGAATGTAATGGACAAGCGATGTCCACGACGGGCTACGCCTACGCACTCGGCTTGACGCTAGAATATTAGTCGCAATCTTGTGGAGATGATTGGTAATGAAAATTAAAGCAGTTATCTGGCAAGAAGACGGTGTGTGGTGTGCTTCTGTACCTGCCCTACCAGGATGCCACACTTGGGGAGACAACTATGAACATTTGTTAGAGATGCTGCAAGATGCAATTCAAGGTTGGTTGGAAGTTGCTAACGAATGAGAAGAACTAGCATTATGAAAAATACTGGACTTACCGAAGATGATTTGGACTAAAAACGATCGCAATTATCCAAAGTTCACATAGCAGCACCTAAGTTTAGCAATTTTGGGTTAGTTGTAGCTTCAGGTAATCAATGAATTCCAGAATTTCTGTATCAGTGAGTTGTAGACGCGATCGCCTGCCATATTTCTGCTGCAAATAATCCCTTCCCTGCTCTGAAGTCCAATTTAATTGGGCTAAATATGTGTCAGTTTGAGCTATAAAAACATCACGGGGTTCAACCGTTTTGATATTGTCACTTGTTTCTGGTTGAGATTGATTTTTATCTTGATTAAAATTGTGAATTTTATTAATTTTTAAACTTACTTTCTGCCCTAAAGCTTGCCAATCAATTTCCCTATGTCCTTCCCAACTAACACCTATAGAGCAATAAGTAACTGGATCGTAAATATTACAAAAAACTACATTACTATTTCCTGGGCTAACGGCGATCGTCAGTAGATTAGACAGTTGTCCAGAAGTCAGAACATCTAAAGATAACAACAAACCTTGAGAAAAGTAAGATTCACTTCCTGAACGAATAATATAGGGTTTGTCTGCCAAAATATATAAATCAGTTTTTTCAACTACTCCAAACCTAGTTTCAACCCTTTTGTTAACTTCTATTCCTGTGATCGCTCCAGTTAAAGCTCTTTCATAAATTGGGATGCGTCTTTCATCTTCAGCAAGCATATACCAACAGTGATCGGATTCTTTACTGACAAAGACATATTGAGGTTTTGGGATTGCCCCAAATCCTAATTTAACTTCCATATTTTTGATGAAGGTTTTGGTAAATATATTTATTGAGCAACTATCTTTTACGTTTATACCGTCAAGCTATGAGTTACTTTATAGATATAATTCCCCAGCCAGGAAGCTAATTAACATTAAGGCAGCAAAAATTACAAAATTTGGTGAATCTATGACAACGTTTCTGGATCAACACCAAGTGCATTTAACCTTTCAATTAACATTTTCACCTGTTGTTCTGCTTCCACTCGTCGCTGTTCTTCAAAAGCTGTGCGTTCTTCCGCTTCCCTAATGCGTTCTTCTGGTGTCAGCAATCTTTGCCCTTCTTCGTCATACCAGTACAGCCACTCCCGTACTATACCTTGATAAATTCCTCGTTCTCGCCCAATTCCTAAGCCAATTTCTGGTAGCCAAACAGGATTTCCTGACATTAAGATATATTCCCCATCGACTAAGCGATACACTTCCAAAGGCGACTTTTTACGCCGCAGGGGACTATACACAACGTAGTACAAAATTCCTAAATCTTTGGCATAAAATTCTTTCTTGATGTTATATTCTTCTCGATATATTTGAGAAACAACTTCTAGCGCTAAAATTGGCAGTTGCTTTTCTTCCCACAGCACATAACTTAGGCGTAAATCCTCATCGATGAAGCGTTTAACTCCTAAGCTGAGAAACCCATCAGGGACAATAGCTGGTTTGTCTGGGTGATAATAAATACCCATATCAACACCAAAAAACCAATCCCAGCGATCGCACCAAACCAAAGCTAGTATCGTTTTTAGCAAGCCGGGAATTAAATTTTGGAGTTCATTATCCACAGCAGTATCATCTGAGTCGGGTAATTCTTCGGAAGATGGCAAACAATGCAGTGCATTGTAGTTTAACATGAGCGGTTTTGCCAAATCTGATTCTAGATAGATTGTACGTAATCTATTGATGTGCGATCGCAGCACAAGAATGAAAAACCATTTTTAGCGTAGACACCGCCTTCTATCTCTATTCTCAGTACCCAAATACTTATAAGTGTAAAATCTTTACATCAAACTCGTGGTTTTTCGGTACTGTTTCTCAGAGTGTCTAACTGACAATAGCAAAAAAGGGCGGAACTTTGTTCAAATAGAACATTCCAGAAGTCGCAGAGTATTCAATTTCATGGTGAATTTGGTAGCTGGGCTGATTACCTATACCTACCAGGAGAAAAAGTCTTCTCTCAACCTTGACTCAGAAAACGTGGCGTAGCTGGAAATTAGCTAATTTTCAGCCCAATTTTTGAGTTGTACCTAAGTATCAGATATGTCACCACAGATCCATTCACGAGTTTTAATCAAAAGCTTCCTGACGGTTTTTTTGCCGTTGTCAGCGTTAGTTGGGGTTGTTATTGGGACTATCTACTACCAACAAGTACAAACCGAGCAAGTTCTGTTCAAAACAAATGAACTCCGTAAGGTAGATTTACAAACTAAAGTAATCAGCGGAGACTTTCACTCGGTTGTCTCAGATTTGATGGTTATCTCTAAACAAAACGAGCTAGAAAGAATTTTAGACGGAGTGGATGGGCAACAACAGGCACTTTCCCAAGAATTATTATTATTTTCTGGATATAAAAAACTTTACGACCAAATTCGCTTTTTAGATCGATCGGGTAAGGAAATTGTCAGAGTCAACTTTAACCAGGGTGAACCAGCGATTGTCCCCGAAGAAAAACTGCAAGTTCAAGCCAAGCGCTACTGGTTTAATGACACTTTGCGGCTAAACCAAGGACAAGTATTTGTTTCTCCTCTCGACCTCAACATCGAACGAGGTCAGGTTGAACAACCCTTGAAGCCAATGATCCGCTTTGGCGCTCCCGTTTTCGATCGTAGTGGACAGAAACGGGGCATTGTGGTGTTAAATTATTTCGGCGCAAAACTGCTGGACAATTTTAATCAAGCTTTCGCTAGCGCCTCTAGCCAGGGAATGTTACTGAATGCCGATGGCTACTGGTTAAAAGGAGCGAAGCCTGAAGATGAATGGGGATTTATGTTTCCCGATCGCAAAAACCGCACTTTTGGCAAAACTTTTCCCCAAGCATGGCAGCGGATTTCTCAACAAGAATCGGGACAATTCCAAACTGCTGAGGGAATGTTCACTTTTACCACAGTCTATCCACTTGTCGAAGGGCAAAAATCTAGCACGGGAGCAGGACAAGCTTTTGCGCCAAGCCAAAATCAAATTGATACTAAATCCTATCACTGGAAGATTGTCTCGTGGGTGTCGCCAGAAACGTTGACAACCAAATCAAACCGATTTTTGAGTCAATTGTTACTGCTATATGCTGGGTTAGTAGGACTAATTGGCATTGGTTCTTGGCTACTAGCAAAAGCTAGTGTCAATCGTCAGATGGCCCAGCTAGAGTTAAAGCAGTCTGAAGTCGAATTGCGAAAGCTAGTTGAACGGGAGAAAATTCTTAAAACTCGTTTATCTAGTCAAATTCGCAACTCGCTGGATCTAAATACCATTTTAAGTACAGTAGTAGTTGAAGTTCGGCAACTGCTACAGATCGATCGATGCCAGTTTTTTTGGTGTCATCAAGAAGATGAATCTATTAGCTTAGAACTGAGTCAGCAAGCTTTCGCTCCCGATTTAACAGAACCTTTAGGCTGTTCTCCTATCCAGAATGTGGAAGCGCTGAGTGAAGCTGTTATGCAAGGGAATTTGCTTTGCTTTGATGACATTGCAAGCGATTCGTGGCTTGATTTCAAGAGTCGGAATTTACTGGTGACATTGGGTCTTAAGTCTCTACTAACAGTTTCGGTTCAAACTCAGTCGGGTCGCTTGGGTGTGATTGTCTGCGAACATAGTAGAGAGCTTCGCCCCTGGAGTGATGATGAGGTGGAAATCATTCGAGGTGTGGCTGACCAGTTAGCGATCGCTATTGACCAAGCCCAATTATATAATCAAAGCCGCGCTGCTACTGCTGCTGCTACTATTCAGGCAGAACAACTCAACCAAGTTCTACACAATCTCAAACAGACTCAAGCTCAACTGATTCAGACCGAAAAAATGTCGAGTTTAGGTCAATTAGTGGCGGGTGTCGCTCATGAAATCAATAACCCAGTTAACTTTATCTACGGTAATTTGACCCATGTAAATGAATATACACTGGGCTTATTGAAACTAGTAGAACTTTATCAACAGTCCAATGCTCATTCAACACCTGAAGTAGAAGCTCATATAGAAGCGATCGACCTTGACTTTATGGTTGAGGATCTACCTAAAATACTAATTTCAATGAAAATGGGAGCTAATCGCATTCGTGAAATAGTTCTCTCCTTGCGGAATTTTTCTCGACTTGACGAAGCGGATATGAAGCCTGTCAACATTCATGAAGGTATTGATAGCACACTACTGATTTTACAAAATCGCTTCAAACAAACGTCTGGAAATGCCGGAATTGAAATAGTCAAGGAATATGGTGATATTCCCTTAGTAGAATGCTATGCCGGACAATTAAATCAGGTATTTATGAATCTGATTGGTAATGCCATTGATGCCCTGGATAGTTATAACAGTAAGCGAACTCTGGAGGAAATAGAAGCTAAACCCAGCCAGATTGTAATTCGTACTCAGTTACGCAACTTGGATCGTATAACTGTAAAAATTGCAGATAATGGCCCTGGTATGAGCGAAGCAGTTAAGCAACGATTATTTGACCCTTTCTTTACCACAAAAGCCGCAGGTAAAGGCACTGGATTAGGATTAGCAATTAGCGCTCAAATTGTCACAGAAAAACACAACGGAGCTATTTGGTGTGTTTCGGAACCTGGACAAGGAGCAGAATTTTGGGTTGAGATTCCGATTACGCAAAGTTCTAAACTAGTCACTGCAAGTACTGCTGCTCTATCTATAATTTAATGTTACTCTGGGCAAATAAAAAATGACATAGCTAATATTAGCAATTGCGCTGATTTTGATAGCCCTTGGAAAGAAATTATAGAAGCTTATTTTCCCCAAGTTTGTTAGATTTTACTGCTATGGAAGATTTACTTAACTGGTTGCAAATAAATCAATCAGCTTAAAATCTATCTATTTTTATGAAATTTGAGCAGGAGCGGACTATGAGATACGTAACTACAGGTGAGCGTATCGGCTACGAGCGCGGAAAACAAGAAGGTGAACAACGACTTATTTTAAGGTTACTACAAAGACGAGTGGGAGAATTATCACCAGAATTGCAAGAGCGCATCAAATCTCTTTCTTTAAATCAGTTAGAAAACCTTGGCGAAGCTTTGTTAGATTTTACTGCTATGGAAGAGTTACTTAACTGGTTGCAAACAAATCAATCAGCTTAAAATCTATTTTTATGATAGTTGTAAAAAATACATCTCATTATTTATTTACCAATATAAAGTTTTTTTAACTCAGTTCGATGGTTGATTTTTTACTTTACCGAATCGAAAATTTCGAGTGAGTAACAAAAAGGGCAGGTAGAAAACCCGCCCTCAAATTAATCAATATTTAAACTAAACTAGCGATCGCAACTTAATTACCAATCTCCGGCGCACTCAAAGAAACCTTTAGTGCATCATCTTTTTGCTGTGCTAATGTCGGTACGGAATCACGCAATCTTGCTGTCAATTGTACAGTTGTAGCGTCATACATCTGAGTCAGCAATTTTGGATAGAAACCAATACCAATAATTGGAATTAACAAACAGGCGATGATAAATACTTCACGGGGTTCAGCATCTATCAAAGCTTGGTGAGAAACTAATTCCTTGTTCTCTTCTCCGTAGAAAATTTCTCGCAACATTGACAGCAGATAAATCGGAGTTAAAATTACTCCCACTGCCATCAAGAATACAACAATGACTTTGAAGGTAGAGCTATAAGCATCGCTAGTAGCAAAGCCGACAAATACCATTAATTCTGCCACGAAACCGCTCATCCCTGGCAATGCCAAAGAAGCCATCGAACAAGTGGTGAACATGGCGAAAATCTTCGGCATTCTCTTTGCAACACCGCCCATTTCATCCAACATCAGGGTGTGTGTGCGATCGTAAGTTGCGCCAACCAGGAAGAACAAACTCGCCCCAATTAAGCCGTGGGAAACCATTTGCAACACTGCTCCACTCAATCCCAAATCGGTGAAGGAGGCAATACCAATCATCACAAAGCCCATGTGAGAAATTGAGGAGTAGGCAATTTTTCGCTTCAGGTTGCGCTGGGCAAAGGATGTTAAGGCTGCGTAGATGATATTAACTACCCCCAAAACCACGAACACTGGTGCAAAATAAGCGTGGGCATCGGGGAGCATTTGGGCATTCATCCGAATTAAGGCGTAACCGCCCATTTTCAGAAGAATACCTGCTAGCAGCATGTGTACAGGCGCTGTTGCTTCACCGTGGGCATCAGGTAGCCAGGTGTGCAAGGGAATAATCGGCAACTTGACGGCGTAGGCAATCAGGAAGCCAGCATAGACGGCAAGTTGGAAATTGAGGGCGAAGTCTTTTAAGGCGAGCGATCGCATGTCAAACGTCACCGTATCGCCGTAAAATCCCATTGTCAGGGCAGACAGCAAAATAAACAGCGAACCGCCGGCGGTGTATAAAATAAATTTAGTCGCTGCATACTGCCGTCTTTTGCCTCCCCAAATCGACAGCAGAAAGTATATCGGTACTAGTTCCAGTTCCCACACCAGGAAAAATAACAGCATATCCTGGACGGCGAACACGGCTATTTGACCGCCATACATCGCCAAAATCAAGAAGTAAAATAGCTTCGGCTTGAAGGTGACAGGCCAAGCTGCTAAAATCGCCAGCGTGGTAATGAATCCAGTCAAAATAATTAGGGGCATAGATAAGCCATCTGCCCCTACTGACCAATTCAAATCTAGTTGGGGTACCCAGGGGTAACTCTCGACCAACTGCAAATCTGGATTGGAGAAATCATACCCAGTATAAAAAGCATAAACAATTAGTGCAAAATCTATCAGCCCTACAATGAGGGAGTACCAGCGCACTGTTTTGCCTTCTTTATCCGGGATGATGGGAATCAGTAGTGAAGCGGCTATCGGCAACAGAATAATCGTCGTCAGCCACGGAAAATTAGCTGTATTCATCACAATTCGTCTGCTATCAAAATCATGTTTGGCAAAAAGTCACTAGTTATTAAGTAACAGCTTTTTGAGGATTTCGTCTTCCTCGTTAGGTTGATTTAATTAAATTGGTAATCTCCTATTTTTTATCTTGAGTGTCTTTTTTGACAGTTGCGGGTGCGGGATGTGCGTTGTGATACTCCCAGTCAATTCAAAAATTTACCCTAAAAGAGTTGGTAAAATTATAGTTTAGGGGTGCGATGTCTACGCGTAGTCGAACCCTAAAAATACAAAATGCTGTTTGGTGGTTGTTGAAAAAAACGATTTGGTACAAAAAATCATCACAGGAGAACTAAGCATAATGATAATTGCACAAATTGAAAGTCAGATTCGTTATGTGACCAACATAAATGGAGAAACAACAGATGTACTCGTTCCTGTAGAACTTTGGCAACAGCTTATAAGTTCCATAAATTCTAATAACGTTAGTGGTTTAGCTTGGATTGATGAACAAGAACCAAAAGCACAAATATTAGCCGATTTGCAAGAGTCTGTGCAACAAGCAGCAGTAGGACAAACTTTCCCCGCTTCAGAGCTTTGGGACTACAGTAAGCGATTTGATTGAGTTTTTTTAGTAAAATAGACAGGGAAAGTTGATAAAGGAAATTCGATTATGTCATCTCCAGCGATCGCTACTGTAATTAAGATGATGGAATCTTTATCTGAAGATGTGCAAGAAAGAGTAGCAGAACATCTCCGAGAGTACCTAGAAGATTTGCAAGATGAATTGAAATGGAATAAATCATTTAAGAAAACTCAACAACAACTAATTGCATCTGCCCAATCTGCTAAAAGAGAGATTGCAGAAGGACTTGCAAAACCAATGAACTATGAAAAGTTATGAAGTCTGCGACTCTTCCTTTTTTTGGGATTAAGATTATATTATTAATTTTTTGATAATTAACTGAAAAAAATGGATTTTACTTTATCAAATGCGCCTGAATATGTAATAAAAAACATTGATAATTTACAACAAGTGTGGTTGCGAAGATGCGATGCTATTGAAAATAACCAAAAAGGATCTTATAGTCGCCATTTATTATTAATTTTACACGATTTGCGTGAAGAGATACAGAATAATAAAAATCGGTTTTCTCAAAATGCTTACGGAAAAAAGTTTTTTAAAATTCAATTTTCTAGTTACTGTAGTTTTAAAAAAGAGCAACTTGATGATATAGACAAAATTAGAAAAGCCTGGACAAAAGAAGTAGATCAAGAATTATATTTCATTACTGAAGCTTTATCTGACAATAAGAGTAAATTTGAATTAGACGACATTTTAATATTACTTAAACGTATAGAAATAAAAATAACGTCAGAAAATAGCTTGAGGCAAATTATTAACCTTTTATACGAAAAAATACTTGAAAAAGACTTAAATGTTATTCAGATAGAATTTCTTGTAGATACGATAATTATATTATTTAATGCTAAAGGAATGTTGGAATTGAAATCAATACTAGATGATCAATTTCAAAAATTTGAAGATATAGCAACATATCCTAGTCCAGGTAATTTGTATCCAACTTTATTTGGATCACCATCAAAAGATACAGAATCAATTGATGAATATAAGGAAGAACTTAGAAAATATTATGAGTATTCAACTATTAAACAGAGACTTAATTTTCTAAGAGAAATTTATTCTCTGGAGCCTCAAACTTATACAGTTATTTTCAAGATAACAGGTGTTGAATTCAAAAACAAAATTAATATAGGTAAAGTTGAACTATATCGTCCTAAAATAGATGGAAAATACATTAAGAAAAATGAGATTCTCAGCATAACTGTTGAAGATAATTCGGATTACTGTGTTGCAGTGGATATCCGAGGTGTAGATAGTAAATTTATGAAAATTAAAGCCCAACAAATGGCTGAAAGAACTATAGCTGTCCTCTCAACACGAAATAGAAAAGACCAGGCTATTATTTTATCAAGTGATTGGGTTATTTGTGATTCTCAAGGAGAAATTCGAGCTTTTAACTTTAAAGGTAGGGATAAGCCGCAAACTATCAGATATAACTCTATTGACTCACAAAATGATCAACAAAGGCTTGGTCAGTGGATATATTCTGAAGATATATGTCATCCAACTGTAGCGAAATGGCTTGCTTCTATCGACTGGTATAGACGAGCAACTGAAGCTTCACAAAGTTCTGAAGAAATATTAAATTCATGGTTTGCTGTAGAAAAGTTTTCTGATGATTCTAAAACAATTTCTAAAAAGCTTCCCGAACTATCAGATGGTCTTAAGAATAAAAATAAGATTCTTAAAGAAAATATAGATTTATGGCTTGATAGTGAAGGTATTAGAACAGTACAGTTACTTCTTACTTTGAGTGAATTAAAGTTTAATTTATATCATGAAGTAAGACAAGTTGGACGCGTTTTTACTACACCTCTAACATTTTCTGAAATGGATATATTTAAGTCTATAGATCAGGATTTACAAGACTACTTATCTGCTAATAAAGATAAAATAGATTTTTTAGAAAAATTTATACAAAAAGTCCCTGAAATAAAGAAACAATTAAATTCTAAAAACATAGTGTTGCCAGATTTAAATCAAGTCAATGAAATTTTTTATAATAATAATTATTGTGAAAAATACTTGGTTGAGAAAATTATTGACCTCAAAGATGATGTTTATAACATCTATCGTATTCGTAATATGCTAGTTCATTCTAGTAGTACCACCAGTAGACTATTCGATTATTATGCAAAACGTAGCCGAGAGTATTGTCACTCTTTGTTAGATGCCATTGCATATAAAATATATCAGACTTATAACGATGATGAAATTATGCCTTTGGAGTCTTATTTTAGAGAAATGGTAATTGACGCAAATATTGCTTTAGAGGCGGTAAAGGACAATAAAATGGACAAGTTTATAAATTGGGCTTTATCGTAAATAATTTTAATACCGACTTTTCAGGCACGTTATACTTTTTGAATAATATATTTACCATCACTGATAGATTGGGTGTCTACATGGTAAATATAATAGATATTTTTATAGCTTATATAGCAATTTTAGAACAAATAATCTTATAAAGATGCACGAACTCGTTGAAACACTTCTTCAGCCGGAATACCAGTAATTTGATTGGCGTTCATATCTTCATCACGCATCTGGGCTTCTTCAGCCCAACTAGCCGCAATTTCTTGATCTATTCCACTTTATTGACCCAATCTTTCCAGTAATCTTGCTAATAAAATCACTTGAGAATCTTTTGGAAGTGCAAGAACTTCGGCTTCAAGCTGTTCAAGGGTCATACTGAGTACCTAAACTCTCTAGTACATTACCTCTTATTCTAAGCATTAGCCTGCTTCATTGTTAAGCATTTTAATAATATGTTTTGCAAGTTGCTCCTTGATTTCTCTATGTCTGGGAACAGCTTGAGAAATTTTTGTTATTGGATTCTGATACCAATCATGTTTGCCACCATGACGAACGAAGATACAACCCATTTCTTCAATCTTACTGATTAAATCTCTTCGTTTCATGAAACTTCAAGTTCTGCAACTCTACGAATATTTTGGATAGTTCCACTTGTTAATTCATTGTAAATATCGAGTAGATTTTCTCTTAACTCCTCTTCAGTTTCACCTTGAGTCCAATAGTCGGGATATTCTTCGAGATAACCTAACCACATATCATCATCTTGCCAGTAAATGTATTTCTTCTTTGTCATGTGCCTATTCACCTGCCTTTTTCTGAACTATCGAATTACTGAACTATCCGCCAAAAAAAGAGCCTAAATTTAGACTCTTAAAAAAACTTAGGGGTGGACGATCGCCCACCCCGATTAAAATCAGGTAACACCAAAGACAATCACTAAACCCAAAACCGCCCCAAACACAATCAAGGCATAGAATTGAGCGCGACCGTTTTCTAGGTACTTCAGACCTTCACCGCTAACAAGGGTGAAAAAGCCTGTGAGGTTAACAGCACCATCGACAACACGGAAGTCAACTTCCATAACTTGTCTGGCTACGCGACGCAAGCCGAGGACAAAAACCCGATGGTAAATGTCATCAAAGTACCACTTGTTGAGGGATAACTCGTAAAGTGGTTGGATTTTAGCAGCGATCGCAGCCGGATCAATTTTACGGCGCAAATACATCAGCGAAGCCAGGGTAATCGCAATCAAAGAAATTCCGACTGAGGCACCCGCCATGATGTAGAATTCCGTCGGATTGAACTCGGAAGCCTTTTCTATAACTTCGGAGAGAGTTTCGCTAGGAGGAAAGATAAACTCTTCAAAATAATTGGCGTAGGGAGTTCCTACCAAACCAATCAAAATCGAAGGCACAGCCAACAGTGCCAACGGCAGGGTCATTGTCCACGGCGATTCGTGGGGGGAGTCGCTGTGATGCTCGTGGGAGTCATGGGAGTCATGTTGCTGACTAGTTGCCGCCAATTCTCCTTTCTTCATTGCCCCAGGCCCAAAATTCGGGACTGGTTCTTCTGACTCTAATTCCAGGACAATTGTCGCCGCAGCTTTTTTAAGTTTTTCCTTGATTTTCTCGTCAGTACCCCGGAATTTGCCTTCAAATGTCATGAAATACATTCTAAACATATAGAAAGCCGTAATCCCGGCAGTTAGCCAGCCGATAAACCAGAGGAATGGGTTAGCCTCAAAAGCCTTCCCTAGAATTTCATCTTTTGACCAGAAGCCAGCAAAGGGTGGAATACCAGAAATTGCCAAGCAACCAATCAAAAAGGTAATTGAGGTGACGGGCATATATTTCCGCAGTCCGCCCATCAGCCGCATATCTTGCGCTAACGCGGGGTCGTGACCGACGACACCTTCCATACCGTGAATTACAGAACCTGAACCCAAGAACAGCATCGCCTTGAAATAGGCGTGGGTCATTAGGTGGAATAGTCCAGCACTGTAGGAACCTATTCCCATTGCCATCACCATGTAACCAAGTTGGGAAATGGTGGAGTAAGCTAGGCCCTTTTTGATGTCGTTTTGGGTAATGGCAATGCTAGCCCCCAAAAACGCCGTAAACGCCCCAGTAAAGGCAATGACATTCATTGCGGCTGGAACGTCTTCAAATACTGGGTACATCCGGGCAATCAGGAAAACACCCGCCGCCACCATTGTTGCCGCGTGAATCAAGGCAGAAATGGGGGTGGGGCCTTCCATCGCATCTGGTAGCCAGACGTGGAGGGGAAATTGGGCTGATTTTGCTACTGGGCCTAAGAAAACTAAAATCGCAAACAGGACAGCGAGAAAATTGCTGATAGAACCTGATTCGACAAGTTCGGCGAGGCGATCGCCCATGATATTAAAATCAAAGCTTCCTGTTGCCCAGAACAGCCCCAAGATGCCGAGTAATAGACCAAAGTCGCCCACGCGGTTGGTTACAAACGCTTTTTGAGCGGCATCTGCTGCTGACTTGCGATCGTACCAAAAACCGACCAGCAAGTAGGAACACATCCCCACCAGTTCCCAGAATATATAAATCTGTACTAGGTTGGGGCTGACCACCAGACCTAACATTGAAGAGCCAAACAAACTGAGATAGGCGTAAAACCTCACGTAACCGGGATCGTGAGCCATATAGCCATCGGTGTAAACCATGACTAAGCAGGCTACCGTTGTGACAATCACCAGCATTAGGGCTGTCAGGTGGTCAATAGTGTAGCCCATGCTCAGGTGAAAATTACCTGCTGCCGCCCACTCAAAGGTGCGAATATAAGACGGGTGTCCTTGAATTTGACTCCAGAGCAAGGCAAACGACATCCCCATAGCTGCTGCCATCATGGAGATAATCACCACAGCATTAAGCTGGCGGAGGCGGTTTGTCACCTGATTCAACGAGATTAACCCTAGACCGACCAGCATTGCCCCAAGAAGAGGGAACACCGGAATCAGCCAGGCATACTGATAGATTACTTCCATCACTGACGCCTACTTTTAGAATTCTTGATTAGCGTGTCGAAACTGTTAATAATTGTGACTACACCCTTTAGGATAAAATAACCCACCCAAGACTGATTGGGTGGGGTATTAAGCATGGTTTTAGATTTGGTCATTAGTCATTGGTCATTAGTCATTAGTCATTTGTTCAATGCCCAATGCCCCATGCCCCATGCCCCATACCCAATATCCATCAGGCCGATCGACATTCTAAGTCCACTGTTTTTGAACTTTTGTAGATTTTGGGGTAATTGCTGTAGCTGGCTTTAATCTCTTCTAAAGCTAGACGTAAATCTTCTCTGCCGCGAAAGCATTCCAAGCGATGGCGAATAGTGCCATTTTCAATCAATAGTAAAGTGGGTAGTGATTTTAGCCTATAGGTAGTAGACAATTTAAAATTTTGATCGGCGTTAACCCCGACTAATTTAATTTCATCGCCGCACTGGGACTGAAATTGCAACAACAGCGGGTGGATAACTCGACACAAGCCACACCAAGGTGCTTCAAAGTTAACTAAAACAGGAATAGGAGATTCTAAAACTTCTTGAGTAAATGTCCGCTCACTAACCGACAACACCATGACGCCTCTTGGATTATAAGGTTTTTATATCAAACTAGCTATCAGTACTGAATTGAGTAGTGCTGAGTTCCGAGTTCTGGTTGCTGAGTAGAAGTCCATAACTAAAGCTAGCGGATTGAATGAGGAACTCGTTTATTTTTCTTTTAGAGTAAAGGGGGGATTGGGACTAATTGCCAAGCAATGAATACTAAGTTGCTTGCTTTTACTCAGGACTCAGAACTCAGCTACTACTTCAGTGGAGGATTGGCAAGTCAGTAACTGCCGATAGATGCATTCAGGACACAAATATTCAGGACACAGAAGAATTGGAAAAAATTGAGTGCGTTAATGTGTCTCTGACAGAAAAGCCACCTTAGAAGTCGCGTTGGCTTTTTTGGATGTTTAACTCCTGATTGCCTTGACTGCATGGGGATTTGACTGAATCTACCACTTTCTTTCAAGGAAAGGCAACTGACCAACGACTACCAATATAAAATCTTAAGCTGACTGAACGCACCCTCCACTGAATAGATGTTTGAATTTATCCTACATTGATTTGGAGCAATTGATAAGCTGAAATTTCCATCTATTTGGGATTTTCTGCTGACACTGGGCATCGTCTAAAGTTACCATCCTATCCTACTAGTTGCTTCCAGTAACAGAGGGTGCGACCACCAAAGCAAAGCTATAAAAATGGCAACTCCCAAATAGGAAGGGCGAATAAATTCCTGCCATTTGAGAGATTGACGCCCGTCGAGAATTGCTTTAAAGGGAATAATTGAAGTCCGTTGTTTGGCAATTTCAAAAGCTTCCCCATAACGATCGCTCAAACGGCGATCCCCGTGCCAAACCCCAAACAAGTGATGCAATATCAATCCAATGGAAGTCACAAGGGTAAAGGTAGTACCCAGCCAGAGAGTATGGGCAACACACCAAATTATTTGTCCTACCATCTGGGGATGACGGGTAATCCGAATAATTCCTGTTTCGTAGAGATGAACTTGGGGCTTTTGAATAGCAGCAATTTCTAGTAGATTGAAGGTAGCAGGATATAAAAACAAAAACGAGATTGCTGACAGCAGCCAAACAAATTCTCGCACTCCTGGCACTCCTTGTACCTGCCAAATTTGCAAACCATCATAGCGGTGCCCAAAAAAGTAAATAATTAATATCACAGCCAACGGTAGGCTGACTAATGCAAAAAGAATGCGATAAAACCTTGGGCCAATGTATTTTTCTGCCCAAGGGCGTAAAGCAGCGCCTCCACTGTGAGCGATCGCAAAAACTATTTGTAACCCTAGTATGACAAAATGACTGGGTGTCAACCAAGAAATCAGCAGCATATACACAGGTGAAGTAATTTAAAGAAAACTGAATTCAGTACAACCAATACCACAAAGTATTCAAAAGGGGACTTTAGTCAAGATGTTGTGCTACTGTCTTTTTCGAGTCAAGCCTTCAAGTTTAATATGCAACAAATCATGTCCGGCTAACTGTTGCCAAACCGGATTTATTACGTGCATCTGCTCCTTTAAAAGTTTGTGGGTTGAGCCTTATGTCTGACCTTCCTTTCACTTTAGATCAGTTACGTATCCTGAAAGCGATCGCCCAAGAAGGAAGCTTCAAGCGTGCCGCTGATAGTCTTTACGTTTCCCAGCCCGCCGTCAGTTTGCAAGTCCAAAATCTCGAACGGCAGCTCGATGTCCCCTTATTCGACCGTGGAGGACGACGCGCCCAATTAACCGAAGCTGGGCATCTACTCTTAAACTACGGTGAAAAAATCCTCAGTCTCTGTCAGGAAACCTGCCGTGCAATTGAGGATTTACAAAATCTCCAAGGTGGTACTTTAATTGTCGGTGCTTCTCAAACCACCGGCACTTATCTTTTGCCCAGAATGATCGGTATGTTCCGACAAAAATATCCAGATGTGGCAGTGCAATTACACGTCCACTCTACCCGACGGACTGCTTGGAGTGTCGCTAACGGACAAGTCGATCTGGCAATTATCGGCGGTGAAATTCCCGGTGAACTATCAGAATCTTTAGAAGTGATTCCTTACGCTGAAGACGAGCTAGCGCTAATTTTACCTGTCTTTCATCCTTTTACCAAACTTGAAAAAATCCAGAAAGAAGACCTATATAAATTACAATTCATTGCTCTAGATTCCCAATCGACTATCCGCAAAGTCATTGACCAAGTGCTAGCACGCTGTGAAATCGATACCAGACGTTTTAAAGTTGAAATGGAATTGAATTCCATTGAAGCGATTAAAAATGCTGTGCAATCTGGCTTAGGGGCAGCCTTTGTTTCAACTAGTGCGATCGCTAAAGAGTTACAAATGGGCGTTCTGCACCGTACTCCCATTGAAGGCGTTGTTGTCAAACGGACGCTGTGGCTGATTTGTAATCCCAATCGCTATAGATCCAAGGCCGCAGAAGCCTTTAGTCAAGAAATTCTGCCCCAGTTTGCTAACCCAGGATGGAATCAAGATGTGTTAAAATTAACACAAAAAAGTCTAGTGTTAACTACATTGGAGGTAGCAACACCTACCTTATCTGGCGAAGACTAAAATCAGGTTATTAGTCCCTTGTCATTTGTGCTTTGTTTTTTGTAAATGACCAAATAATTCGTAATGACGCTCCTCTGTCGCTAACTTAATTCGTAATTATTAACCCATTGTGTTCGTGCAAAGTGCTGTAGGCAAACCCTTGGTTTGACATCAGGAAAAAAATTTCGTGTTCCTCATTAACAAATTTAGTTTCTCTGTAACCTGAACTAATTACGAATTACGTAGCTTGCTTCTTGCCACTCGCGTAGCATCTCGTAGATAAGGCGAGTATCATCAATTACGAATGATTTTGACTAATCACGAAAATGGAAGTTTACTGCACTCGTCCACGTTGTCCACGCCCACAAAACTATTTTGCTGATTTAGATGATGTTACGACACTAAAAACAACCCAGCAAAAGTATTGCACTACCTGTGGTATGCCATTGATGCTAGATGGTCGATACGTGCCAACTAAACTGCTGGGAAGGGGCGGGTTTGGAGCAGCATTTTTGGCACGCGATCGCCGAATACCAGGAATGCGTCAATGCGTGGTTAAGCAGTTTCAACCAGCAGGAAATTTAACATTGAATCAACTGCAACAAGCACAGTTGATGTTTGAGAGAGAGGCAGAAGTTTTAGCACAACTTGGTAACGATCACGAGCAAATACCAGACTTGTTTGCCTTCTTTCCAGTGATAGTTAATAGTTTGCAACCAGGACAGCAAGACCAATTTTTTTACTTAGTACAAGAATATATTGATGGGCAAAACTTAGAGGAAGAATTAGTTCAACAAGGCAAATTTTCTGAACAGCAAGTGTTGGAGGTGCTGGAAGAAATTCTGAAGGTACTAAAGTTTGTCCATCATAGAGGTATTATCCACAGAGATATTAAACCCTCTAACATCATGCGCCGTCGTGATGGTAGACTTTTTTTACTAGATTTTGGTGCAGTTAAGCAAGTAACAAATGTTGCTCTTGGTTCTGCTGCTTCTTCCACAGGAATTTATTCGATGGGATTTGCACCGCCTGAACAGATGGCTGGGGGTCAAGTATTCCCATCTACAGATTTATACGCTTTAGCTGTAACTCTTATTACCTTGTTGACAAATCAGGAAGCAGTTAAACTATTTGATGCCTATAGCAACCAGTGGAAATGGCGATCGCAAGTGACTGTTAACCCTCGCCTTGCTGACATATTAGACAAAATGTTGTTACCTGCTGCCAATCAGCGCTTCCAGTCAGCCCAAGAGGTTCTAGATGCACTTAACTCACAGCTTCAAACCCCTACACAACTTAATTCGCCCTCTGTAACCCTCCCGCCACAACCACCCCAAGGTTCTAGTCCTGTTGTTCCCCGTCGTCCACCAACTCAGCCAGCGTTTTCGACATTGGAATTATTGGGTGGGGCGGCATTTAGTGGATTTGAGGGTGCATTGATCGCGATCGCTCTCTTCAGTCTCGTAAAATCAGAAATAGTTACTTTAAGTGTTGCATGTGTGATTTTAGGAATACTGATATTTGCCCAAACGAGGCGGTGGATTGAGAAGTTCGATTTATTAATTATTCCGGCAATTACTTTTGCGATTATTTTTTTTCTCCCCTTTTTACAGGGTGGTCTTGGTATCGTGAACGTAGTAATTTTATCAATTGCATCAGCCTTAGTAGCTATTTCACTGACAGCTATATTTAGACTTATTTATAAATTATTATCTCTGATACTTTAAAATTTTTTCTTTATTCAAATTTGTTCATGTCACAAAAGAATGAAACCACAATTTTAGCTTTGGCTCTGCTGATGACAGTTGGCATAGTTGGCGGTGGGTTTTGGTGGTTTAGTAACAATGGGGCCAAAATTGGTAATAACATCATTCCAAATCAACAACCAGGCAACAATTCATCGTTACAAGACCGCATTATTTTTGGGGAAAAATATTTTACTCCGGGTGACATTTCTGCGGTGAAAAAAGAAGGAGTACAGGCGATCGCAGCTAAAAGTTATGATAAAGCGATCGCCAATTTCACAGCTGCTCTAAAACTCAACCGAAACGATCCAGAAACGTTAATTTTTCTTAACAACGCCCGCATTGGTTCTTCCAAGAGCTATACCATCGTGGCTTCTGTACCATTTGGCACTGACCCCAATGCTGCTTTAGAAATTTTGCGTGGTATCGCCCAAGCTCAAAATCAAGTCAATAGCTCAGGAGGAATCAAAGGAGTACCGTTGAGGGTAGGGATAGCTAATGACGACGACAATCCAGAAATAGCCAAGCAAATCGCTTCCAACCTAGTCAGCAATTCCGAAGTATTAGGTGTAGTTGGGCCGAATACTAGCGATTCCACCTTAGCCGCTGGTGCTATCTATACTTCTGGACAACTTGTAGCCATATCTCCGACTAGTACATCTGTCAAAATTTCTAACTTTAGCCGCTACGTTTTTCGGACAGTTCCCAGTGATTTTATGGCTGCGAGAACTTTAGCTAACTATATGGTGAGAACCTTGCAGAAAAAAAATGCAGTGGTTTTCTTTAATTCTCAAAGTAACTATAGTCAGTCTTTGAAGTCGGAGTTTGTTTCATCCGTTTCCCTAGAGGGTGGACAGGTAGCCAGCGAATTTGACTTATCCAGGGCAGATTTTAGCGCAGCTAAAAGTGTAGAACAAGCAACTAAACAAGGTGCAGAAGTATTGATGTTAGCTGCTAACACTGAAACTCTCGATAAAGCGCTGCAAGTAATTCAGATTAATCAGAAAAAGTTAACTTTGTTGGCGGGAGATGATGTTTACACCGCTAAAACTTTAGAAATTGGTAGAGAACAAGCTGTGGGGATGGTAGTGGCAGTTCCCTGGCATATTGATGGCGCTCCCCAGTCAGATTTTCCCCAGAAATCGCGGCAGTTATGGGGCGGTGATGTGAGTTGGCGAAGTGCCCTCAGCTATGATGCCACTGTAGCTCTGATTGAGGCATTAAAACGCAATCCCACGCGAACTGGAGTCCAACAAGCACTCTTATCCTCTGACTTTTCTGCCACTGGTGCTTCTGGTACAATTCGATTTTTAGCATCAGGCGATCGCAATGCCTCAGTGCAACTTGTAAAAATTGTTCCTGGTTCTCGCTCTCGCACTGGTTATGACTTTGAACCAGTGCGTTAATCAGCAATAAAAAATTAAAAATTAACCAATCGTTAACCTGGTAAAACTCTCAAGATGAGAAATTGAGCTTTATGGGGAAAATTCTTAGTATCAACTAACAATTTATCCTCACCAACACTCAAGCCTTGAGAAAAGAGACGATTAATCCAGGGAAAATTTATTATACCTTGGCATCTATTGTAGTCAGAAGTGAGAATTTGTCAGCATTTTTAACAAAACACCCGTCCTCCAAATACAATCTCAAGTAGCAAGCACTTGTCAAGTCAAGCACTTATATTGAATGGACGCACGGGTAATTATACTATGTCCCAAAAAAATGAAACAACCATTCTTGTATTATCCATCCTAATCACCGTCGGGCTAATAGCTGGCGGTTTTTGGTGGTTTACTAGAAAATCTGGTGTCGATCTAAATACAATTAATTTTGGTAGCACCAAAACGCCCCAAACCGGATCGGAACAACCTAGTGGCAATACTTTCACTTCAGTAAAGGATGTTCCTACAGGATTATTCAATTACGGAGGCAGTACATCTTGGGCACCGATTCGACTAGGAGTCGATCCGGCAATTCAAGCCGCGCGGCCAGAGTTACGGCTGCGCTATGTAGAACCCAGCAATGCATCGCCTGGTTCTGGTACTGGCATTCAATCCTTGATAGACGGTCAACTAGCCTTTGCCCAGTCCTCCCGACCAGTTCTAGATCCGGAATTAAGCCGTGCCCAGCAGCGTGGGTTCAGTTTGAAACAAATTCCTGTGGCAATTGATGGTTTAGCGGTTGCAGTTAACCCAAACCTGAATATCCCAGGACTAACGGTAGAACAGTTAAAGTCAATTTACACAGGCAAAATCAATAATTGGAGCCAGGTGGGCGGCCCCAATATCCCGATCGAGCCCTATTCCCGCCGCATTGCTGATGGCGGTACTGTCGAACTTTTTGCCCAAGACATCTTGGGTGGTCAAGCTTTCAGCTCCAATGTAGAATTTATCTCCACAACCACCCAAGCCTTGCAAAAATTGGCTGATAGTCCTGGTAGCATCTACTACGCTTCTGCCCCAGAGGTGATTCCTCAATGCTCAATCAAGGCCTTGCCGTTGGGGCGCACGCAAGGGCAATACATTGCTCCATACCAAGAACCTTCTGTCCTCCCGTCTGAATGTCCTGGTAAACGGAACAAGTTGAATATTGAGGCATTTCAATCAGGAAAATACCCGATTACCCGCAATCTGTTTGTGGTGGTCAAACAGAATGGTCAGACTGAGCAGCAAGCAGGTGTCGCTTACGCCAACTTACTGCTGACTGAGCAGGGACAGCAACTGATTACCCAAGCGGGATTTGTCAAAATTCGCTGACATTTGCGCTCGCTTCCGGCGGGGTCTAGCTCATCGCCTCAAGACAGAGTGGCGGAAATCGCCGCTCTGAACTTTACCTTAACCAGCTCTATTAATCGACTCTGCTGGCAAGCAAATGAGATTATCCCCTTGAGTCAAGATTAAACCACGTTGACGTAGCTTACCCATCAAGCGGGTGACGGTGACACGAGTGGAACCAATCGCGCTACCAATTTGGGCATGAGTGAGGGGAAAAGGCAGACAATAACCGCGAATCACATCAGGATCGGTGTCGCTCATTGCTGGCTCTCCATATTCCTCAATTAACAATGTGAGAAATCCTAAGAGTCGGTCAATTGTGCGGCGTTGTCCTAAGGCACTCAACCACAGCAGCTTACGCTGGTGCTGATACCTAAAGGCATCCATAACTTCGCGACGGAAGTGAGGCCAATTGTCTAAATCATGCCAGTACATCCACAGCACCGCAGTTTGATCGACATGGGCGTAAGCCTGGAGTGTGAATGGTGACTGAGCAACAATTTCAAATGGCTGTCCCGCTCCTACAAAACCCAAGAACGCTTCTTCTGGAGTTCTGTTGATTCGTCGAGACGTTAGCTGACTAGCAGTCGCACTAACTTGGGCGGTTCCTACCATGCGGATGGCACCCCTTTGCACCAAATACAGCAATCCAGGCCGGGCTGGAATGCGCTCATCTTTGCTAAAGGTGCGGCAACGATAGTGTTCTTGAGCCCAGTCAAGAATGCGTTGCCAAGTCAAAAAAGGCCGTGATGCCTCAGAAAAGGAGGATGGAGATTGCATAGGTAACAAAGAGCGTTCGGCTGAAGACAAAGACGTAAATAAAAGGGTGCAAGGAGTGTCTTTGTGTTGACGAGGCAGGCTTAACGCCTAACAGCGCCAGCCAATCCAAAGAATAGAAAGCAAATTACTCTCTACTCTTTTGTTATACTTCCTACTGTACAATGGTGGTAGTAAAGTTTACTTACTATTCATCGATTATTCATCAAATTTTATCCTCTTCTCATTTTTCTTCATCTAAATTAAATTTATACCGCAAGGTAGATGACAGAAATGTAACAAATATATCTTACATCACTATTTAAATAATATTACGTGCATTATAAATTACCAGTTAGCAAATATACGTCAATAAAACAGCTATTATATAGTTATCTAATCAAATCGATAAGCATTGATACTTATAGAATAGAAAATAAATGCATAAAAGACGAGAAAATTCCTCTATATAAAGGTAGAGATGACAACAGAGTTTTCTATACCTCAAGTGTGTCTCTGCGACTATCAAAATCTCAGAATCGAAAAACGATGGAGCTTGCCAGTGCGATCGCTTCAGATTTATCAGGGATTTGTGAGGACGTTTTTAGCATCCAAATAGTTCCCCCTGGTTGGATAAATTTGGAATTAACTCACTCAGCCTTAGCGACTTGGTTACAAAGTCTCGTAGTCGGGAGTTCTGGGGGAGCAGGGGAGCATACTTCGACTACGCTCAGTAACCGGGGGAGCAGGGGAGCAGAGGAGACAATTAATGCTCAATGCCCAATGCCCCATGCTCCATACCCAATCCCCAATTCATTGTTTGCTGTTCAATATGCTCATGCACGCTGCTGTTCGCTAGTGCTGCTGGCTCATCGAGAGGGGTTGATTAAACTTAGAGAACAAGTTCCAAATACTAGTCCAGCTTTTTGGGATGTTATTTTTCCTAACCCTCTACCTTGGCTTAATTGCGACGGAACACTACAACTCAATCACCCAGATGAGCGTCGTCTAATTGGCGAATTAATACAAGTGGTAGACAACATAGAGTGCCCTGATGTTAGCGGTTCGGTGAAATGGGAAAAAGTAGCGCTGAATTTGAGCCAAGCTTTTGAAAAGTTTTGGTCTAATTGTCGGATTTGGGGTGAAATCAAAATTACGTCACCAGAACTGGCTCAAGCTAGACTCGGATTGCTCATGGCTACTCAGTCAGTATTAAGATTTGTTCTAGAGGAAAATCTGGGGGTTTTTGCGCCTTTGGAGTTATAAATCGGTAATGTCGCTTAGGTAAAAATAAAAACTTTTTATATAGCTATTGACTCAATGCACCACCTCGGATACATTAGCAGGTGTGTGAGGAGCGAACCAGCAGGGGCACCGAGACGAAACACGGCCAGTCGTCGGTGTCCTTTCTGATTTGTATGGGTTAGATTTGAAAAAATGCCCTGACTACAGCAAAAACTTTTCAATTGCTACTGCTGCCCCATCTTCTTCTACGCTAGGAGCTACCCACTTAGCGATCGCTTGCACTCCTGCTGGTGCGTTGCCCATAGCTATACCAAGTCCGGCATACTCCAGCATTTCCACATCATTAAAGTTATCGCCAATCGCCATAACGTTGGCTAACTGTAATCCCAACAATTCTTCGGCTAGGTAACGTACAGCAGTTCCTTTATTTACAGAGGCGTTAGTTGCTTCAAAAAAGGTAGCAACAGATGTTGTGAGATAAAGTTCAGCAGGTGTGTATTGACGGCGCAAATTTCCTAATAGCTTATCGATTACGTCAGTGTCATCAGATAAAGCAAGAATTTTTGTCGGTTCATTCGTTAAGGCTTGACGCAAATCACCTACAGGAATCGCAATAATACCAGAACGTTCTGCATAAATTTTGGTTTCTTTAGTTAACTCACGGACGTATAGTTGATCGTTGATGTAAAAGTGAACAGATAGAAGCGATCGCAACTCAGGCTTTTCAAAATAGTCGAGTAACTGGTGGGCGATTTCTCTGGAAACAACCCAATGGCGATGAATTTTTTGGATGATTGGGTCTTGAATCCAGGCTCCTTGATAGGCCATTAATGGTAGGGTAGAGCCGATATCTTGGTGGAAGCGCAAGGCTGAACGATACATTCGACCTGTAGCGATCGCCACTTGAATTCCTCGTGCTTGCGCTGCAAAGATTGCTTGCTTTACAGGTTCGCTGATAGTGTTAGAGTGTCCAGCGATCGTGCCATCTATATCCAAAACTAGTAGTTTAATGTCTTTTGCAGCAGCCTGACGATCGGTAGATGCTTTCGGCATAATTTCCTAAATTATAAGTTCCAGTAAGAGGTTAACAGCCTCTGGCGACCAGTGGGGAGTCATATAAAAAATTGGGTTCTCTAATCAACAGCTTCATATCAATAATTGTTTATGGCGATCGCCAAGAATAGAATTTTATAAATTTTATTAAAAAATCCGGCTAATAGGCACAATAAAAAACCCGATTTTTTCGAAAAAATCGGGTTTTTTAATTTAAATTAGAGAGTCTGCTTGATAGATAGGATAGAAGAAATCTACCTATTTAATAAAGTCTATTAATTAAACATCCCAATCCAGCTTTTTTTACGTTGTGACAACAAACAAAGCCCAGCAATTAAACCAATTCCTAGTGTGGCAGAAGACTCAGGTACTGCTTTCACCTCATCGTAGTCATAAGTTACTTTGATACCTGCTTTGGCATAAGTATCAATATAGGATCTCATGTTGCCCGAACCCGTAACTACTGAGTTGGCTAAAGCTGAGAACAAAAAGTCTATATCGCCATTACCAGTGAAAGACTGCAAGAATTGTGTATTGGTGAAAGACTGAGTAGCAGATTGTGTGGCAGTTAAGTTAGAAATACTCTTTCCAGAGGTGCCACTATAATCAGTAATGCCGTCATACTTAGCAGCTTGATAACTCGATATATCTTGTGGATTGAGCGCAAACAGAGACTGATTATTTAGTTTTAAACTGAGTTGACTAGCGAGATTTACTGTCACCTGAGTCGGGGTTGGACTCCTGTTTTCAAAACCTGCATTTCCAAGTATGTCGCCAGTAAAGCTTATCGTTACACCCTTGAGTGTACCCAGGGATGAGTCAAATTTTTGGACGCTCAGAGGTGCATCAATAATATTTGTGAAATCGTAATTAGTGGAATTAGTGTAGGAGAGAGAAGCTGCATTAGCTGCTCCAGATGTTGCAACAATTCCTGCCAAAGTTGTAGCAGCAGCTAGAGTGTTGAATAGTTTTGTTGTCATGGATAAAAGATGCCTTTCTGAAACGAATCATTACGGGATTACTAACCTATTTCTAACTCTGAAACTTTGCTTGTAGTCTTGATAAATACACGTAACTTTATGTAAAGTTATTATGTTTAAATTTCTTCGACAAATAGACTTTTTCAACGGTATATATAAAGTTTTGTTAAGGTAAAGTGATTTAATAGTGGTAATTTGATGTCGAAATATTAAGCTAGTTTTTGTTGGTTCCTGAGATGTAAGCTAGGTCAACCTAATTAAATGTAAAAGGCTCAGGAGATAGATCCCCGACTTCTGGTGATAACTTAGGGATCTAGTTACTATCTGGTTACTATGCTTATACTCACGTACTTAATTGGGCTGGTATACCTGCCAAGAGTTGGTTATACTTGGCTTCCGTACTAAAGCTGCAAATATGTAGACGTTAAGCTGTATAAAAAGCACAAAAAAGCTCATTAGTACCAGGGGTAAATGAGCAATCGAAACAGAGAACAGTTTTGTCACCGAGTCAGGAGGATGTCTTCCTGGCTTAGGCATCTACTTATTAATGCCAATTGATGTTGTACATCAATAAAACCTCTTCACATATTCGGACACCCTGGCATATTATCTCCAAGCAGCAACCGTGCCAGACTAGGTAAAGCTTCACCATAGGTGGGATGGATGTGAACCGATCGCTCTAATAATTGCCAGGTTGCTCCTGCTTCTATCAGGGATAAAAAAACATGCACCAGTTCAGCAGTTTCGTAGCCCACCAGGGTTGCTCCCAGAATTTTGTCTGTGTCGTTGTCGATCGCCATACGATAAAATCCGAGGTCATGTCCCCACTCGATCGCACGCGCAATTTGGCTCATAGGTAACGTGACAGCACGCGCGTTGATGCCTTGTTTCTGAGCCTGTTCTAAGGTCATACCCACTCGCCCCACCTGGGGTTCTGTGTAAACCGCATAGCCAAGGACGCGATCGCTCCGTGTCCGGTTTTCTCCACACAAAATTGCTTTTAAGCGGCGATAATCCTCCCACGACACATGCGTAAAGGCAGGCTGTTTGGCAGCATCTCCGATCGCATAGACTCCAGAACAGGTGGTATGGAACTGGTCGTCAATTTTAATAAACCCTCGATCGTCTAGCTCAATTCCGCTGGCGGCTGCATTTAATGCACTTGTATTCGGTTTGCGTCCAATCACAACCAGCAACGCTTCTCCTTGAAGTTGTTCGCCACTGCTCAGAGTCAGGCTAAACACATTATTCTCATGGGCAACGTGATTTACATTAACTCCAAAATGAAGCTTAATCCCATCCTGCTTTAATGCTTCTGCTAAGACTTTGCTGACATCAGACTCTTCCTGTCCGAGGACGCGATCGCCCCGGACAATTAAGTGGGTCTGACTGCCCAAACGCGCTAGTCCTTGTCCCAATTCCAAGCCAATATAGCCGCCTCCAATCACCAATAAACGGGGTGGTAAGGTGTTCAAGTCAAAGAAGTTGCGGTTGGTCAGGTAGGGAGTTCCTGCAAGTCCGGGAATGTCAGGAATCAGCGATGACGTACCCGTGTTAATGATTACCAGAGGAGCCTGAAGGGTAACATCCCCACCTTTGACCGTCCGTTCACCTACAAAAGCAGCTTCGGCACAAATGACTTTGACACCCGCAGTCTCCAATCGCTGGCGAATCCCTTGATTAAAGCTGCTGCGGATTCCCCGAACTCGCTCCATGACAGCGGGAAAATCCACTTCTACTTCCGTGTGGATGCCTAACTTCTTAGCCTGGCGCGATCGCCCTGCTGCATGAGCCGCTGCTAAAAACGCTTTGGACGGAGTGCAGCCATAGTTAATACAACTGCCGCCTAAAGCATCCCGCTCAAACAAGACAACCTTACGTCCCTCATTGGCAAAATCAGCCGCCAGTGGAATGCCTCCTTGACCACTGCCGATGACAATGACATCTGCTGTTTCCATCAGTGCAAAACTCCTTGGAGATAGTTTGCTTTTATCAGACTCTCACACTCAAAGTTAAAAACTCTCTGGCTATTGAGGGAAGGGTGCAATGATTGCAGCTGCCAGATGTTTGGCGATCGCGGCACTGATGCCTTTTGAAGCACCTGTAACGACTGCGATTTTTCCCTCTAGTTTAGTTTTTGATTCCTGTGGTTGTTGGGTTTAAAATAGCTGTCCCAAACAGGTGCGAACCTATAAGAATGAACCCATTGAGATTTTTAACAGTGATGTCTCACATCCATACTTCCACATCAGGATTTGATAAATTCCAGCAGATCGGCGTTAATCTGTTCCTTGCTCGTGTCGCCCAGAGCGTGCGCTCCCCCAGGATAGATTTTCAAAGTCGAATTTTTGACGAGCTTTGCAGACAGGAGGGCAGAAGCACCAATCGGCACGATCTGATCGTCATCACCATGAACGATCAACGTCGGCACATCAAACTTCTTCAAATCCTCGGTGAAATCTGTTTCCGAAAACGCCTTAATGCAGTCATAGGTGTTTTTATGTCCAGCCATCATCCCCTGCATCCACCACGAATAGATTAGCCCTTGGGAGACTTTGGCACCGGGTCGATTGAAGCCAAAGAATGGCCCACTGGGTACATCTAGGAAGAATTGCGATCGGTCAGCCAACAACGCCGCCCGAAAGCCATCAAAGACCTCAATGGGTAGCCCACCCGGATTCGCCTCCGTCTTGAGCATGAGTGGCGGCACCGCGCCCATCAGCACTGCCTTGGACACGCGTTCTGTGCCATGCCGTCCAATGAAGCGCGCCACTTCACCGCCGCCGGTAGAGTGTCCGATCATCACCGCATCTTTAATATCCAGCGCCTGGAAAAGCTCCGCTAGATCGTCAGCGTAGGTATCCATGTCATTGCCATTCCACGGTTGGCTCGACCGTCCATGACCGCGACGATCGTGCGCGATGCAGCGGTAGCCATGTGAGGCGAGAAAAAACATCTGCGATTCCCAAGCATCCGCGCTCAATGGCCAGCCGTGGCTGAAGACAATAGGCTGTCCTGTGCCCCAGTCCTTGTAATAGATTTGCGTACCATCCTTAGTCGTGATTGTACTCATGTGGCTCCTATGTAAATTGTGAGCGTTTCCCAATCTGTATCTGGTTCGGATCGTAAAGATAACTACATTCGCGATCGGCAACTTATCGATAAATTGCTACTCGATCAATTGATACATAACTGATTTCAGCACTCTTATTTTGATGATCTGATTGCTTGCGAAGATGGCTTATCTACCTATAAATCAGTTGTCTGACTCAAGTTCTTTAATTTAAGATACCAGTTAACTGAGGGCTTACTCGCTTCTTGACATCAACGAGTAACAATAAAGGTAGCCAAAGCTTTGAAATTGCTAACTATGTGACAAAGCTTCTGGCTAAAATAGGGCTATGTCTGAAACTTTCACTTCTGCAACTGCAACACGCCCCACGTTCATCCTCGTAGATGGACACTCCTTGGCTTATCGTTCATACTTTGCTTTCGCCAAAGGGCGAGATGGAGGACTGCGTACCAAAACAGGCATTCCCACCAGTATATGTTTTGGTTTTGTGAAGTGCCTGTTGGAGGTAATGGCAACACAACAGCCTCAAGCAATGGCGATCGCTTTTGATTTGGCTGAGGCAACTTTTCGCCACGAAGCGGACGAGACTTATAAAGCCGATCGCCCGGAAACACCAGAAGACTTTATTCCCGACTTAGCAAACCTGCATGAGTTGCTAAATGGCTTCAATCTGCCCTTTTTCACTGCCCCTGGTTTTGAGGCTGATGATGTTTTAGGAACCTTAGCACAGCGAGTAACTGCGGCTGGGTATAAAGTGAAGATTCTGACTGGCGATCGCGATTTATTTCAACTAATCGACTCTGACAAAGAAATCACTGTTCTGAATTTTAGTCCAGATGCCCTTAAGCGCTCTACAAATAGCATCACGGAATTTAAAGCAGAACAAGTCAAAGAGAAGATGGGCGTTTTACCTTCACAAATTGTTGATTTTAAAGCTCTTTGTGGTGATAAATCAGATAATATTCCTGGTGTCAAGGGAATTGGCGAAAAAACAGCAGTGCAGCTGCTGAATACATACGGTTCACTTGAGAATGTTTATGCTGCGTTAGATGAAATTAAAGGCGCAACTCAGAAAAAACTCGCAGTCGGTAAAGAAGATGCCGAGAAGTCTCGCTATTTGGCAACCATAGTTTTAGATGTTCCTATAGAATTTGATTTAGAAGATTGCAAATTAAAAGGCTTTGATACAAACGTTTTATCACCAATTTTAGAAAAGTTAGAATTTAAGTCTTTTTTAGGTAGAATCAACGACCTTCAGCAACGTTTTGGCGGACAAGTTGAAGAAAAGCAAGAAGCCAAAATAAATGCAAGTAATTCCAATTTTACTAACTCAAAATTCAGCGCTGATGAAGATAATGATTTGTGGTTTTTTAGTGCTAGTGATACAGCCGCAGTTCCACAACAATCTACTTCTCCAATTACACCACGTATCATCAACACCAAAGCCAAATTAACTGAGTTAGTGAAAGTTTTGCTAAAATTCACTAATCCAGAAACACCCGTTGCTTGGGATACTGAAACCACCGATTTAGAACCAAGAGACGCTGAGTTAGTAGGAATTGGTTGCTGTTGGGGAACCCAACCAGATGAAGTAGCCTATATTCCTGTGGGGCACAAAATTGGGGAAAATTTAAATAAAGATTTAGTGCTGGAAGCATTACGCCCAATTCTCGAAAGTGCCGATTATCCTAAAGCTTTACAAAATGCTAAATTTGATCGCTTAGTTTTTAGGATTCAAGGAATTAACTTGGCGGGAGTGGTGTTCGATCCCATGCTGGCAAGTTATATTCTAAATCCAGATTCAAGCCATAATTTGATGGATTTGTCGCAGCGATATTTGGGATTGATAGCTAAAAGTTACTTAGATTTAGTTCCTAAAGGCAAAAATATCGCTGATATAGATATTCCCGCCGTTGCAGATTACTGTGGAATGGATGCTTATTCTACCTTTGGTTTAGTGTCGAAATTGCGCGAGGATCTGGATAAAATTCCAGCTTTATCTAAGCTCTTAGTGGAAGTGGAACAGCCGCTAGAAGCAGTTTTAGCCGAAATGGAATACACAGGTGTTCGGATTAATTCAGCTTATTTACAAGAACTTTCGCAGCATTTAGAAACTGAGTTAGCCAGGTTAAAAGAAGAAGCAACTGAAATAGCTGGGGAAAACTTTAACTTGGGTTCTCCTAAGCAGTTGAGCCAAATTTTGTTTGAAAAATTGGGGTTAAGCACCAAACATTCTCGTAAAATTCAAACGGGCTACTCTACAGATGCAGCAACACTGGAAAGACTTCAAGAAGATGATAAAACTGGATTTGTTGAAGCGATTGTTGAGTATCGCACCCTATCTAAATTAAAGTCTACTTATGTTGATGCATTACCTGCATTAGTACGTCCAGATACCCAGCGAGTACATACTGATTTTAACCAAGCAGCAACATCAACTGGTAGGTTATCTTCTTCTAATCCGAATTTGCAAAATATTCCCATTCGTACAGCTTTTAGTCGCCAGATTCGGAAGGCGTTTTTACCAGAACCTGGTTGGTTAATGGTGGCTGCTGATTACTCACAAATTGAATTACGGATTTTGGCTCATTTGAGTCAAGAGCCGATATTAGTGCAAGCATATCAGCAAAATGAAGATGTTCATACTGTGACGGCGCGGTTAGTTTTTGAAAGAGAAAATATCACCTCAGAAGAACGAGGAATAGCAAAAACTATCAATTTTGGCGTTATTTATGGAATGGGTTCTCTCAGGTTTTCGCGCTCAACTGGGATAGATAAGTCCATTGCCAACGAGTTCATTAAGCGGTTTAATGAACGATATCCGAAAGTTTTTGCATATTTGGAGCGAGTGAAAAAAGAAGCGATCGCTCTTGGTTATGTAGAAACTATTTTCGGTCGCCGTCGCTATTTTGACTTTACTAATAACAGTTTACGCAAATTAAAAGGCAGCAACCCAGAAGATATCGATCTGAGTAAATTGAAGAATTTAGGTGCTTTTGATGCAGGTTTATTACGCTCCGCGGCTAATGCACCAATTCAAGGTTCCAATGCTGATATTATCAAAATTGCAATGGTGAGATTGCATGAGGTTTTGAAGAACTATCAGGCGCGTTTGTTGTTGCAAGTTCACGATGAATTAGTGTTTGAAATTCCCCTTAATGAGTGGGAAGAATTACAACTACAAATTAAGTCAGTGATGGAAAATGCAGTGCAGTTGAGTGTACCGTTACTGGTAGATGCACGTGTCGGTGAAAATTGGATGGAGACCAAATAAGTTTAACTGGGGGATTGGAAGAATTACATTAGTATGGGTGTATATCTGTGTTAGTAATTACAACAGCCCTACTCTATATCAATTTTATACCATTATTACCCCAGAAGGAATTTTAATATGTATCGTCGTTGGCTCCTATCTGCTTTAGCAATTTTGTTGAGTATAGTTTTAGTTGCTTGTACCACTGCAAATACTCAGCAACTACAAACAAAAGTGGAAAATGCCACTGATGCGACTAACACGAACTCTCGGCAATTACCAAAAGGATCGGCAAAAAGAGTAGTTGCTCTTTCTTCTCTTTCTGCTGATATTATCTCTCGACTCGATCGAAAAAAAGTTGTTGGAATCACCGGTAGTAAATTATTTAAGAATGACTTAAGATTCAAGGATATTCCCCGCGTTAGGGAAGGCCAAAGTCCGCCAAATTTAGAGAAAGTGGTAGCGCTAAAACCAGATTTAGTTATTGGTGCTGAAGGTTTTTCTAACATTCCAATTCAAAAACTTCAGCAGCTAGGTATTCAAACTTTGCTCACTAAAGTGAATAGCTGGGAATCTCTAGAAGAACTTACTAAAAAGCTCGCTGAGTTAATTAATGCCAATCCTCAGCCTTTGTTAAATCGTTATAAAACTTTCTTACCAGATAAACTAACTCAGAGTCCTTCTACTCTAGTACTGGTCAGTCGTCAACCAATTTTAGCGCCGAATAAAAACAGTTGGGCAGGGGATTTACTGGCGAAATTCCAGGCGAAAAATATAGCAGCAGATTTACAAGGAAAAAGTCCAATCGGTGGCTATGTGACGCTTTCGGCTGAGAAAGTTTTAGAAGCAAATCCAGAGGTGATAATTTTAGTTAATCCTCCACAAGGAAATTCGGAAGCGACGCTTTTAGATTCTTTGAAAAAGGAAAATTTTTGGCAGCAACTACAAGCAACTAAAAATAATCGAGTCTATGTGTTTGATTATTTTGGCCTAGTGAATCCAGGTAGTATAGATGCAATAGAAAAAGCTTGTCAGCAGCTTAAGCAAGCGTTATTTGCACCACAGGGTACTTAGCTCGATACTGGGAGAACAGTCAATAAAGGATGGATTTATCGGAGATGATTTTAGATAAAATCCCGATCAAACAGCCTTTTCAGTGTCAGTATGTTTTCAAAAATAAAATCTGAGTGCTATATTAAGGAGTATTATTTATAGATACCAGTATTTAAAGATGCAGATTGCTAAACTTGTCAAAAACTTTTGGCGATGGGTTCGTTTGTTCTTGATAAGTAGACTTGATAGACCTTCAGATAACTTAGTGGTTATTATAATTAGTCTAATACCGCTCGTTTTTAACTGGGATTTAAATTGGTCAAGCAAAATTATTTTTGAGTTTGACCTATTCAACAAAATTACCACATTATATTTTTATATCACACCTTTATTACTATTTATCAATAGCTTTTTGTTCAAAGAAGACTTGCTAAAATTTTTTAGTATTCTAGTAACAGGATTTTTTGGCTGTTTCATTCTTTTTGTGTTTATCGTACAATTCGCTCTAGGTAATCATATTAATCTTGTTGAGCGAGTAGAATGTCCAAATGGTAAAATTTTTAGTGTTTATGAGAACTTTGAACCGAGTTTCATCACTTCTGATGACGCTATTTGCCGATTTGAGTTACAACAAGAGAGAATTTTTATAGGAGTTATCAAAAACAGCAGGGAAGTTGAAAAAAAGGAGTGTCAAGTTAATACTAGAGAACCTAGTTTTCCAAACCGTCTTATAAATGCGTGTACCCGATAGATCGTAAGACAACATAAATTTGACAATTACTATAGCGGTTCTCGAATGGAAGCAATACAGTTTGACCTCTCTCCAAACCTTGCTCCTAAAAGGAGAGAGGCTTTGAATTTTACTCCCCAACGCTAGTAGGGAAGGGGCTGGGGGTTAGGTCTGTATTTATTGCACTCAACCCAGAAGCGCTATATGATTAGTTTAACATTCCAATTACTTTGAAACTGCTGCAAAGCATCTGTATTGTTATTTTTTACTAAAAAATCATTAACAAATTCGTGCTTTAAAGCATTCTTTGCACTCAATATTCTTACTTAACAACACTTTGTATTACAAAGCAGTTAAATAAAGGCGCTTCAGCTTTTGCATCTACTAAACTAGCTATTTACAGTGTTGTTGAAGAAGAGATATAGCTAATTCAAAACTATTAGGTTGAGTTTGCACTGCATAAGCTTCTTTTTCTAAATCTTGTCGTTTGACATCGGTATAGCGCCTAAAAAATGGTCGAGCATAATTGCTTGGTTGAATGTCTAAACCTAAAGCTTTTATTTTTCCTTTTCCGGCACATACCTGGGCTGCATGAACAGTTTCATGGATTAGTGTTTGAATTCCAATATGTAACTCAAACACTACGGGATTGATCCAGATTTTTTTGTCAGCTTCTCTTAGTAAACCATAAGCTCCTCGCTTTGGTGGTAGTGCAATGATTACCTGAAACCCTTTATTTTCTAGTTTATTTTTTAACTCTAAAAATTTTGCTTCTTGATTGGGTATTTGAGAAAGTAACAGTAAGGAATTTAATATAAAAACTTTGCTCATTTACTTTTTTGATTACACCAATTCAATTAATGATTGCAACACGTCCTTGGCTAAAGACGCGATGAATCGCGTCTCTACAAATAGTTGCATTATTTTTTCAAATTGGTATTACTTGAAAACATTTGTATTCAATTACAATGGCAAAAATATTAACTGTGGTTTTAACTAAGGCAGCTACTTCTAAATCGACATAAGCGTAGCTATCCAAAGGCGATTCCCAGTCATAGACTGGGAATAAGGGAGACTGCAAACGAGGTAACTGACTGTGCTTTTAATCTTTTGCAGAACTAATTGGTTTTTGACCAAAAGGGACATTCTTTTTACCTTCAGAAGAAGCACCCCCAAGGCTGCGGAAATACAGCCCTCCAATGGTGAGTAAAAATCCCACGTATCCCACTGCTTGTACAAGATAGAGATTGTCTCTATAGCCAAATAAAGATTTGAGAATAATCCCAGGAAACTGTTCGTCAGGTAAGATTGTGGAAGTATTGGAAACCATTGGTCCCAAAATACAGGAGTGGACTTTTGTAAAACGTTCGTAATAGAAACAAAGGTTTTCTGTGGCACGACTGCTAAGGGCAAGGTTAGCTACAGCTTCATCAAAATGTTTCAAGGCTGAAACTACCAATCCAGCGACAATCAACACTAATAAAATGCCCATTACCTGGAAAAACTGGCGGATGTTAATTTTGACACCCCATTTAAATAGCAGTACCCCAATGGCAGATGCGGCTACCAAACCAGCAATAGCGCCCAAGGCTGGCATTAATCCCTGTTGAAAATTAGCTGCAACGAAGAGAACAGTTTCAAACCCTTCGCGGACAACGGCAATTAAAATTAAAGTAAAAACACCCCAGCCAGCATTTGAGTTTTGTGTCAGTGCTTGTGTTACCGCTCCCTCAACTGTAGCTTTCATGAATCTGGCTTGTTTGGTCATCCAGATTAGCATCCAACTGAGCATTGCGATCGCTAATACACTAAATACACCTTCTAGCGCTGGTTCAACTACGGTGGTGTATTGAGGATTCGCGGCTCCCAGTACTTGAATTATCCAACTGAATAACACGCCTATTAAGGCACTGACGACAATGCCAACGCCGACACCAGCATATACCCATGAATTGAGTCGGGATTGTTTAGCTTTTTTCAGCAAAGCTAGCACAATGCCAACAACAAGGGCAGCTTCCACTCCTTCTCGAAGTGTTATTACAAAAGTAGGTAGAGCAGTACTAAAATTCATCTTTTGTCCTTTGTCTTTTGTCCTTTGTCATTAGTCCTTTGTCCTTTGTCATCTGTCCTTTGTCCTTTGAATTTCTTTTTGACTAATGACCAATGACTAAGGACTAATGACTAATGACTAATGACTATTAACCAAAATCGCGTAGCATCTTTTTCAGTTCGAGATTATGCATCTCTTCTTGTCCAATCATACCGCGAGCGAATTCTTCAAGGTAAATGCTGGCATTGGTGACAGTTTCGAGCAATTTTTTATACAGCTCCAATGCCTTTTTTTCATGGGATAAACTTTCTTCCAAGATATCCTTGACTTTATGCTGGTAGGTTTCTTCCATTGGGGCG
Organism: Nostoc sp. LEGE 12454; assembly: GCF_056620565.1. Taxonomy (NCBI): domain Bacteria; kingdom Bacillati; phylum Cyanobacteriota; class Cyanophyceae; order Nostocales; family Nostocaceae; genus Nostoc; species Nostoc sp. LEGE 12454. Next base: position 241,742 of record NZ_JBWQXL010000004.1, read on the forward strand.
ATTTTCAGGGAGGGATGCCCATCTAAACCAGTGAGAATTTCTCCCACTTGTTCGGCATGAAGTAAAGATTCACTTGCCTGTGCTTTGAAAAAAGCCACAATTGGAATACGGTTAGGGCCAGTTACCATCAAAGAATAATGTGTGTAGCGCACTACTCCTGCTAGTTCAAATTCCATGATGGCGTTCAGCAGGTCAATAGTCTTTTTATGGTCAAGTTCTTGCATCAGTTGTTAGTTAAAGTAACGAAGGGAGTGTAATTAGTTAGGAGTGAGGAGTTGGAAGTTAAGAGTTAGTATTTTGGGATTCATAACTCATAATTCATAACTCCTAACTCCTACTAGTTTAAACTCTTTAACCTATACTTCCCATTAAATTAAAGTGTTATCGCTGTGCTTGGGTATTGGATTTGTCAACCACTTTTTGAGAGTTTTCCTCAATGGTTTTCACTAGCTTGGTAACATCATTAGGAATTTTTACTGCTTTTGCTGGTGGGATGGCGGCGGGCCAAACTTTTATGAGTTCAGTAAAACTAGTGTCGATCGCTTTGTGTGCTTCGGGATCTGCTTGAGCTACTTGACTAGAAATTCCTTTGTATAATTCATTGGCGTAAAAGACAAAACCACGGGAGTCTTGATACTCAATTGGCGCGGTTACTTTACCATTTGCGATCGCCGCACCATATTCGGAGTTAGCTGAATCTAGTAGTTCGTTAATTACTTGGAGCGCAAATCCTGGTTTTGAGCGTTGATCTGCTGGCAAAGCTGCGATCGCTCCATCAACTGCTTGCATTGAAGAAGTAAAATTAGTTTTAACTTTGCTATCCTTCGGACTAGATTTCACTAAATCTTGCAAACTTACTAAAGTTGTCTTAAATTCTTTGACTTTACGTTCATTAAGTTGATCTTCTACATCAACGTAAATCTCTTCTACTGGATGCCCAATATGAGGTTCTGCCTGTTTCGGCTGATTCTGATCTAGCAGTTCTTTGGCTACCAAAAGATGCCCTTTCATTAAGCCTAATTTAGACATATAATCAACATCTTTTGCCTCACCCGTGAGTACCACTTCCTGAACGCCAACCTGGTCTTTAATTTGGTCGAACTGTTCTTGAGTAATTATTTTTTTAGTAACTAAATCTTCTGGTTTTCCATAAGGACGACCTGCCTGGATTTTGTTAGATAAAGCTGGAACACCTAGTTTGGCTTCAAACTTATCTAATTCTGACAAGATAGCACTATTAATGTTAATTTTTTCTTTGCTACCGTGACCACTATGACTGTTATTACTTACTGCCTCTGTAGCTGGAGTGCTAGCAACTGGTGCTGATGGATTTTCTGCGGTTGGGGTATTACTACAGGAACTCAAGGTAACTATTACCGCTGCTGCTGCTGCTAAACATATATAACGAAGTTTTATCATTTTTGCTCCTCACACTAATTAAAAGGTATTAATTGAAACATTTCAAACTATTATCTAGAAAGTAGTTTGTTTGACAGATTGTCATAGATTTTACTGTTGCATATAATGAGATTTTTTATCAACTACTTACGGAAACTTTAATAAATTAATTACAAATTACTAATAATATTGTCAGGAATGTTTAACATTATTTTGAGAGTTACTTTCAGCAAGTACTTCAAATTGACCCATGCAACCGTTTTCTGCGATCGCATCTTGATGGGGATGGAACATATACTTACCTGGATAACGAAAAGCAAATTCTAAGATGTGCCTTTCTGCGACACCCATCGTAATCACATCTGCTTTCTCGCTAGGAGTCATAGTCATACCAGAGCGATAAACATCAAAGAAGTTGGCGTGGAGATGAAACGTCACTGCCGGATCGTATTCAATGATGTTGAGGACATACAACCGAATCAACTGATCTTTGTAAATACCAATGGGATGATGCATGTAATAGTGGGGCAGACCGTTGAAGGCGTAATAATCGTTATGGCTATCATCATTCACGTCATATCCACCCATCACTAGTACGATTTCATCAGCTGGGGGACGAGGAGTCGGTGGATCGATGATAAACATTCCGTACAGTCCCTTGGCAATGTGACGGGTCACTGGTTCAATATGACAGTGGTATAAATGAACGCCATAAGGTTCAGCATCAAATTCGTAGATTGTGGCATTACCATTGCTGATTGGGCGAACACCATCCATTTCTGCTGGATGAACGCCATGAAAATGCAAAGAGTGAGAATGTCCCGCGTTGTTGAGAAATAGTACCCGGATGCGATCGCCCTGTTTTGCCCGTAGCGTTGGCCCTGGTATGCGACCGTTTAAATCCCAGATGTTGTAAGAGACAGCACTATTGAGCTTTATGATGGAAGAACCAGCAGTTAACTTAAATTCGCGGATAGTTCGCCCATTTTCTTGCTTTACCGTCCCATAATCAAAATCTCTCAACATCTTCATTGGGTTAGTAACATCGTCTGGTGCTGACCTATCGAATGGTGGCACTTTAACGATTGACTTACTTGGTAGATTTAGCATCTGCCAAAGTCCAGCTGCACCAGTTATTCCAGCACCTGCTAGGCCCAGCTGCAATAATTGACGGCGGCTCCAAGGTTTTCCGTTACCTAGAACGAAGTTGTTGGGCATGACATTTAGTTACAGTTAGCGCCAAAAAAGAATTGCAAAAGATTTGCAATTGCTTTTAGATATTAGAGGAATTAATAATTATTGTCAATAATTTTTCAGTGCTTCTAAATTGCCAGTTAAGTTATTGAATCTAGATCGAACTCTAAAAACTATCGCAATATTTTCGTGATTTTAACTGTAGTTATACGCTTAGTTATGTATAAATAACCTTTACACAAAACTAGCTGTTTCATACATCTTCCTGATATACTTATTGCTTCAGCAATACTTACAGTATAAATAATGAGTATAATAACACCTTGAATATGGACACAAGCAAAAAACTATTGCTAATCTCTAGTGTATTGAATTGGTTTAGAGATAACAGAAGTTACCTTTATTCAAGGATTTTTGAATGCTTGGCAACGTAAGAACTTTTAATTTTTAATTTTTATCTGTTACCTTCGTGTTAGCAGCGCTGAAAATGCCGTCACTCAAAATCATGTGTCATTCTTTTGTTATTTGTATGGACTTTATGTGTAGATTTCTGCATCGCGATCGGCCGATGTCAAAGGATAGTATAGTATTCACTAAAGTCGAATTACACAATACATTTGATACACACTTGTCAAATACAAAGTTGATGGTATATCTTTTTGCAATCAAGCGGCGTTATGCCCTTTGATTGATGAACTACCGAAATTTATTATTAGGAGGTCAAAAATGACTAGTTTTTCTCATATTTCACTATTGCAGAAGACCGCAGGTATTACCTTATCCAAGCCTGTGCAGGTAACACTTTATATGCTTCTATCTTCTTTAGTTATCTGGACTGTTTTGTTCTCCACCTATCCTGCGGTTCATAACACAGCACACTCAGCGCGTCACCACACATTAGGCGTTGCATGTCACTAAATTATCATAATCCAAAGATTTTTAGGTGCATGAAGCTTTGCTACATCACATAACAAAGTTATGACGCTAAAATAGTGCACATTTCGCACCAGTTTTTTGCTGGAAAATAACTTTTAGGTTTTGTAGAGATGCTTTGTTTATCATCTCTACATCACCTTAACTTGATACCAATTCTTTATGAAGATGCACAGAATATTAAACGAACCGCCAAGAACGCCTTCGCGTAGCGTCTCGTTAGAGAAGAACGCCAAGAATAGACAGTTACTCATTTAGTGCAGCTTCACATTAAATTGGTATAAGATGATGTCTGATTTCTGACTAATTCTTTAACTGGAATTTTTTTACTTAGTAATAATAATCTGGAGTAACTTTCATCCATTGCTATGAAAGTTTAACTTGCAGAAATTACATGAGCTTCACATTTACCGTAGGTTCGTATGAAAAAATATCGAATTTTTGGAGTTATCAGCACTGTTTGCATTGTTTTGTCAGTTCTTTATTCATTTGTGGGAAGTTCCCAAATTTCTACATCTAGAGTGCTACTTTCCACCAACCCACCTTTAGAACGTATTCTTCCTTTTGAAGCAGAGGCAGAAAAACCGCAATCTCCTGTTACTTTAACTTTACAAGCTGTTGATGCTGCGGGTAAATCTTTAACAAATGCCAAAATTAATTTACAAATTCTGACACCACCGCGTAATCCTTGGTTAACAACAGATTTTCCCATTGTTGAGGGAACAAAATTGTTGCAAATGAATGCCAATGCACCTGATGGTAAGCTAGAAATTCAGCAGATGTTACCCATTCGTGGTAATTACCAACTGTTAGTTAAAGTGTCACCCTTGGTAGCAAACACTTTTACTGCTTATGAACAAACTTTAAATCTCAATGTCCACGAAAACCCAATCAAATATAAATATTTTGTTGTAATCGCAGCTATTTTATTGTCACTTGGATTGTTGGGTGGTTGGGTTATCGGTGGACAAGAAGAACTACAACAAGGAGAAATCGCACCACAGTCAGTCCGCCTTTTATTAAGTGCATTAACTGTAGTGGCTATAGTAACCCTATTAGTTATCAATATTAGTGCAGAAGTTGCAGAAGCTCATGGCAGCGAACATCACTCAACTAGTACTGAAACGATCGCACCATCATCTCAAAAATCTCAGGGATTAGAAATTAACCTTGGCGGAGATAAAAACGCAACTGTCGGAAAACTTGCGAATTTAGCGTTACAGGTGAAAGATACCGCAACCGGACAGCCTATAACAGATGTAGCTTTGCAAGTAAAAGCGATCGCTACAGAACACAATTTAACAGTCTTTGACTACAAAGGTATTCCCGACGAACAAGGGAAGTTAACATGGCTTGAACAGTTTTTTGATGGTTCACCCCACAAAATCGAGGTGGAAGCCACTCCTCTACCAGGATCTAGCCGTCAATTTACACCAGTGAAAGTAGCGCAGGAAGTTGAAGTTGAAGCGATCGCACCACCAATGTACATCCGATTAATTGGTTTATTCTACTTTACAGCCTTTGTCGGCATTGGTATGGCGATTGGATTGCTAATACAACATCGACGAAAACCACAAGCAAGGACAAATTAGTAATATCAGAGTTTTACTAAAGATTCCTACTAATACAAAGATGTAAATTAATCAATTAAAATAGTTGTGGTTCAATCACAACTATTTTTTTATTAATGGGTTTTATAAACTATAAAAAGGTAGTGTCATGGGATAAAATAAGCTCTTTTAACAGCTTTCAAGGTAAAACTTATGTTCAAGCTTGGGATTTTCAATAAATTGGTATATTGATTAAGTAGAATTTTATTATTTACAAGCTCATAAAATTAATATTTACCGAGAAATTAAGAAAGTAATGCTGACACAAATTGGGTTTGAAACAATTCTGGAACGTGCTTTGATGGGATACGACTTATCTCCCGAAGAGGGAGTGGTATTGTTACAACAAACAGAGCCAGAGGCGATCGCAGCAATACGTACTACATCAGATACACTCCGCCACAGACAAGCAGGCGATACTGTCACCTACATAATTAACCGTAATATTAACTTTACTAATATTTGTGAGCAGCACTGTAGTTTTTGTGCATTCCGTCGAGATGATGGCGATGCCGATGCATACTGGTTAGATTCGGCGCAAATTTTGGAAAAAGCTACAGATGCAGTACAACGGGGTGCGACAGAAATCTGTATGCAGGGGGGGTTAAATCCACAAGCACTGATAAATGGTAAATCTTTGCCCTATTATCTCAAAGTCGTAGAAACGATTAAACAGGAATTTCCCCACATACATTTACACGCTTTCTCTCCCCAAGAGGTGCAATTTATCGCCAGACTTGATGGACTGGAATATGCTGAGGTGATTACTGCTTTGCGCGATGCTGGTGTTGGCTCAATGCCGGGAACAGCAGCGGAAGTGTTGGACGATGAAGTAAGGCGGATATTGTGTCCAGAGAAGATTGACACAGCCACTTGGCTAGAAATTGTCAGTACCGCTCACAAATTAGGCTTGCATACCACTAGCACCATGTTATCTGGGCATATTGAAACCCACGAACAGCAAATCGGGCATTTAGAAAAATTGCGATCGCTTCAAAAAACCGCCATCGATCGGGGATATCCAGCAAGAATCACAGAGTTTATTTTATTACCCTTCGTGGGACAAGAAGCGCCCAAATCCTTACGTCGCCGTGTTGGACGCGATCAACCAGTTTTAAATGATGCACTGCTGCTAGGGGCTGTAGCGCGGATTTACTTAGGTAATTGGATTCCCAACCATCAGCAGAGTTGGGTAAAACTGGGGCTTGCAGGCGCGACAGAAGCCTTAGCTTGGGGTTGCAACGATATCGGCGGCACTTTAATGGAGGAACATATTACCACAATGGCAGGTGCTTTAGGTGGTACGTGTATGGAAGTAGAAACCTTGCAAACTGCGATCGCTTCTTTAGAACGACCTTACCAACAACGAGATACTCTATATCAAAAAGTTATTAGTCGTTAATCATTGGGCACAAGAGGCAGAGGATAAGACTTACTGTTACTTCTCCTCTGCTCCCCTGCTCCCCTGCTCCCCTGCTCCCTGCTCCCCTGCTCCCTGCTCCCTTGCTCCCCTGCTCCCTGCTCCCCTGCTCCCCTGCTCCCCTGCCCCCCTGCCCCCCTGCTCCCCTGCCCCCCTGCCCCACTCTTCACTCAATTGATCCCCAAGTTACCAATCCAAGATAGGATGGACGTTGATTTACGTATTCTTTTACTTAATGCATATGAAGCGCTATTGGTCGCGTTTGCTTGCGCTGGTTTTGGTTGTAGCTATCGGCTTAATGGGTTGTTCTGGCAGTCCAGATAGTTTGACTGGGGATTATCGTCAAGACACCTTAGCTGTGGTCAATATTATGAGACAAGCTCTGGATCTTTCACAAGATTCACCAGACAAGGCAGCAATTCAAGCAGAAGCGCGTCAAAAAATTAATGACTTTTCAGCTCGCTACCAGCGGGTTAACTCTGTTTCTGGTCTTGGCTCGTTTACAACCATACGAACAGCCCTCAATTCTCTGGCTGGACATTACAGTTCTTACCCAAATCGTCCCGTACCCGAAAAACTCAAAAATCGTCTAGAGAAAGAGTTACAGCAGGTAGAGACGGCGTTGAAACGTGGCGGTTAGCTATTAACTATTGCTTACTCCATCATCAATAGTCAGGTGTCAAAAGTTTTGACTCCTGACTATTTTGTTTGTCAAGGCAGAAGGCAGGAGGCAGGAGGCAGGAGGCAGAAGGCAGAAGGCAGGAGGCAGAAGGCAGGAGGCAGGAGGCAGAAGGCAGAAGGCAGGAGGCAGAAGGCAGGAGGCAGGAGGCAGAAGGCAGAAGGCAGGAGGCAGAAACTCTTTATATCTGATGCGTAAGTCTTGCATTTTATAGCTCATTTACTTGAGAACTGCTGTAACAATGCAAGCCGATGCATTAACAATGCAAGCCGATGCATTAACAATGCGAACCGATGCATTAACAATGCGAACCGATGCATTAACAATGCAAGCCGACGCATTAACAATGTGAGCCGATGCATTAACAATGTGAGCCGATGCATCCGCATTGGGGGTGAAGTTTTGATATCTACTTCATGCACTGGAAACCGCTATACAAAAATACGGCAACAGAAATAGACCTTTGAGAGTCTTAAAAAATAGGTTTTAAAACCCTTAGTATTTAACTATATAATTCGATACACGTTGCCCACAATTATTTGAGTTGGGATCGTTTATTATCGCAAATTAAAGGCTTTAAGACCGAACGTTAATACGTAGCTCTGAGCCAGTGTCACTTTACCTCCGCTCAGTTATCCTGCGGGAAGCAAGCTACAGTCGGAGTTTAAATTTCTGTCTGAAACTCTTTTGAATTTGTTCATCTACTGGTAGGTATGTCTAACTGTCCCTTGAACGTTGCAAGATCGATATTATTTTGGCGGCGCTTATTCGCTGTTGTTTTTACTAGTAGTTTGTTGCTCCCCAACTTGAGAAGCGAGCCAGCAAGGGCGCAAGTAACTGAGTATTGTCAGTTATCATCAGCGGCGGCGCAACAAAAAGAAAACTTGCGTTTGTCAGCGCTCAAAGGCAAACAAGATGCTCAAACGCGTTACCAAAGCATAATACAAGAACAGGCACAGAAATTAAAGGAATGTCGCTCTCGAACTTGGCCGCAAACCCAAGCCCTTTGGTTACGATTGTATCCCTGTGACATTCAGCCAGGAATAATCGATCAGGTTATGGATCGGATTGTTAATGGCGGCTATAACCAAGTTTATATAGAAGTATTTTACGATGGGCAGGTACTATTACCAGCAAGAGCTAACCCGACGGTTTGGCCTGCTGTGATTCGTACTCCAGGGGCAGAAAACATTGATATACTCGCCACGGCAATAAAAAAAGGTCGGCAACGTGGTTTGAAGGTCTATGCTTGGATGTTTACCACAAATTTCGGTTATACTTACGCCCAGCGCCCAGATAGAGAAGGTGCGATCGCTCGTAATGGCAAAGGTCAAACGAGTTTATATGTGGTAGATAATGGCTCTCAACTATTTATCGACCCCTACAACTTGCAAGCAAAACGCGACTACTACAAATTGGTACAAGAAGTTTTGCGCCGTCGTCCAGATGGCTTGCTATTGGATTACGTGCGTTATCCCCGCCAAGCGGGAAGTGATTCCATCGCCACCAAAGTTTCAGATTTATGGCTATTTAGTCCGGCAACCCAAGAAGCTTTATTCAAACGGGCACAGAATTACAAAGGGCTGGACTTAATTCGCCGCTTTTTAAGCAAGGGATTCGTCACTGGTGGAGATGTCGCGGAAGTCGATAAACTTTATCCCCAGGAAGGAGAACCCCTTTGGCAAGGACGCACTCTCCCACTAGCGCAAAAGTCAATCCTGCCTGCAACCGATAGACAACCAGTTTTGCAATGGGAGTTGTGGCAGCTTGCCGTTGCCCACGCTATGCAAGGAATTCTAGATTTTGTCACCATCGCTAGTTACCCAGCAAAACAGCAAGGTGTTTCTACAGGAGTGGTGTTTTTTCCTGATGGCAACCAAACTGTTGGACAAGGGTATGATTCGCGTTTGCAACCTTGGGATCGTTTCCCCAATACATTAGAGTGGCATCCTATGGCTTATGGAAATTGCGGTAATGTCAGTTGTATCGTGTCGCAAGTGCAACGGGTTTTGAGTATGGCAAAACCGGGTACACAGATAATCCCAGCTTTAGCCGGTCAGTGGGGAAAACCTGTTAGTAATCGTCCATCCCTAGAAGTGCAAATGCAAGCACTTCGCAAATTTGCCCCGCAACTGAAGGGAGTTAGCCACTTTGCCTATTCTTGGCAATATCCTCAGAGTGATAGCGATCGCAAATTCTGTCGAGTTAAGTAGACTTTTTGCAGAATTAGTGGAAAGGGATTGAATTTCCCTTTCAACTTATAGAATCACACACTTTACAAATTCATCCCAAATATAGCGATCGCAGTCATAAATACAGCTTAAGTATATTGTGCAGCGAGTCGTTGGAATGCCGACGGTGCTGGACTATCTGCGAGGTACTGGCGTATCATCTCAGCACACGCACCTGGGCTTAACAAAGAGGTATCAACTTCAAGGTCATAGATGCCAGGGATGTGGACTTCACGTTGCCATAACTGAACCGGATGTGGTATTGGGGAGTCAGCTGTACTTCCCACGTTCCACCCCGTGTTTTGTCGTCGTTCCATAACGATTTCAATGGGGCAGTGAACGCCTACGAACAAAACCGGCAATCCCTTCAAACGTCGGGCACTATCAGCCAGAATGTCCCGCTTGATTGCGTAGGCGTCATGGTGTCCGACATCAACCACGACATTCAGACCCAAGCGGCTGTGGGCAGCGATAGACTCATACATGGCGCTGTAAAGAATGGGAACAAGGGGTTCGATGTCCTGGCGTTCTCCCCCTGGCCGCAAACCGATCCCAGGCAGGTATCGTGCAGGAGTCATTTGTATAAACCTATCAACACCCAAATTCATCCACAGACCATCAAATGTCTCCTGAATCACTGCGACAATGCTCGACTTCCCCGATCGCGGGACACCATTCAGGATGATAATCTGTCCTAGCCCCTGTGTCTGCCCCATGATTCCTCCTAGCATCCTTAATACATATAGTTAGCAGTTCCACGTTAGGGCTAAAACGTTGAATAGGCAATAATTCAGGAGTCAGAATTCAGAATTCAGAATCAAGACGCTATGCGTTTCTGAAAGAGAAGCCTCTCGAACGCGAGCGCATTTCCTTTTGAGAAAAAAGAAGCCTTTAGGCTGCGCTATCCGCCAGCGATGCACTGAGATTTCGACTGCGCTCAACTACCGCCGGTCGTTGTGTCATACAGAATACCCAACTGAATTCTGACTTCTGAATTCTGTTCGATCGTCCGAAAAATGACTTTATTACCAGAGTTTCGGTAGGTTCAGTTCGCGATTAAATCCCCACTTTTCAACTCAATTTCAAGCCAAGTCCTCTGGTGTATTACAGTTAAATAGCATTTCGGGTTCTGCTAAGGGCAAAACTTCTACAGGATATTGTCGAAGCCACTGCTGAAACGATCGCCCGCCTTGGTTGATAAACTCTAGGAGTTGTGGCAGACAGCGACGGCGATAGAAACCACACAGAGGTTCCCAACCTTTGGGATGACAAGCTAAAGCTGCGATCGCATTATCCCCCACGCGATCGAGTCTAGTTATCCAATCTTGCAACACCTCAACCCGCAACCTCGGTAAATCGCAAGCTAGCAGCAGCACCCATTCTGTCTTGACTTCAGCTAGCCCTTGGGCAAATCCAACTAGAGGCCCGTGGGCTAGAGATTCTCCAGACAAAGGTACTTCCCGAATAAACTTACAACCAGCCAAAAGTAAATCTTGATAGCGTTCTGGCCAGGGAGTTACTACATAAACAACCTCAGCACAGCTTTGAGCAATGCTACAAACTCGCTGCAACAATGGTATCCCTTGAATGGGAATCAAGGCTTTATCTTGACCCATGCGAGAACTTTTACCGCCAGCTAACACAATCGCTGTTAATTTGCTACATGAGTTAATAGTCATTCGTCAAAAAAAGAGAGGGTAAAAAACGAGTCAAACTAAATTAACCCCTGACGCTGAAAGTAGAATAAATTTATCTTCTACTTAAACCCCATCATGCCTATCCAAGAACTCGAACAACAGCTCCTTCAGCTTTCCCCCAACGATAAACTGTACATCATCCAACTCCTTGCTCAAAGCCTGACCACACACAACAACACCCACCCAGATCAACCAAGCAAACTCTCAGAGTTTTTCCGTCAATCCCCTCTAGCTGAACTTAATGAAGAACTTGATCTGAGTCGAGATCGCACCCTTCCCCGCGATGCCTTCACCCCATGACCTACCTCCTTGATACCTGCGTGATTTCCGAACTTGTTGCCAAACAACCACATCAACAAGTTTTAGATTGGCTAGATGCCCAAGTACCAGAAACACTTTACCTCAGCGTCATTACAATTGGCGAAATCGCTAAAGGCATCAGCAAAATTACTGCATCTAAGCGGAAAGAATCTCTAACAACTTGGCTGAATGAAACCCTACCCAATCGCTTTCAACAAAGAATCTTAAGTATAGATGTCTCAACAATGGTGTTGTGGGGAAATTTAGTTGGGCAACTAGAACTTTGGGGGCGACCTCTACCTCTCATGGATTCTCTGATTGCAGCGATCGCAATTCATAACTCTTTATCACTTGTCACTCGTAACGAAAAAGATTTTGCTGGGATAGGGCTTGTAATGGTTAATCCTTGGTCTGTTTAGGCATCATCACTATACGGAGTCAAATGAGCAACCGCACAGAAAGTTACGATCGAGACTGGATGACCTGCTGGCAACATTCTAGTTGGGAGAAATAAAACTATTTCACGCCCTCACCTGACTTTTTTCTACTTGCTGCAATAAATGCTCTACACTTTCTGCTGGTGCAAGACACTTCAAACCTTGGCAAACTAAGCCAACGCTTCTCTCTGGTAAATCAGATGTGATGGCAAACACAGCCGTCGGCAAATACTTGGGGATCAAAGCGTTGATTTGCTCAGTTGTGCTGCGAATCAAGGTAGAGTTACGATACCAATCCAAAGCTGTAAACAAGCTGGGACAAGCTTGGGGAGCGCGATGCATTACACTCCTAAAAGCTTTCAAACCAAGTTCCGCTAAATCTAAATAATCTAGATTATCGGTGAGTAAGGCGAGACGGACAAGGTTAGCGATCGCAATTCCATTGGCTGAGGGTGTAGCATTATCAACATAACTGCGCTCCCGCACAATTAAATCTTGACTAGAATCGCTAGATGTGTTATAGTAACCACCTAATTCTACACTCCAGAGAAATTCGTTAAATTCATCTTGGATAGCGATCGCATTTTCTAACCATTGCTTATGCTCAGGGTTGCAAGCTTGTAAATCCAAGAGAGCTTTAACAAACAAAGCGTAATCTTCAGACTGCGCTAAAACGGTTGGTTCTCCTTGATAGTTGAGTCTCTGGAAACGCCCATTGACAAACTGATTTTCCAAAATAAAATTCGCCGCTCGTGCTGCTAATTCCAGATACAAAGGTTGTTGGAAAACCCCAGCAGCCCTAGCCAGCCCAGAAATCATCAAGCTATTCCAGGCGACAATCATTTTCGTGTCTGTCACCGAGGGAATGCGACCTGGCCAATTAATGGTTTTTGCTTCCTGGTTGTTCCGAGCCGGGGGAAAAGTTTCCAGCGACTCAGAATTAACGCCATAACGAGCGGTAAACAGCTTACTCAGTGCCGTTTCCAACGTTGCACTCAGTTGACCTGAATGCTGTCTTTGCAAAACATTACGTCCTTCAAAGTTGCCGTTAGGGGTAACAGTAAACTGTTGTTGTAATTCCGTTAATTCTTCAGGCGTTAACAGTTGTTGTAGTTCGCTGTAACTCCAAACATAAAAGGCTCCTTCTTCTGGTTCTACTGCTGTGGATTCAGTGAAGCTATCGGCATCTTGAGCAGCATAGAAGTAACCTTCAGGGGCGGTCATTTCTCGTTTCAGCCATTGTACAGTTCCAGCAATTGCCCTCTCAAAGGCTGGCTCTTGTACTCCTGCACTCCATAAAGAAGCCAGATACTCGACAATTTGTCCATTGTCATAAAGCATCTTTTCAAAGTGGGGTACTGTCCAAGTCGGGTCAACAGTATAGCGATGAAAACCACCGGCTACATGGTCATAAATGCCACCCAGCGCTAAGTCTAGTCCCCGCTGGGTACAAATTTCTTTGCCATCATAGCGAGATTCAAAATTAAATCGAGTTCCCCGCAGTGCTAATTCTGTATAGGGAATCATCGGAAAACTGTTGCCAGATTGACTAGGAGTAATTACACCTGTGCTGGTTTCCCAACCTTGGCGGAGTAATTCATGGTCTTCCAGCTCATCTGTTGTACCGTCTTGCAACACCGCAGACGTGAGCAGAGACTCAACAATTAAGGCTTTACGTTGTTGTAAGTCCGCTTTTTCTGTATCGTAATAACGGCGAAGCGCTTGCAAAACTTGCAAAAATCCCGGACGACCATAGCGGGGGTCTACAGGAAAATAAGTACCAGCGTAAAACGGCACTAAATCTTCTGGGGAAAGAAAAATATTTAAAGGCCAACCCCCTTGACCGCTCATCATCTGCAAAGCTTGCATATAGATGCTATCGAGGTCTGGTCTTTCTTCCCTGTCTACTTTGATGGGAAGATAATTGGTATTCATGTAGTCAGCGATCGCAATATCAGAAAAAGCCTCGCCTTCCATGACAGTACACCAGTGGCAACTAGAATAGCCAATGGAAAGAAAAATCGGTTTATTTTGCGCCCTTGCAGTTGCAAGTGCTTCGTCACACCAAGGCCACCAATCAATTGGGTTTTCGGCGTGTTTGCGGAGATAGAGGCTCTTAGCTTCAGCAAGGCGATTAGTCATGATCAAACGCAAGTAGTTGCCTTCTTTGCTCAGTCTAGCCTGTTCTCAGGAGTGTTAGCCTAGACAGCTATATACATTAAGTAAGAAACTCAACGAGCGAGTTATCCCTTTGTTTTTAATCTCGCCTAAGTAAGTTGGTGTAAAAAATTGCAGTTTTGTAGTTAGGGCTAACTACAAGGGAAGCATCTATATAATTGGGTTTATTTACGGTAACTTACTTATACCTGTGCAACTTCTGAAACATTCTTATTGAAAAGATCGCAATAGCAAGCTAACAATATTTGGTGGCGTTTCTTGCATAGGTGATGCTGTCTTTGTTTGAATTAAAGTGTTTGGGCTAAGTCCTGCTATCAGATGGAGCAAGAAGGTGATGATGGCGGCTTGTATAAGTTTTTCCAGCATGGCACGTCTCTCTCTGAATGGATAGCATTTCAACTACGACTGGTTATTCTAAATACACCTCGTACTCCCGATTTACCGAATCTAACAAAAATCACTTGATAAATGCCGAAGGAAATCCTAAAAAAATGTTTAAAATGTTACTGATAGTTAACATAATTCCCTAAGCAAGTCGGATTTCGGTTATCGGTCAAATCAATACATCGCCAAGGTTGTACAGCAAAGTCCGAGATATAAAATTGGCGACAATTGAAGTTTTTTGATTTATTCTTCCCTAAACCGGGATATTTTCTTAGACAGCTTTTGTCGCTAAAAAGTGCCCTTGGAGGTTGAATCTATTGCAAAAGCACATTTTGCTCCTTTGTTGAATCAGACAGAATAGCCAAGATTTACTTATATCTACCTGGTAATAGTAGAGATCAGCCCCAGTTTCGTGCTGTCACCGATAAAATGTATTTAAAGTAGCCACAAACACGCTTCCATGATTCCTATCGTTATTGAACAATCGGGTCGAGGTGAACGCGCCTTTGACATCTACTCACGGCTGTTACGTGAGCGCATCATCTTTTTGGGACAACAAGTTGATAACAATATTGCCAACTTGATTGTTGCCCAACTGCTGTATTTGGATGCTGAAGACCCGGAGAAGGACATTTATATGTACATCAATTCTCCCGGTGGTTCGGTGACGGCTGGTATGGGCATTTTTGACACTATGAAGCATATTCGCCCTGATGTCTGTACAATTTGTACCGGATTGGCGGCGAGTATGGGTGCTTTTCTCCTCAGCGCGGGTGCTAAGGGTAAGCGGATGAGTCTACCCCATTCTCGGATTATGATTCATCAACCTTTAGGCGGCGCTCAAGGACAGGCGACTGATATCGAAATTCAGGCGCGGGAAATTCTGTACCACAAGCGGCGGCTAAACGACTATTTAGCTGAACATACAGGTCAACCAATTGAGCGCATTGCTGAAGATACTGAACGTGACTTTTTCATGTCGCCAGAGGAAGCAAGAGACTACGGTTTGATTGACCAAGTGATTGACCGTCACGCCGCTGGTAGCCGTCCAGCCGTTGCTGCTGTTAATTAATACTGACGATTGGTAAATGGCGATTTACCACTTTTAATCCTCTTAAACCCCAAAAATAACCCCTTTTCAGTGATGAAGAGGGGTTATTTGATTTCAAAAGTTGATTTAGAAGTTCAAAACTCGATTTTAAAGGGTCAAGATCCCATTTGTCGAGATGAAGGTAGTCTTAAACCGATAGCAGATATTGAAGAAATTAACTTTTAATTGTCTCAAGATACACATTTCGATCCTGACATAGGATCATCAAAAATTGGGAAGCATAATTTGTTGCTCTACAATAGCCTCAAAACCAGTTTGCTGGAGTAGATAAATGTTATAAAAACAGACTTTTTGTGACTAAATAATACCAAGCAATTTTAATTTTATTTTCAACTCCATACTATTAAAGTCTTTTTCCGACTGCATTTTTTTTATGAAAAGCTTAATTTAGATTTAGGTTACAAAAACACCAATTCAACTAACCTCCACTCAAATTCACCTACTATACCTCGGAGAAGATCAACTATTAAAGTTATTAAATTATAAACTTCGCCTACTAATTCTCAAACAATCAAAGGTACAAAATTATGCAAATTTTAAGTACTTTAGGATTTACGCATTGACAGAACTAACTAAATATGGATTTTCAGGCATTCAATTTTGATTGTTTTACTATTAGCCAGCGATCTAAAGGTAGTGTCCAATAGCGTGAAACGACTGAATTTCGTTACACACATGATAGTCCTTTTGTACAGTGTGTAATACCAAAAAACAATTATTTATCTTCAGGAAGAAACATCATGAATTGCTTCAAATTGAGTCTCAAGCTAACGTTGCTAACTTTATTGACTTGTGGATTGGTTTCCCCAGCTTTTGCGACACCCGATAACGACAATAGCATTTTTGCAGCGGATTTCGAGGGGAATTTGAATAGTGGTCAAGGATTTCTTCAGATCAAAGGCGATGTGACCACCACCGATGACTTAGAAGACTTTAGAAAAGTGCTACTCACGGGGCGCTCTAACTTACGTTTAAAACTGGAAGGCGTTGCCCCGAACGGAGGACGGACAGATTTGTTATTAGTTAGGGATTCAAACAACAATGGTCAAATCGATCGCAATCAAGGCGAAGTGATTGGCCAAAGTCGCGACTCATTTTCCCACCAAATTACACGCCAGAATCTAGCCGCAGGAAATTACTTCATCATTATCCGGAGCAGACAGTTTAGCTCAAACAAAGTTCAGTATCAAGTCAGTGTAGATGCACGGGTGTAGTCAATCCTGTAAACTCGCCGATCAAAAGCGCGATCGCGCTTTTGATCTTTCTCAACTCAAGAGAGTATTTTTCCCTCGTTAACCCTAACTCACTAATTGTCTAGTCAATGCATGAGTTCTAAACGAATCAATTCTGGATAGCCCAGGTGCGGCACAATTTCAATTCGCACACGAGGCATAGTTACTGACAGTTTTTATTTCTAGTTAAATAATACTATCTTCGGCAACTTCGTATAAGTCCTAATTAGAAATGACGAATGACTAATTACTAACTAAAATCCCGCTATTGGGTCTGGCTGAGATTGCAGGTATTTGAGAAATTTATGTAATTCTTCTTCAGTCAGCAAAGTCCGCCCGCGCTTACCGTAGGTTTCAATCAGATGCTCCCGTCCCCGTTCTGGTGTCCAACCTAAACGCTGTATTTCGACATCAGTTTTAGCAATTAAATCCGACAAATCTGCTGGTTGAGTTTTCTTTTTTCTCCTTCCTGTTCCTGTCAGAGGGACTACATCCTCTTTCATCCAACATAATCGTTCGATTTCAGCATTCATTTCCCTCTGCTGTTGTGTCCAACATAACTGTTCGGTGTCAACATCAATTTTGGCAGTCACAACTTCATTTAACGGTTGAGATTCGAGATATTGAAGGAAGTCTAGTAATTCTAATTCTGTCAGTAAAGTACGCGATCGCTTCCCATAATTTTTTATGAGATGTTCCCGTCCCTGGTCTATTGTCCACCCTAGTCGCTGCATTTCAACGTCTGTTTGAGCAATTACTTCAGAAAAATTCACAGGTTCCATAGCTTCCTTACTGTTTCAAGAGCCTATGTTATTAAGTCATTAGTCCTTACAAATGACTAATGACCAATGACAAATGACTAATGACTAATCAAAATCCCGCTATTGGGTCTGGCTGAGATTGTAAGTATTTGAGGAATCCGTGTAATTCTTCTTCAGTCAGCAAAGTCCGCCCGCGCTTACCGTAGGTTTCAATCAGATGCTCCCGTCCCTGTTCTGGTGTCCAGCCTAAACGCTGAAGTTCGACATCTGTTTTAGCAATTACATCTGATAAATCAACTGGTTCAGCTTTTTTCTTTCTCTTTCCTGTCACTGACGGGGTAGTGGCATTTTCTTGAGGGCTGTAACTCCGGGGTGTAAATGGTGTGACATTGTTGGCAGAAATTGCCGGAAAGGTTTGATTTTCTGGCTGGTTATCAAAATTTATTTCCAAGTTCTCAACTGGAGGATCGAATTCTAGCTCCTGGTTGGCAGTCATCGGAAAGTTTTGACCTAAATCCTGGCTATAGGTATCGTTTAGAGGTGCAGCATTGCTGTACCCGTATTGTTCCTTACTACTTGTTACTACTTCTGGTTTGATGTTCCGTTCTTTGGAAGGCGGTATAGAGATTTCTTTGTCGCTGACTGCTGGCCACTGACTACTAACAAAATCCTCATCTTTGGCAGAGGAATAAGCAGCAGGCTGACTCAATCCAGCTTTAATATTCAAGTCAGGATTTAGCTGTGCTGGGGAAACTGGACTTGAGGTCAACGCTACTGATTCTGGTGGCGCGTTTGTAATACCCAAAACTATCAGCGCCCTGGTTCTGGCTTGGTCTTCTGCTGCTTCTACTGTTTCTGCCGCTGCCATACCCGTAGCACGGGTTACGCCTTCAATTTGCACGCTTGCCCGAACAATATATTTTCCTTGAAAAATTTGCACTAATTCAGAAATCAAATTGCCCTTGGGATACAAGCTCTGGAATTGAGCCAACATAATACTGCTACCAATCTAAATATTTTTAATAACGGGGTTGATACTGCCTGTATATTCAAGCGAGATCGGCTGCCCTTACTTTAATTTACATCCACTCGATACCCAGGATGCCTGTCAATATTCCATTTATTTATTTTTAATTGCCTACTATGTATCATCAGTTTCTTGCAGGCGATGAGTAGGTATAATTCTCTGCTCTGAGCCGTCAAGGTGATATTCTTGCTTTGCCTGGTGTCCTAATTGTAGCAGTAGCTCTTTTTTGACGAAATTTTTGGTCAGTGCTAACTTATCTGGGTAGTCTTGCTTGCAATGCTATACTGATTACCCAACACTATATCTAGAACTATTTTCTGGAAGTGCGCTCTAAATCTACAATAATGGAGATAAGGTTCGCCCTCGCTGCTTATTAAGCTGCTTACCTAATTGTTACCGATTCTACATGTGGGAAAATTGGGTTCACCAGCAGTTCCTCCTAGTTAAAAATCAGAGTCTAATGGCGTAAAATTACCTTCCTCTAGACAATCAAACACCTGTAGTTTCCACGCCACTTGACGGCAGTTGCTCCACTTGTGGAGACCCCAAGACCGCACTGCCTCCTCCACTTGTGGAGACCCCAAGACCGCAGTGGCTCCCCTGCATAGCGCTTTTGGGCAGTATGGATTCTCTAAACCCAGCTTCTTAAAAACCCGTCGCGTAATTAACTAGCGGGGCTAAATTTTAATCAGGCGTGCAATCTTAAGTTTGGTTAGGTGAAGGGACTTGAACGCAGGCGAATTCTGAGAGCATCGTGCAGTGAGAAGTTCGTAAACGCCCAGAGTTGTCCGTGGGTCGGCTTCTTTGCCAAGGAACTGCGGGAGTAGTTTCCCGCTCTTACTGGGTCGGGCTTCCTTTCCTTAGAACTTAGGAAGCTTGCTTCAGGGCAATTAGTTTCCAGCTTGTTTCTGTAAGCCGTGAGGGTATACAGAAATGAACCAGATTAAACAACAAATGATGTTTTGACCAAAGGTCGGTTCACTGCATGGAATTTTCAATCGCTACACTCCTTGCCAATTTCACCGATGATAAATTGGTAGCTCGGAAGGTTTTAGAAAAGAAACTTGGCTGTGAAGATGAAAAAAGTTTACAAAAACTTCACATTGCCTTAGATGTTCTGGAAAAAATCGGTATTTTAGTGAAGGAACGGGGCAAGTACCGCCGTGTCTCAGAAGAGGGAATAATCGAGGCAAAACTGCGTTGTTCTAGTAAAGGCTTTTGCTTTGCTATTCAAGATGTGGAAGGCGCTGAGGATATTTACATCCGCGAAAGTCATCTGAGTAATGCTTGGAATGGCGATCGCGTTTTGGTGAGAGTTCTCAAAGAAGGCAGTCGCCGTCGCTCTCCGGAAGGTGAGGTGAAGCTGATTCTCGAACGCTCTAATCACACTTTACTGGCACGAATTAAACAGGTAGAAACTGGTTTTCGGGCTGTGCCTTTAGACGATCGCTTGCTGTTTGAACTCAAGATTCAACCTAACGGGGCAAAGTTAGAAGAAGCGATCGATCATCTGGTTCATGTGGAAGTTTTGCGTTACCCGTTGGCACAATATCCTCCCCTTGGTCGAGTAGTGCAAATCCTCGGCAGTGATGCCGAAGCCGCTGCTGATATAGATTTAGTTACGTGCAAACACGACCTTTCCCGGACTTTTCCAGATAATGTTCTTGAAGCAGCTGCGAGGTTGCCCAAAAAGCTCCTGAAAGCAGACCTGAAAAATCGGCTGGATTTACGTAATTTATTTACCTTTACCATTGAAGGGGTAAATGGCGATACCAAAGTTATAGAAAACGCTTTTAGTTTAGAAAAAAACTTAGCCGGAAATTGGCTTTTAGGCGTTCATATCACCGATGTTTCTCACTATGTCCAACCTGACGAAGCCCTAGATAGAGAAGCACTCAAACGGGGCAAATCAGTGTATCTAGGAGAATTGGTGTTGCCAATCTTGCCCCCAGCTGTAGCAGAACGCTGTTCTTTAGTACCTGGGAGCGATCGCTTAACCATCTCTTTTTTAATTACCATCGATCCCAAATCGGGAGAAGTGCTGGAATGGGAAATTCAACCCAGTGTAATCAATGTCGAGACTGCACTGACTACGGAACTTGCCCAAGCAATTCTCACAGGTGAAGCTCAAGATAAATCATCGCAGGTTTCCCAAATACTGCAAGACCTCCAAGCCTTGCAAACAGCCGTGAAACAGGTACGGTTAAATCGTGGTAGCCTCCAGTTGAATCTGCCGCCGAGCCAAAACGCCTATTATGATGAGGGGATTTTAGGCGCTGTGGTGGTAAATGATTTACCAGTGCGATCGCTACTCACGGAGTTGGTGCTGTTAGTTAATCAACTGTTTGCAACTCACTTAAATGCTCTTGGTGTTCCGGCTATCTGGCGAGTCCAAGGTACTCCTGATGTTGAAGATGTCCAGGAAATGCTGAAATTGGCAGTCAATTTAGGCGTTGACCTCACACTAGATCCAGAAGTTGATATCCAACCATTAGATTACCAACATTTGACCACAGCTTTTGCTGAATCTCCTTCTGAGCAAGTTCTTACTTACTTGTTACAAGATACCCTTAAGCCGTCTGCATACAGTACCACCAAAGGCTCTCACTTTGGTCTGGCACTACCGCAATATGTCCACTTTAGCGCTCCCTTGCGGCGTTTCCCAGATTTGCTGATGCAAAGAGTGTATTACACGCTACTCGAAAACGGACGCGATCGCCGCAATACCCGTGTCAGAGAGCGCGTTAACCTACGCCACTCCTCCAGCCACGAGGAAATTAACTGGAACGTTTTACCCCCAGAATTGCAACAAGAACTGCAAAGCGATTTGACTAGGGTAATTGTCCAAATCAACGACCGAGAAAAAGAAGTCCAAGAAGCCGAAGCCGATTTAGCCGGACTGCAAAAAGCCCAACTGATGAAGCAACGCATCGGTCAGGTATTTCAAGGCGTGATTACCGGGGTTCAATCCTACGGTTTCTTTGTGGAAATTGAAGTGCCTGCGGCTGAGGTGGAGTCCAGCAGTAATCCTGGTGTGCCTTTGCGGGTAGAGGGATTGGTACACGTCAGTTCTCTCAAAGATGATTGGTATGAATATCGCGCCAGACAACAGGCACTGTTTGGGCGCAAAAATCGCGCTTCTTATCGACTAGGCGATCGCGTCGCCGTCCAAGTTAAGAGTGTCGATTATTACCGCCAGCAAATTGATTTGGTAACAGTCGGCAGCGATGGCGTCGCCAAAGGTTTAACTGGCAATGATTCTCGTGACGAGCTTTCAGACCTCTACTTACCAAATGATCTGGAGCCTGATGACCTAGACCCTTACTCTGAGGACGAGTAAAATACACTAAAATTTACGTGTCAAATAACACCAAACCTTTAATTTTAGGCGTATCGGGCGCATCTGGTCTGATTTACGCTGTTCGCGCAATCAAATTTTTGCTAGAAGCGGAATATAGTATTGAATTGGTTGCCTCTAAATCAACTTACATGGTTTGGCAGTCAGAACAGGAAATTCGGATGCCATCAGAACCAACCGGGCAAGAACAATTCTGGCGAGAGCAAGCTGGAGTTGCACTTTCGGGAAAACTCCGCTGTCATCCTTGGAGCGATGTTGGAGCCGGGATTGCCAGTGGTTCCTTTGCCACTCTGGGGATGATGATTATTCCATGCAGCATGAGTACAGTAGCAAAGCTAGCGGTTGGCTTGAGTTCCGATTTACTAGAACGGGCTGCGGATGTCCAACTCAAAGAAGGGCGAAAGCTGGTTATTGTCCCGCGTGAAACGCCTTTTAGCCTCATCCACCTGCGTAACTTAACTTCTTTAGCAGAAGTTGGAGTTAGAGTTGTCCCCGCTATTCCCGCCTGGTATCACAATCCCCAAACCATCGAGGATTTAGTTGATTTTGTAGTTGCCCGTGCTTTAGATCAACTAGATATTGACTGTATTCCAATTCAGCGGTGGCAAGGTCGTCGCTAACGCCCTGAGTGGATTTATTGTAAATTTCACAATAGTCCTAAAAAGGTAATGATAGAGATGACTGATAGTGTCAGTAGTCAGCGAACAGTAATTAGTGAAGAATAACCAGACCGATCGCTGACTATTGACAACTGACCGCTGATAATTGACAACCGACAAAATTGCTATGGCTGTAATTCGCTTAATTCTATTGGTGGCAGTACTGGGAGGACTAACGCTGTTATTAGTCCAAAATTTCTCACCTGCCCTATCGCTAGTATTTTTGGGCGTGCGAACTCAACCATTACCACTAGCGATATGGATTTTGTTCAGTACTGTCACTGGTGCTTTCACATCAATATTGATTGCTACCTTATTTAATTTATCCAATTATTTTGTGGCAGGACAACGCCAAACTCCTAACAGAGCAACCACCCCTTCAAGTCGTGCGAAGGCAACCCGGAGAGAAGAACCGACATCTCGCCCTGCCAGTCCTCCACCACCAGCTAGTAAAAATGAAGAGCCTAGCAGTGAGGAATTTGATGATTGGGAGACAAATAGCAGTAGAGATGATGATTGGAACTTTGATGAAAAGTCAGAAGAAGCGCCTATTCCTAATTCTCAAGCTCAACAACCTAGAGACTCAACAACTTACGAACGTCAATCAGAAGCCAAAAGCAGTTCTCGGTCTGGTTCAGTTTACTCCTACAGCTACCGCGAGCCAAAAAATACCGCTGCGGGAAAAACTGAATCAATTTACGATGCTGATTACCGAGTAATTATCCCCCCTTACCAGCCGCCAACTACCAATCAAGCCGATGATGATGATTGGGAATTTTTTGAGGATGATGATGATTTTGAAGATGATGGTAAACGCCCCCGTCGGTGAGATGTAGCAGGCTACATCTCTATTTAATGCCACACCGTTCTCTAGACTCCTGCTTGACCCTACCAGTCATGGCAGCTTCCTGCAAAGTCATGAAAGCATTAAAATCTTCCAAGTCATATCGGGTAGTCAACAGTTGTCGTAGTTGATCTTCAGCTTCAACTGTCAAATAACCAGTTACTAAAGCTCTTTCTACAACGTCACGAATTCGAGTCATGGTTGACACCTCATTCATTCTATATTTATTCATTCAGGCTTATCGGGGTGGAATATGCAGTAGTCTTTGTGTCGAAACTTCAATTTATTTGCAAGTTTTTTTTGGGCGATCGCGGTAATTCAGTCATTATTTACACCTTTATTAGAAACATTTAATTGAGCGGGTCTTGTTATAACTGAATTTTTAGAATAACGACCCTGTGCTGTTAGAAACACAGTATTGTGTATACTTAAAATTAACCATCAGAATCAAAACTCTGATTATTTAGATAGACAGATATTGCTTGGATAAAGTTTCAAACAAGCTACGTTAATTTTTTGGTTAAGTATAGGCATTACTATGCAGCAATTACCTAGTTACTTCAGACAAATTACTACATTCCTAAAAAATTGATCAGTTATTACTGATAGTAATTTCACAGAAAAATCGTTCATTTATTGCCTAATACAAGTTACTTTAAATACATTTTCAATAGTAATAATAGTAATTCATTCAACTCAAATAGAAGATGTATTTATATAATCTAAAAACAATATAAAGTTATAAAATTTACACGTGAATTTTGAATTTGCAAAGAAAAAACCCTTAATGCCTGTTGAAAATAAATTACTGAGATGTCTACTTTGCAGTTGTAATTCTGCGGAAATTTCTAATGGAGTTTATCTTTCTAATTGATTAGATAAATACATAGAATAAATGCTGAGTAACCAAGTCAGATACTCATCAAGCTGAAAAACTGGAGTCGCCCAAGATGCTTTAGCATGCCCCTGCTCTTAAACAAGCTACGCGTAACGGACACAACAGAAAGTATCGCATCGCTTTTTTACATTTGAGTAAAACAATAAAAGCTTTCAGATAAATTCAAGTTGATATCTCATTTTTTCAGGCTCAATAACTTCCCAGATTAAAATTAAACTCTTCAATATTTCCCCAATTGAGCGCCGATTTTGAGCACAGTAAATAATGCCTGAATGCATAATCAAGCCACCTTGATGAAGTATCACAAAGTCATCATCATGGGTGAAAATTACCCGATTCTGAGACATTGCAAAATAAAGCTGTTCTCCATCTGATGCAGCTATCAATCCTGTTTCTGATGTAGTCGTCACATCAATCCCACGACGACGTAAGCCTTCTGCTATAGCATTACTGACATTCTCATCTAGGTGGAATCGAATTTTTTGTGTCATTTCGATTCTTTAGTTTTTCTTGCAAAATCGAAGGAGTTTGAGCCTGTACTTCTCTGACAAAGGCTTCTCCTTCCGCAATTTCTTGCCTGATCTCATCTTGACGATCGTGGTAATAAGCTAGAGCAGCATAGACATCAGCTAAAGTGATGCTGGGATAATGATAAACGATTTCGTCAGGGGAAAGCCCCATCTGTTCGTGCCAAATAACAATATCTTGCACTCTAATTCGGTGTCCAGCAATGCGCGGTTTCCCCCCACACACACCCGGAGTGATTTCAATGTGTTCTGAGATTACTGGTATCTTGGACATCTGATCGAGAAACGCTCCTATAAGAACAAATTATATTATGATTATCATCTTAATTAGCGATCGCTTTTCCAATGTTGTGGGCGATCGAGTGCGTTGGCACAACTTAACCCAGGCATTGCTTGAATACGCACGTATAAGTCGTTAAGTTTATAATTAGAAACTGTGACTCAGCACTCAGAATTGGAGCGAATCAACTGGTGAGCAGCTTATTACAAGGAGTTAACCTGTACTTAATTGGTATTATGGGCGTTGGTAAGACGACAGTAGGGCGCTTAATAGCAAAAGAACTGAGTTATGGGTTTGTAGATACCGATGATATCATTGCCCAAGCAACAGGTAAATCTATCAATCAGTTATTTGCTCAAGAAGGTGAAGCCAGGTTTCGCCAGTTAGAAAGCGAGGTACTTTCACAAGTTTGTGCTTTTACAAAGTTAACTATCGCAACCGGTGGTGGCATTGTACTGCGGCGAGAAAATTGGGGTTACTTGCACCACGGTTTGATAGTGTGGCTAGATACGCCAGTGGAGATAATTTATAGCCGTTTAGCTGAGGATACCACAAGGCCACTGCTGCAAGATGCCGACCCTAAAGCTAAATTGCGATCGCTCCTCGAACAACGAACACCACTTTACTCTCAAGCCGATTTGCACATCACCGAGCGAGAGGGAGATACACCTGAAGACGTTGCCAAACGAGTACTTGAGGCAATTCCTGGCGTACTAAAAAAAACTGTTTCTCATTAATAGGGAATATCGGTCTAACTGTGTCTGCAAAAGATATTTTTCATGAATCAGTTAAAAAACCTTTGCAAAAAGAACAATGAAGGATTACGAGGAAGCAATTCCTAACGTTCTCAAAATACAAGTTTCTCATTAAGAAGACTCAAGTTACCAAATTTTGCCCATCCGTAGGACAAATCCTGGTAATTCTGGATTGCCACTAACTGCTTCGGGATTATCCAAAATTTCAAGTTCTCGATTCGGACGGTAAATGTAGACTTTTCGATTCTGCCGATCAATTAACCAGCCTAGTAACGCACCGTTATCGATGTACTCCTGCATTTTCTCTTGTAATTTTATCAGGCGATCGCTGGATGAGCGTAACTCAATGACAAAGCTGGGGCAAATTGGTGCAAATGAAGCTTTTTGTGCATCTGTTAAGGCATTCCAGCGCTCCAGTTCAATCCAAGAAGCATCAGGGGAACGCATTGCTCCATTGGGTAGCGTAAAACCTGTACTGGAGTCAAAGCCTATGCCAGTGCCATCTTGTTCAGTCCAATACCCAAGCTGTGCAGCAATGTTAAAGTTACGGTTGCCCGTATCTGAAAAAGCTGGTGGCATAATGATGACTTCCCCATTAGCAGTGCGCTCGATTCGCAAATCTCCATTGGCTTGGCAGAATTCGTGGAACTGCTCATTTGTCATCTGCACAAGGGAGGGGAAATTTACCGTTAGGGGTGTGCTTTCAGTTTGAATTAGCAGCGTGGTCATTTTCATTCCCTAGCTTCAGCCGAATGATTTCAATTTTAGAAGTTTGAAGGAGCGATCGCCCTGATTTTCTAGCACCGTAGAATAATTCACCAATAGCAACACTAGGAATAAAAATTTCTTCTGCATTTACTAGCTGATTATTTACTGCGATATCATTTGCAAATAAAGCAATAATAATATTAGTGTCAAGCAGGTATCTACCACTCATCTATATCTACCTGTTCGCAACCTTGTTCAATTGCTTCGCGCATCAACTGAATATCGTTTGGTAATATTGTACCTGCAAAATTTAATAATTCTTTACCTGGAACACCATGAATTTGCGAACCTACTAAAGTTCTGGCAAACTCCAGCACTCGATATTGCAAGTCTTCAGGCATAACTTTTAATTCTTCAATTAGCCGATCGAGAATCGTTATATCCATATTTCTCCTGATAATTTTCGATTTTGGTTGCTAGTCCTTCTCTTATAGATTTTCACATTTCTGAGACGAACTAAACAGCTATGGCTGATCGGTACAAACATACTCAACTTTGGCAGCAGAGATTGTGAGGAGTTACAAAGTCTTCTACACTGACTGAAATAGGTTTTAACTCTCTCTGTTAGGCTCCTCATGACGGTCAACGATTCTGAATACATCAGGCAAACTGAAGCTACTCGTGTACGTGTACTAAGCGAAGCACTACCTTATATTCAACAATTCGCCGGTCGCACTGTTGTTGTCAAATATGGTGGCGCAGCGATGAAAGATAGCGCACTCAAAGACAAAGTTATCCGCGACATTGTATTCTTATCCTGCGTCGGCTTGCGTCCGATTGTAGTCCACGGCGGTGGCCCAGAAATTAACAGTTGGTTAGATAAGCTGGGCATCGAACCACAATTTAAGAATGGTTTGCGAGTCACTGATGCCGCCACAATGGATGTGGTGGAAATGGTTTTAGTTGGTCGAGTCAATAAAGAAATTGTCTCCCTGATTAACCAAGCTGGTGGATTGGCTGTAGGGCTTTGCGGTAAAGACGGTAATCTATTTACAGCCCGTTCCCAAGGTCAAGAAGGCATCGGTTTTGTGGGAGAAGTCAGCAATGTGAATATTAAGATTTTGGAGACCCTTGCTAGCAATGGCTATATTCCGGTAGTCTCTAGCGTCGCCGCAGACGAGACTGGGCAAGCTTATAATATTAACGCCGATACCGTAGCGGGGGAAATTGCTGCTGCATTAGGTGCAGAAAAGTTAATTTTACTGACCGACACCAGTGGAATTTTAAAAGATTACAAAGACCAATCTACTTTGATTCCGAAAGTAGATATCCGCGAAGCCCGCGAGTTAATTGCTAATGGTATAGTCAGCGGTGGGATGATTCCCAAAGTAAGTTGTTGTGTGCGATCGCTAGCTCAAGGAGTCCGCGCCGCACACATCATCGATGGTCGCATTCCCCACGCCCTGTTACTAGAAATCTTTACTGATGTTGGGATTGGGACGATGATTCTCGGTTCGCAGTTTACCTATTAGAGTGCTGAGTGAGGAGTGAAGAGTGAGGAGTTGCTTATCCCCTCCCTTATCTTCTCTACTCCCTACTCTATCGAGGATAGGTAATAATAACCCGCGATCGCCCGCCGCTAAATGGTGTACGACGCCATGAATTATTGATAATTACTGGATTAACTAGGGTTGAGTCTCGAATTATGGGATTGATCGGGATCGAATTTCTGAAGTTCTGCCTGAACTGGGGATAGGAATAATCGCGGTAATGATTGCGTTGTGGCATCAGTCCCGTTGTTGGGTCTACAGGCATAGGCATGGGAATCGGACTACCATAAATAAAGGAACCCACAGAAGGCGACGATCGCCTGGCTCCATAACCACCATCAATCCCGAACGCGCGCTGGGCGGAAGCTGGAGCAATGGTTACACCCATCACTACTAAAGTCATACCTGCTAAGAGCCAATTCAGTTGCGAATGCTTGATTTTCAACATAATTTTGCTCACGTGCATTTGATACCAGAATTTTTAATCAGAAAATAGTTGCAGCTACTTACTTAAAATTTTAGAAGTTTATCTGCTTCAGATTGCCAGCTTTTGAAAAGATTCCAAAAAGATTGCTGGCATTGGCAAAATAAAAATAGTGCTAATTTTTGTATAAGACGTGAGTACAGAAAGTTTAGAAATTGCTAAAACCCGCTACCAGGCTGGGAAATTTGCCTTTGAGAATGGGCAATACCGTGAAGCCGTAGAAAATTTAGAAAAAGCCAGCGCTCTCTTAGCTCGTAATTCTCGTCTTGGGGGCGAAGTAGAAATTCATCTAGTGACAGCTTATGAAGCGGCTGGACGCACGGATGATGCGATCGCTCTTTGCGAAAGACTCAAACGCCATGCCCATTTTGAAATCAGCAAACAAGCGCGGCGGATGCTTTATATCTTAAAAGCACCAAAGCTGAAAAGACCCAGCGAATGGATGACCGAAATCCCCGATTTGGGCGCATTAGCCGATAATGAACTCAAAATTTCTGTACCTGCTAAGTCTACTAAATCTTCTGGGGAGCAAAAGCCTAAACCTGCCGAGCCAGAATTCGTTGACCTCAGTCAGGTCAATACCAGAGATAATCGCTTTATCTGGGTGGCGCTAATTGCCATTGGTTTAACCATCTCGTACTTGGTTTGGTTGAGTTTTTCAGGAACCCCTGGCTGATAACAATTTTGGATTGGGGACTGGGAAGATTTGAATGAAGATTCAGATCCAAATCTTACTCATATTTTCTTACCCAGTCCCAGAGCCATCAAAATGGTATTTCAGGAATCTCAAACAATACTAAGAAGTCAAGATTGGTTAAAAAGTTTGACTTTTGGGGAGATTTATAGTTATGAATTCTTCAATTTTCGGAAAGATTTTCTTGTGGTTAGTCAGATCATTTAATTTTGTGTTGGCAAATATGAAATTGCCCTCACGGCTGAATGGTCGAAATCGAATGAACCGGGTTTTTCCCATCCGAAATCCTATTCTGTGGCTAGTGCTGTTAACATCTCTCCTACTGACTGGCTGTGTAAAGTACGATGTGGGGCTTAATTTTGACAACTCAAATAGTGGTGAACTAGTACAGCATATTAAGTTGGGAGAACGGCTAACTAGCTTTAGTGGCGATTCGGTCTACGAATGGTTAAACAGCATAGAACGTCGCGCCCGTCAACTTGAAGGTAAAGCACAGCGAGTTTCCCAAGAAGAAATCATCGTCACAATTCCTTTTAGCAATGGTACAGAATTGCAAGAGAAATTCAACGAATTCTTTAACTCCCGTGCGAATCAACCCTCTGAGTCTGTAGAGAGCCAATCTGACTCAGAACTGCCGAAAATTGAATCAAACGTCCTTTTGGAGCAGAATAATTTTTTACTTTTAGTCCGAAATCGGTTGATTTATGATTTGGATTTGCGATCGCTCTCTCTAATTGCCAGCAAAGGTAACGTCCTAGCTAATGCTGGTTCAATTCTCGATTTAGAATTTAGCTTAAAGACTCCTTGGGGAGCCAAAAATATTCAACTAACTGAAACTGCAATTGAGCCAGAAAAAAATGGCAATCAATTAGTGTGGAAACTCCAGCCTGGTGAGCTAAACCACATAGAAGCTGTTTTCTGGCTTCCTAGTCCGCTTGGTATTGGTGGGTTGTTAATTATCCTGTTTGTCTCAGGGGGATTGTACTTGAGATACAATTTCATGCCAGATCCAAGAATTCAGTTTCCTCCCAAAACAGCAGCAATCCAGGAACAGTAAACTATTTATCTGTTGAATATTATTAGCGAAGCCGATGGAAAATGCATCGGCTTTTTTTACACTTTACCCAGCTTTTTATAAAAATGAGTCATAACGAATTAGCCAAAGAAATTGTTCGTGTTTCCTAGTCCAAGACCCTGTTAATAAGGACATCAAAATACTTATTGAGCAAGCATCAGGATTTGTAGAAGCGGACATCGATAAGTTAGCCAAAATTATCCGACAGTTACTTTATGGTAACTACTTTACTTTAGTAACTAGTTACTTTTAGTATCTGATGTAATGCTTTGAAATAGAAACTCAAAAAAAGGAAAAGCAGTAAATCCTAGTTAATCAGGAGATATTTGGTGGTAAACATTCTACATATTGATTCCAGCCCCCGTGGTGAACGATCGCACTCCAGAGAACTATCTAAGGAATTCGTCAGTGCTTGGAGGGCAGCGCATCCTGAAGATGCGATCGCCTATCGAGATTTAGGACATCACCCAGTTCCTCACGTTGATGAAGCTTGGATTGCGGCGGCATTTTCACCACCAGAAACCCATACCCCAGAATTAACTGAGGCACTTAGGATTTCTAACGAACTGGTTGATGAGTTTTTGGCAGCCGATCGCTACGTCTTTGGAGTGCCAATGTATAACTTTAATATACCTTCCACCTTTAAGGCTTACATCGACCAAATTGTTCGCATTAACCGGACTGTTGCAATAGAAGCTCAAGGTTTTAAAGGGTTAGTCCAGGGCAAAAAGGCAGTTATCATCACAGCTCGCGGCGGTGACTTTAGCGCGACATCTCCTTTTCTTGCTTATGATTTCCAAGAACCCTACCTGCGGGCGATTTTCGGCTTTATTGGGATTACAGATATTCAATTTATTAACGCTAATAGCCTGAATGAAGGAGATGCCCGTACCCAATCTCTATCAGAAGCAAGGGCAGCAATTCAAGATGCGATCGCCCAGTGGTAAAAGGGATGCAGGGGGGCAGAGGGGCAGAGGGGCAGAGGGGCAGAGGGGCAGAGGGGCAGAGGGGCAGAGGGGCAGAGGGGAAAAATTTACTGCAATTTCTCCCCTGCTCCCCTGCTCCCCTGCCCCTTTGCCTCTTCATCAGGGTGACAACCGCTCAATCTTCCAAGTGCCATTATCTAAACGGCTATAGAGCAAGCGATCGTGCAGACGGCTAGGGCGTCCTTGCCAAAACTCAATTTCTGTAGGGATAACTCGTAAGCCTCCCCAATGAGGTGGTCGAAGAATCTCCTGATTTTCATGTTTGCTTTGAAACTCTTGCAAGCGTCGCTCTAAGACTTCTCGACTTTCTATGACCTCGCTTTGATTAGATACCCACGCACCCAGGCGACTGTTAGCAGGGCGACTGTGAAAATATTGGTCAGACTCAGTTTCGGAAACTTTCTCCACATACCCCGAAATTCGGACTTGACGTTCCAGTTCTGCCCACCAAAAGACTAAAGCCGCTTGGGGGTTTTCTGCTAATTCTTGTCCTTTATGACTGTTGTAGTTGGTAAAGAAGGTAAAGCCCCGTTTATCAAAATCCTTAAGCAGCACCATTCTGGCTGAAGGCTTACCGTCTGGCGTGGCAGTGGCAATGGTCATAGCATTAGGTTCGGGGAGTTGTGCTGTTAGTGCCTGATCGAACCATTTTTTAAATTGGATAAAAGGATTGAGGTCTATTTCGAGTTCGCTCAAACCTTCCAAAGTGTAGTCTTTGCGAAGGTCAGCTACGGTTTTGTCCATTGTGATTTGTTTCCTTGCTATCAGATACGCTTATATATATCTTTCTCAAAAATATCTATGATGATGATCGGATGACGATCAGCGCCATCAAGAATTTTACAAACTCTCTCAAAGAATATTTAAAATAGGTTGCATAAAATGCGCCGTTCGGCCTCCCTCCAACGTCTGTTAATTTATGGTCTGAGCGGTCCAGTTATCGCTCTCAATATCTGGCTACTATCCTTGCTTTTTCGCTATTTCCAGCATCCCATTACTGTCTTGAGCATTGCGGCGATTCTGGCTTTTCTACTAAATTACCCGGTTAAGTTCTTTGAACGTGCCCGGATCACGCGCACTCAGGCGGTGATCATAGTTTTACTGGCAACATTAACGCTGCTTGGGATTCTGGGCGTCACCTTAGTGCCGTTGATTATAGACCAAACAATCCAACTGTTAAATAAGATTCCTGATTGGTTAGGCGCTAGTCAAGCAAACCTAGAGCAGTTTGAGATGTTGGCAAAGCAACGACGTTTGCCAATCGATCTCAGGGTTGTGAGCAGTCAAATCAATGCCAACATTCAGAATGTAGTGCAACAGCTAGCTTCTGGTGCAGTAGGATTTGCTGGAACACTGCTTTCCGGATTACTTGACTTAGTGTTAGTCATTGTGCTTGCATTTTATATGCTTTTATATGGCGATCGCGTCTGGTATGGTCTGATCAATCTTTTGCCCTCTAATGTTGGAGATCCCCTAGCCACATCCTTGCGCTTAAACTTTCAGAACTTTTTCCTCGGCCAGCTATTACTAGGATTGTTCATGGTGCTAACCCTGACACCAATATTCTTAGTGATAAAAGTGCCCTTTGCCCTGTTGTTTGCCATCTTAATCGGTATTTCAGAACTCATTCCCTTTATTGGGGCATCTCTCGGTATTGGTCTGGTGATAATTTTAGTACTACTGCAAAATTGGTGGTTAGCAGTTCAAGTTGCGATCGCGGCAATTCTCATGCAACAGCTTAAAGATAACTTGTTAGCTCCCAGGTTACTCGGCAATTTTATCGGGCTGAATCCCATCTGGATTTTTGTAGCTATTTTGATGGGATTTGAGATTGCTGGCTTGTTAGGGACACTTGTTGCTGTTCCAATTGCTGGTACTATTAAGGGCACTTTCGATGCTATTAAGAGCGGCAAGCCGAGTGATTTTGTCTCAACTGTTACTATTACCCGTGACCCGCCCCCTGATTAAGGCGGCAGAGGGGCAGAGGGGCAAGGGAGCAGGGGAGCAGGGGAGAAAGTTGCAGTAAGTTTTTCTCCTCTGCCCCTCTGCCCCTCCGCACCTCTGCCTTTTATGCCCAATGCCCAAGGTCAAAAGTTGCACAATCTAATCTCACAATTCACAATGGTAATCGATTACAAATTTTAGAGGATATTGCCAGCAGGCAATTTCTCAAAAAAGAAGCGCAAGCGAATGTATAGAGTACACGCTTTGTTAATAGTCAATTAGTTTAGTCTTGAATTTACAGTCTTTTTATTCTCATTAATTAACTTAGAACCTGTTGATGGAAGCTTCCGAGCTGTTAGAAACAATTACATTTTTGATTTACCAAGCCGAGCAGGGGGAAATTGATCCTTGGGATGTCCAAGTGATTGAGGTGATTGACCGCTATTTAGAACTGATGGCACCGGGGGCAATAACAAGAGGCTATGAAGCGGACTTGTCTCAATCTGGACAGGCATTTTTATCAGCATCAATGCTGGTATTATTCAAGGCAAATACCTTGATGCAATTGTCAACAGTCGGAGATGCACAAGATGGTGTAGAAGATGATGCCCTATTGGAAGGTGAAGACGGTGTATTACATCAGGGTCATCGTCTACCCTTAGAACGGCAATTACGTCGTCGTCCAGCGGCAATGCCACCACCAAAGCGCCGGGTGACTCTGCAAGAGTTAATTGAGCAATTGCAGATTATGGCTAACCAACTGAAACTGGTAGAAAAAGTCAGCAAACCTATCCGTCCCAGGCGTCAACCTAGCGTTCAAAGTATGCGAGAGGCGCTGGAGTTAGCTCACCAAGAAAATCTGACAGAAGTCGCTGGGGAACTGGAGCAGGTGTTGAAATTGTCGACAAGAGAGCTAAGTTTAGAACAAAATTGGTTGAATTTAGAACAACTTGTAGAATTATGGACTAAGACAAAGCTTCTTAACCAAAATGGGTCTGGACATGGGTCTGGACATGAGTCTAAACACAGTAACCTAGTTAGCGTTTTCTGGGCACTACTATTACTCTCGGCTCAATCGAAAGTAGAGCTATTTCAAGAGGACTTTTACCATGAAATTAAAATTCGCTTAATTAGAGATTCAGCTAATATCGGCAAACCTTTTGAGAATCCGATGAACTAAGAAAGTCAAAAATAGTCGTAGTTATACAGATAATTTATCTAGAATTTCGCTCTGTCACGGGTAACAGCGCCCTAAATTTATGTATGGAAAGACAAAACAATTTAAATCTAGAGCGCAGGCATCAAGATTTCAGGCTGACTTGTGAGAAAAATAGGAATTTATTTATGGGGTTTTCCTCTTGGCTCCAGCATAGCTACTTCCTACATTGTCATAGATTTTTGATTCAGCCGCAAAATCCGAGTAAATTGAAAAGATAAGCGATCGCTTGTCATCTAAGTATACCGATGGTTGTAATAACCACTAAATTCCTGTTATCCCTATTGTGGGGGATGACTTAGAGCAGAAATAAAAACTGATGATTAAGTATCACTCGATGAAAGTAAACTGGCTTGTGGTTGAGGAATAAATTTTTATGAAAGCGATGATTCTCGCGGCTGGCAAGGGTACTCGCGTGCGTCCGATTACGTACACTATGCCCAAGCCGATGATGCCCATCCTGCAAAAGCCAGTGATGGAGTTCTTACTGGAACTGTTACGCCATCATGGATTTGACCAGATTCTAGTCAATGTTAGTCATTTGGCTGAGGAAATAGAAAACTATTTCCGTGATGGTCAGCGGTTTGGGGTGCAGATTGCCTATTCGTTTGAAGGGAAAATTGATGACGATGGTAAACTGGTAGGCGAAGCGATAGGTTCAGCTGGAGGGATGCGGCGCATCCAAGACTTCTCACCGTTTTTTGATGATACCTTTGTAGTTTTATGTGGTGATGCTTTAATTGACCTGGATTTAACTGCGGCTGTTAAATGGCATAAATCCAAAGGAGCGATCGCTACCATTATCACTAAATCTGTCCCCAAGGAAGAAGTTTCTAGCTATGGTGTGGTTGTGACTGACGAAGAGGGACGTGTCAAAGCTTTCCAAGAAAAACCTTCAACTGAAGAAGCCCTCAGCACCAACATCAACACAGGTATTTACATCTTTGAGCCAGAGGTTTTTAACTATATTCCCTCTGATGTTGAATATGACATTGGTAGCCAATTGTTTCCCAAATTGGTAGAAATCAAAGCCCCCTTTTACGCCATTCCTATGGACTTTGAATGGGTAGATATTGGTAAAGTCCCAGACTATTGGCGGGCGATTCGCGGTGTGCTGCTAGGTGAAATCAAAAATGTGCAAATTCCTGGTCATGAAGTCGCCCCTGGCATCTACACTGGTTTAAATGTTGCCGTAAATTGGGACAAAGTGGATATCACAGGTCCCGTTTACATTGGCGGGATGACGAGAATCGAAGACGGAGCTAAAATTGTCGGGCCAGCGATGATTGGCCCCAATTGTTGGATATGTAGTGGTGCAACAGTGGAAAACAGCGTGATTTTTGAATGGTCGCGCCTGGGCCCTGGAGTCCGGTTAGTCGATAAGCTAGTATTTGGACGTTATTGCGTAGATAAAACTGGCGCTGCGATCGATGTTCAAGCCGCTGCTTTAGACTGGCTGATTACTGATGCTCGTCAGACACCGCCATCACATACCCCTGTTGAGCGACAGGCGATAGAGGAATTGTTAGGGACGAACGTAAATTAAAGTTAGGAGTTAGGAGTTAGGAGTTATTATTTTGTGTTTCACTCTTCACTTCTAACTCTTAACTTTATTCCTAACTCTCCACTCCTAACTCCTAACTATTTAAGTACGTATATCTTCTAAGACTCTGCTCGTAGGTTTGCAGCAGTCGTTGAGATTCCGCTAGGGTAATGCGCTTTTCTTCTAATGCTTTCTCGCAGCGCTGGCGAATGTTTTCCACCATATCTTCGGAGTCATACTGGACGTAGCTTACTACTTCGCTCATGGTGTCACCTTTGACAACGTGTTCAATTTGGTAGCCTTTGGGCGTTAATTGAATGTGAACGGCGTTGGTGTCGCCAAATAGGTTGTGCAAATTGCCCATGATTTCTTGGTAAGCTCCATTCAAGAACATTCCCAAATAATAAGGTTCTCCGGGCTTATGGGTGTGCAGTTCTAAAACCGACTTGACATCGCGCAGGTCAATAAAGCGGTCGATTTTACCATCACTGTCGCAGGTGAGGTCTGCCAAAATTCCCCGCCGCGTTGGTTCTTCACCTAAGCGGTGGATTGGCATGATCGGGAATAGCTGATCGATCGCCCAGCAGTCTGGTGCTGATTGGAACACTGACATATTCACGTAGTAGATGGAAGCCATGATTTTCTCTAGGTCTTCCAGTTCATCGGGTACGTATTCTTGCTGTCTAGTGATGGTAAGAATTTTTTGACAGCAAGCCCAGTAGAGGCGTTCGGCTTTGGCTCGTTCTCTGAGACGTAAAATTCCTAAGTTGAAGCGACTGATGGCTTCTTCTTTGAATTGTGCAGCGTCATGGTAGAACTCTTGATAATTCTCTTTGTTGATGGATTGGTAAGTTTCCCAAAGATAATTAATAATCGGGGATTCTCCCTCTTGTGGAGGTTCTGGGTTGTCGAGAGGAACATCACTAGTACTGAGAACATCAAAAATCAGCACCGACTGATGGGAAGCGATCGCTCGTCCACTTTCACTAATCAGTGTTGGTACGGTAATCTGCCGCTCTGCACAGGTATCTTTTAACTCTGCCACGATGTCATTGGCATAGTTCTGCATGTTGTAATTTTTCGATGCATAGAAGTTGGTTTGAGAGCCATCATAATCTACGCCCAAGCCGCCACCAACATCAAGGTATTTCATATCAGCTCCCAGCATTGCCAATTCCACATAAATGCGGCTGGCTTCTTGGATAGCATCTTTAATCACATTAATGGCAGAGATTTGTGAGCCGATATGGAAGTGCATCAACTGCAAAGAATCGAGCAGGTTAGCTTCGCGTAACTTGTCAACAGCCTCGATGACTTCAGGCATTGTCAAACCAAATTTAGCGCGATCGCCACTAGAGGTTCCCCAACGTCCCATACCTTGGGTACTGAGTTTAGCACGAACACCTAATATCGGCTTAATACCTAACTGGCGATTGGCATCAATCACCAAATCAACTTCTTCAATCTGTTCTAAGACGATGATTGGTGTTTGCCCTAATCTTTGGGCTAACATTGCCGTTTCAATGTATTCTCGGTCTTTGTAGCCGTTGCAAACTAACAATGCTCCTGGTGTATCCAACACAGCTAGAGCAATCATTAGTTCTGGTTTGGAACCGGCTTCTAAACCAAATTGGTGGGGTTTGCCAAATTTCACTAAATCCTCAATCAAATGCCGTTCTTGATTGCATTTGACGGGAAATACACCACGGTAGACACCAGGGTAATTGTAGCGAGCGATCGCTTTATTAAAACAAGCGTTCAACCGCTCAATCCGGTCTTCCAAAATATCAGAAAAGCGAATCAACATGGGAAGTCCCAAGTTGCGCTGCTTCATGGCATTGACCAATTCAAACAAGTCAAGAGATCCCCCGCGATCGCCCTTGGGTGACACGGTAACGTGACCAGCAGCGCTAATGGAAAAATAAGGTTGTCCCCATCCTTCAATACGGTACAAGGCTTCGCTATCCTCAATTTTCCAGGAGCGAGGTAAATCTCCTGTGGTAGGACTCGGTGGTAAGAGTTTTTTTTGTTTATGATTTTTCACTTCAGATTTTTGTCCATTGGACGGTACTTGTACCACCTCGTCAGATGTAGCAGTTGACTCAACACCCATTTCTTCCTAACCTCTGTTTTTCACCCACGAGTTAA
The DNA here is from genome assembly GCF_056620565.1 of Nostoc sp. LEGE 12454. NCBI lineage: Bacteria > Bacillati > Cyanobacteriota > Cyanophyceae > Nostocales > Nostocaceae > Nostoc > Nostoc sp. LEGE 12454. The sequence goes on from NZ_JBWQXL010000004.1 coordinate 280,003, forward strand.
CAATTTAGCGCATTCATTTAGGAACGTATATGCACCCAAGGATAATTTCTGAGATAAACTCTGATTGGTCAAGAGTCGTATGTCATTAGTCATTGGTCATTGTCATTCGTCACTTGTACTGAGCGACTCGTGCCGAGCATCTCGACTTCGCTCGATGGAGCCGGAGCCGAGTTAAGTCGAACTATTGGTCATTAGTGCAAAACCCTTGGACAAAGGACAAAGGACAAAGGACAATTGACTAGATAAAAACTTTATTAAGCTTTGGGAGATAGCAATGGAGCGCACATTTTTAGCAATTAAGCCTGATGGAGTCCAGCGGGGATTAGTGGGAGAAATTATCCGTCGCTTTGAAACTAAAGGTTTTACCTTAGTTGGTTTAAAGTTACTGAAAGTCAGTCGGGAATTGGCTGAACAACACTATGGTGTTCACCGAGAACGTCCCTTTTTTGGTGGTCTAGTCGAATTTATCACTTCTAGCCCAGTGGTAGCGATGGTATGGGAAGGTGATGGCGTTATTGCATCTGCCAGAAAGATTATTGGTGCGACAAACCCCTTAACAGCAGAGCCAGGAACGATTCGCGGCGATTTTGGGCTGAATATTGGTCGCAATTTAATCCACGGTTCTGATGCTCCAGAAACCGCTCAACAGGAAGTAGCCTTATGGTTTAAGGATGAAGAATTGGTCAGTTGGCAACCACATTTAACGCCTTGGTTGCACGAGTAAGGGAGAGTTAGGAGTTAAAAGTTAGGAGTTAGGAGTTCAAAATTCCTCACTCCTCACTCCTAACTCCTCACTTATTTAGAGACTTCGCTCTTTTCTGGTTCTTCTTGGGGTAATTCAGTACCAACACGCTTAGAAAATCCCCAGCCTAAAATCAGGAAGATGGCAGCAATCATGATCCATTCTGGTGGAACTAAACTATCGTTCACCACTTTCAACAACAGGCGCAAGCCTACCAAGGCTACAGTTACATAGCCTGCATCTTCTAGGTTTTCATATTCGTCTAGCCAACGGATGAACAATCCCGCCATAAATCGCAGCGTAATAATACCAATTGTTGCACCCGTTAGCACTAGCCATTTTTCTTGAGAAACTGCGATCGCAGTTGTCACGCTATCCAAAGAAAATGCCAAATCTGTAAATGCAATCACGGGTATGGCTTGCAACAATGAATTAAAACGCGGCCCGTGATGGCGATCGTCCTTGACTTCTTCCGAGGTAAAGTGTTGGAATACCAACCACAGCAGATAAGCAGCGCCCAATAATTCAAATTGCCAGAATTGTTGTACCCAAGTGGCAGTGAGAATCAGGGAGATTCGCAGCACATAGGCAACGACTAAACCAAAGTTCAAAGCTTTACGCTCAAGTTCTTTGTCTTCCAGCCCCCTAGCGATCGCAGCCAAGGCGATGGCATTGTCGGCAGATAACAGCGCCTCTAAAACCACCAGGATCAGCAGAACTATAGGGGCTTCAACGCTGAAATGAAAGTCGAGGTAATCAAAAATTCGGTCTAGCATTCCGGGTTTCTCAAGCAGAAAAAATTAAAATTTGACAAAGACAGAGATTTGCATATTAAAATGCGCAATAAATTGCCACTCTAATTCAGCTTAACGTGGTTGTGGTGCATTTTGAAGAGGGTTGAATGTATGCGATCGCCCTACAATTGGGGTAATTTGCGTATAAGTCAATACACCCAAAGTTTTAACATTTGACTCGGTGCGATCGCAATGGACTGCTGTCAGTTCGCATCTAGAATTAGAAGATGACAACAAAAATATGGTAAGAGTTTATGGATAACACTGCTACGCCAGATAATGAGATTAATACCATATCAATTCAACAAAATCGAATTTTAATTACTAAAGATGTGGATTTGGTCAACTCTTTTTTAACAGTTCAGGAACCTTATAAACTACTTTTAATAACGACAGGTAATATCAATAACTCAGAATTGGAATCCCTATTTATAGCTAACTTCCAATGTGTAGTTGAATTGTTTAAGCAGCATTCCTATATTGAAATAAATCGAGACACCATTATTGTGCATCAGTAGTCTCTAGAAAAATTTCTAACATCACACATAGGCTTTAGCTTCCCGTTCTAGATACTCAATTTCTCTTTTCCACCGCTCAAGCTTGTTTTCTCGCTCTTGTAATTGAGGTGTTGTAGGATTTCTAGAAGGCTGGGTATTTGGATTAGGCAAAATTCCCTTATTTGCAAGCCAGGTGCGGGAAAATACCTGCCAAAGAAATACATGATCGTGCTTATCGCCACCCAGACAGCGAATGCGTTTGACTGAAAGTGTGGATTCACCGAAAAGAATTTGCTGATTCCTGGAATTTTTCGGAAACAGGCGCGTCTCACTACCTCTTCCACGAAAGAATTCGACTACAAACCACTCACCAAAATCAAATATACAAACCTCTGTTGGGTCGCTACCATCATCCTCTAATAGATCAACATCACCTTGGATTTCATACCCTATGGCAATTTGTGATGTCTTGGGTAACAAGATACGAAGCCGTTCAAAGCGGTTACTGTAATTAGCCCAAAAATCCCTGCGACTACATAGCCGATTTGACTCGAAGTTTTCTAAATCCAGCTTGTTCAATATGAGATTTACTAACTTTTGGAAATCACCATAATTGATACCTCCAATCCACTCTCGAAGTCTTTGCCTTGCTGGATCTGAAAGCTTATACCAATTTTCACCATTTCTATAGTTATGTCTCAACCAATCAACCAGTAAAGAATGATTGCTTGCTATATCATTGGAAACATTAGTTAGCAAATGATTAACAGCTTTTATTTGCTGACTCTCTGACATTTCATCCAAACAACTTAACAACCATCTTACTTGCTGCTGACTTGGAGAGCGAATCGTAGTAAAATAGGGGGTTATATCTTCTATAAATTTGCTAAATAATGGAATCCAAATAGGTAAATATTCTTTGATTGTGTTTAGCAATTCAGTTCTATTAATACGCTGTTCACAAGCAATTTTTGCTAATTCTCTACCAGCTTGTTTACTACAAAGCGCCCGAATAATTTGAACTGGTAGCAGGTGACTAACTAAGTCAGAATGAGCAAAGATATCAAAAGATTCAGCTAAAGACTTTGCTAACACGTGTTCTTGATGACCACTATAATAAAGAGCTAAACGCCACAATAGCTGATGTTGCAACCATGAGTTATAAATTGCTACCTTCCAAATGGCTGCTGATGTTTTCCTGGATTGGTCAATATTTTGCTGATCCCACTGTGCTTTAGCATAGATGCAGTAAATCCAGTCCAACTTACTTAGTTGATCGGCTTTACCCTGTTCAATAGCTTCCAATATTTTATCAACACTTGGTATTGATATTGTTGCATCTGGTAAGTTACTTGCAAGCTGAATAAGTTGATTAGGACTACATTTGGGAGTTTCAGGTAGGGAAGGAATAGAAAACTGATAATTCAAAGTTGTAGCTCCTTTAGAGAGAGGTTTTTACGATATCTTTTTTTAACTCATCACTGCGAAACTGAAAGCGGAAAACTACCTTGCGATCGCCTGGATTATCACGTTTTTTGTCAGATTCAATTTCTCCCCGACCAGCAGCTAATATTTTCTGGCTTAAAGGTGCTTTGGTAGAGAAATTAATATCATAAAAAATGTAGTTGTAAACTGATGATGATCGCAACAAGCTTAGTTGTAAATTAGTTTTATCGTCTCCATCTGAGCTAGTATGACCTTCTATAACTACGCGGCTAATTTCCTGCTCAAATTCTGGTTTTGAAAAAATAACCCCACTGTAAACAGGAATAAAGCGGCGTAAAAAGGCTTTACCTTCTGGTTTAAGTTCTGTACTTCCCTTGGCAAAAAGAATTGATTCTTGGATACTGACATCCCCAGTTTCCGGGTTTACTTTGACATTGATATTGTTACTTTTCATCTGTCCCACAACATTACCAATTACTACCCGTTTTGGTACATCCTTTTGTGCAAGCTGGAGTAGTGCAGTAATAAATAGCAAAGCAAAAAACATTAGTAAACCAGACATCAGATCGCCTATAGACAGATAGATACTAGAGTCATCATCCTCTATAATCTCTGCATCAATTTCACCTCTGATAAAATCATCCATGATTGCTTCCACCATTACCAAATTGGCGGTTATCATGTGCAGCAACTAGAACTTTTGCTGTCTCTAGCAAACCTCCACAAACTCTAGCCATAGAAGTATCCGCCTGTTGGAAAAAGCTTAACTGTGAGTCAACAGTCCTTTGCATAGAAACTTCAAGATGACCCTGCCAAGCCTGAAGGCTATCGTCAAATTTTCGATTCAAATTTCTGTATGAATTGTCTACTATTTTCACTTGTTCGCCAATATCACGAGCAAGTTCTTGTAGTTGCATTAGTCGTTGTGTATCGTTTAATCCAGCCGCACTAACTAATCTGTTAATTTGTTCTACAGACACCTGAATTTTAGTCATGCTTTTATCTACTTCTTGAGTCAATTCACTACGCCTTTGAGATTCTTCTCGGAAGACTTGATCGAGATTGTTGACAATCCCAGATAATCCATCTCGTTGTTTGCCTAGCGTCCCCTCAAGTAAGTTATTTTGTTGTTCAAAGAACGTCTGTAAATTTGTTTGATATTCTTCTCTAAATCTTGTCAAATCATCTTCTACTGTATGGCGAGTTGCTGTAAGTGTTGCGTCGATATTTACTAAAGTAGCCAGAAGATTATCCTTCGCATCATTCATCAATCCAGAAGCTTGATTACCCACTGTTTGTAGAGTATTAGTTTGCTCGTGAAAGGTTTTATTTGCTTGGGTGAGAATTTGGATAATTCCAGTCCGAGTAGCTTGAAGCATCTGCTGTTCTACTGCTGCGCGTTCTTGTAGCGCTGTTTGAAGTTCCTCTCGAATTCCTTGGAAGGTAGCAGCAGCTTGCACTGCACTGGCTTCAAAAGCACTTCGCTGGGCTGTCATTCCTTCGATACTCTTATCTACAGCTCGATTAATTTCGTGAGATGTTTGTTGTATAACTCCTGTAGTTTCAGTTTGGAATTGACTCAAAGTTTGTCCCATATTGTTAGCAAATCCTTGAAGCATTTGCTGTTCTACTATTGCCCGTTCTTGTAGCGCTGTCTGAAGTTCCTCTCGAATTCCTCGGAAGGTAGCAGCAGCTTCTACTGCACTTTCTTTAAAAGCACTTCGCTGGGCTGTCATTCCCTGGATACTCTGATCTACAGCTCGATTAATTTCGTCGGCTGTTTGTTGTAAAACACCTCTTGTATCTGTTTGAAATTGATTGAGAGTGTATCCCAAATTCTTAGCAAATCCTTGAAGTTCTACTAAAGTCTCTTTTTGAAAGTTTTCAATTGTCAGGATGGAATTTGCCAAACTTTGAGAGATACCGCCCAATTCTCTATGTAGAGTCAGTACAGCTTCAGAAGCTTGTTGGGTTAACTCTGCACTTTTATCTAGCCGATCTGCAATCGGTTCGAGTACCTGAATTCGCAAATCTTTGATGAGTTCTTCTAAAACTCTCTGTCCCTGGTTTTCTTGAATTTCTCGGAGTTTTTTCTGTTCTTTGAATATTTCTCCCAAGGCTGGCTTAATCTGCTGACCTACGGCTTGACCAATAGCTTGGGCTGACAATTGATTTAAACCTGCGAATTGTTCTGCAATACTTCTACCTACAGCTTGACCAATGCCTTCTGCATTTAGCTGCTTTAACCCAGTCAAGCTTTTTGCTACAAGACTAAGTGCTTCAGCTACTTCATGGTTGCTATTGTCTGCCGTTTTTAAGGTTGCGATCACCTTCAATTTTTGACGCAGGCTATCACGCCGCTTCTGTTTTAGCGAATCACACCCAAACAAAACTAGAGTAAACAAGCTACCAGAACCAAGCCCCATCAGGGAAGTGGAAAAAGCTGTTTTCATTCCTACCAGTAGCCCTTTACTGGCAGTCATCAATTCTTTAGGATTTTCTGTAGATAAATTGATTCCTTGCAGTCCCTCTTGTATACCATAAAAGGTTCCTAAAACACCGATCGCAGTACACAAGGTTATCACAAAGCGCAGGGAACTACGAGGTATGGGATGGGCTAAGACAGATGGATACTTTACCAGTATAAAATTACCATCTTGTTGTTTGAATCTACTAAAGTCATCGGTTCCTAGATGCTCTTTTAACCAGGGGCGAACTTTGTCTAAAAGCTTTACATTTTTACCCTTTTTCAAATTAATCAAAAATTTAATCGAGGTTCCAGTTATGCCACACTCTGAGCGCCAATACTGCCATAATGTGTAAAGTTCGACAAAAATTGCAACTACTAATACAAAAGCAGTTGCCCAATGAAAAGGTTCGTTATCCCAAATAATGTCCCAAATTTTTGCTATTTCCACGCTGCACCTTTCTTGTTTATCTTGGTTATATCTTTTTGAATTTCTCTAATTCTTTATCCGTAAGAACTTCTTCAGCTATCCGTATTGGGAGATGCTCTGCATACAGGCGTTCTCCTATAGGTTTTCGGAGACGTAAACTGTAAAGTGGTTCACCTTCTGATTCTTTATCCTCAATTAAATAAACCTGTTCTGGTGCATAGCTTCGCAACAAACGCACTTGCAAACAGGTTTTTAGATCCCGTGAAGAAATAGATAGGGGTGAATCTTGTCCAAATAATTCACAAGCCACTTTCCAAGCGTGGTTAACCGCCACAATTTCGTTAACCAATTTTTCCACCGAGGGGTACAATATTTTTGCAGTTTCACTAATCAATGCTTTTGACCTACTTGCCTGGGCTTCAATAGGTCTATAATTCCCAAAATGGGAACTTTTATTTAACTTTTATTGGTAAATCTATTTTGATAAAAGTAGTTTTTGATGCCAAACCACTCTTTAGGCGTTGAAAAAATGTAGAGTGTGTTATTGCTGTTACTGTGTTAACGTAACCAAAAACCTGAATAAGTACACACACAAACAAGTCACCAGTTTTATCCCAATACCCTTGGGATAAGCCAGAAACCCCTCATGTAGAGACGCGATTTATCGCGTCTAAAAAACTGACACGTTAGGGAGACGCCATAAATCGCCGTCTCTACAAAGAATGGACTCGTCAATTATTCTATTTCGGACTTGTGTGTACACCGTAGCCTTGGTAACGAGAGGGATGTCTGATAGGACAGGGTGAGGTTTTTACTGTAGAATAAAACAGCGATCGCTCTCCTAAATGCTGTCTTATAGTAAAAATTAATAAAATCATGCGATCGCTACCATTATTTTTTAGTAGCTCAACATTACCATTGCGAATTCGATACTTTAAGGGCAATTGAATTTACCACTACGCAACTAAAAATTTCACAAAATCTCTGCCAACTTTCCCACCAGACTATCTGCTAAATCCAATAACCTGATATCATCTGTATCAAAACTATTTCCTTCACCAGCTAACAGATTTTTTACAGCAGATAACCTGTCATTGGTTTGGGAAATTCTCCAAGATTCATCTAAGTTTACTGCAAAATCAAACAGCGATCGCTCTCCTAAATGCTCTCTTACCCTAACAGCTACACTATCATTACTTACCAAAAATTCTTTAATAGTATCTAATTGAAAATTACCTAAAATCTCGTCATGTCCCCACGTTTCTAGCCAGTCTCCCTCTACATCTTCAACGTAAATATTGACAAAATCAACCCCATAAGTTAGCCAGTTCTGCTGCATTTGTCGCGCCGTTGCTAAAGCTTCAGCAAATGTATCTACTTGATTGTTGCAGTGAGTTTCTCTTTTATTAGGCATAAAAGCTGTAATTAGCACGTAAGTATATAGGCTAGACACAAATCTGAAATATGAAATTCCTGAAAAGTTACGAAAATTTTAAATATTTGCCACCAGAAAGGTAATCACTGTTATACAGGGCCACGTTGACTAACTGGTTGACAAAATTAGCATCCTTGGGATTGTAACTTAAAAACAGCCCCCTCTCGATTTCCCACGAGCGCAGTGTATTTTGCCAAGCTTGGTACTTTTGTTGATTGAGTTCTTCACTAACACTGGTAACTTGAATGCACAGTGGTTGATTGTTACGACTAACAATTAAATCTGTTGCCATAGAAAGGTCGGCAATATAACGCTGCCAAAAACTACCTTCTCGCTGAACAATATCTTGGGCTATCGATCTAATGATATCATCATCAACCTGATTAAACTCGCCTGCCATCAATTTTTGTTTCCAAATATAAAACTTGGAGTCACTTGCATTGAACCATCTGGGAAATAGATAACCATACCAATATCTCTCAATCGGCGTCATCATCTCGAACTTTGCTTTTTGTTCCTCTTCTGAAGGTAAGGATTTAATCATCAGCCAAATTGTCGAATCTGTAATCACCTCTAGCAGAAAGGCAATTACAAAGGGTTTTGCAGTCAGGGAACCTGGCTTGATGTCTTTTACCCAACGATTGATTTCATCTAATCTTCTCGCTAAATTATGATCTATCGAGGAGGCTTGCTCGATAAGGGACTTTAGCTTATCCTTAATTTCTTGTGCTTGCAATCGATGCCCTACTTTCAGAAGATTACGCTTTTTTTACACATTGATAACTAGATTTTAACTTGAAAATGTCTTTAGTTCGTTTCCTGATGTAATCAAATATTCTCTAGGTCGATGCCCTGTATACGTAAAGCCTCCCGCAGTCGAGCAATTTTTTGCTCTGCTCGTTCAGCGCCTTCTTCTGCCTGTTTGGCACGTAAACGTTATTGTTCTGTTCAGCCAATTCTTCTGATGATAGTATTAATTGATTTTCAGTAGTGAAGAATCTTAATTTACCTTCATAAACTCCCAAATAAAGTTCTAACTGCTGACTCCACAAACGGCCATCAGTGGTTACTTGGATTTATTGATACTTCCTATAAACTAAATGAAATCCTTGAAGTTCCTTTGTTACAAGGTCAAATCAGAAAAAATCTGGTGTATGGAAGGTATCCTGAATAAACTTGTTTTTTTAAACCTTTATCAATTGTTGCCGTTGAGCTTGACAAAATTTCCACAATCAGGTTTAGATATTTGCCGTCTTCTTGTCAAACTACCCAACTCTTAGGGCCTTTTTTCTGGGTTCCCAAAACTACAAAAAAGTCTGGTCCGGGGAAACTTACTGATTTTTCCTGGTTATGACTGTAATAAATCGTTAAATTGCTAGAAGCATAAAAATCTTGCCTCTCTCGCCACTACAATTTGAGTATGCGAATCAGCAAATTAATTTGTTCTCGATGCAGGTCACTTTCTAAGAATGGTTCGTCAATCAGTATATTAACAGGAGGAAAAATAACTTAGTCTTCTGAAATACCATCAGCAATCGATTCTACAGTAGCAGGTTCAGACATTAGCGATCGCTCGTAAACCCGATAAATCTCCCATGTACCGAGTATAGGGATGAGCAATCAGTGCAATGAGAAACAAGATCCCCGGCTTTGTAAAAACAAGTTGTTGGGGATCTTTAGATTTCATCTTAATTTCATTGGATTATTAGATCGTTAAAATTAGAAATATCTTACGTAAGATTTATGCAACTGCTATTTTTAAGGAATGGTTTTTTAGCGCTAACTTTTGCTGCGATCGCTTCAGCTGGTGGGTTCATTACAGGCTGTAGCAATACTGCTTCCCAGAACCAAAGCCAAGCGCCAAAGCAAACCACCACCAATGCTAACGACAAGCAGATGATGAATCATGGTGGTGCCATGATTCACAGTATGGGAATGGATTTAGGCCCAGCCGATGCTAGTTTTGATTTACGATTTATCGATGCTATGACACCGCACCATCAAGGGGCTGTGGAAATGGCGAATGTTGCGCAGCAGAAATCAAAACGTCCTGAACTCAAAAAGCTAGCAGATAATATCATCAAATCGCAAAACCAAGAAATCACTCAGATGAAGCAGTGGCGACAAGCTTGGTATCCCAAGGCGGGAGATAAACCAATGGCTTACAACAGTCAAATGGGCCACATGATGGAAATGTCATCTGACCAAATGAAAACTATGATGATGAGTCAAGATTTAGGTGCAGCTGATGCTGAGTTTGATTTGCGCTTTATCAATGCGATGATTCCTCACCATGAAGGGGCTGTAACAATGGCGCAAGATGCCTTAAGTAAGTCTAAGCGACCTGAAATCAAGAAATTAGCCCAAGAAATTGTTAAAGCCCAAGATATAGAAATTAAACAAATGCAACAGTGGCGAAAAGCCTGGTACAACAAGTAATATCATATCCGCGAAAAGACTTATCATTAAGACCGCAGGGGGAAAGAGAGTTTTAAGATTTTTGCATAGATGCCCGGAATAATAACTAATTAAGCGGACATGATATAAGGCAATTATTTAGGCACACCAAGGTAGTTTCAAGTGCAGAGTCAATTAGGTAAAGGTAGCACTTTTATCGTTCAATTACCCTTAGATATCACGCCAATTTTCCAATTTAAATAGCTGTATCGTCGCCAGCCTAAATTTAAATAAAATTTTCTTACCAAACTTTACTCATATTCAAAATAAACCCAGGCAACACCAACTCGCCGCTTACACTAGCAGGATTATCCAAACATTCCTCTGGCAATCCAGGACGATAAATATAAACTTTACGCTGCTTACGGTCAATCAACCAGCCTAACTGTATTCCTGGCTCATTCATATATTCCTCCATTTTTTCCTTCAAAGTCTGGAGGTTGTCGCTAGGAGATTTGAGTTCAACTACAAAATCTGGACAAATGGGTGCAAACTTTCGCTGTTGTTCTGGAGACAGAGAATTCCACCGTTCTAGTTTAATCCAGGAGGCATCTGGAGAGCGTTCTGCACCTGTTGATAACTTAAATCCGGTACTAGAGCTAAAAGTGATACCTGTAGTATCTTGTTCTGACCACACCCACAACGGCCCAAATATATTACCTTCTCGGTTTCCTGTCTCTGAACCAGTAGGAGGCATAATTACCAATTCTCCAAATTTATTTCGCTCAATGCGTAAATCACGATTCACCTGACAGAATTCAAAAAATTGTTCGTCTGTCATTTGCATTGATGACGGAATTTGCAAAACCAAAGGGGATGAGAACATAGGGATTTCCTCCAGGTTCGGATGCTAGCCCACTGACTATATTCTCACGCAAAAAAACAAAGACGCAAAGTTATATCTTTGCGCCCTTGCTTGTTATCAGAAATCATTCTCAGATTTACTTGTTAGGCTGAGGAGTCATCCTCAGATAGGGTTTGATTTCTTCGTAACCTTTGGGGAATTTCTCTTTGAGTACTTCTGGATCTTTCAGTGAGGGGACAATTACAACATCCTCTCCATCTTTCCAGTCAGCTGGTGTCGCCACGCTGTAATTATCAGTCAATTGCAGAGAATCAATTACCCGCAAAAGTTCATCAAAGTTACGTCCCGTGCTGGGAGGATAGGTGAAAGAGAGACGGAGTTTCTTATTGGGGTCTATTACAAAAACCGATCGCACTGTCACAGCCGCATTAGCATTGGGGTGGATCATGTCGTAGAGATCGGCAACCTTGCGATCTGCATCTGCCAAAATTGGGTAGTTAAGGGTGGTGCTTTGAGTTTCTTCAATGTCTCCCACCCAGCCTTTATGGGATTCTACGTCATCAACGCTGAGTGCGATCGCTTTGACATTGCGCTTGTCAAATTCTGGTTTTAGCTTGGCGACTGTGCCAAGTTCTGTTGTACAAACAGGAGTAAAATCAGCAGGGTGAGAGAACAGCACAACCCAGCTGTCACCTGCCCATTGGTAAAAATCGATGTCGCCGTGTGTTGAGGCTTGCGTAAAGTTGGGTACTGTGTCACCTAGACGGAGAGCCATGAGAGATTCCCTGTAGTTAGAAAGGCATATATATTCTAGTATGCCATCATGACATAAAACCCCTATTTCCCAATCGGACTTTAGCAGTTTGAAACAAAATTTTAGGTTTCAAGCTCACAAACTCAACTACGATAAACTCACCAACACCCAATATTGCAATAATAAGCATAATCGATAATCAGGCGTCAACATAAACCGACAAATTAAGTTGCTAAAAATTATTTTTTGGGATTATTTGACTAGAAGGATTCAGTCATGAATGTAGTTACTAGGTAGGGATTATTCACTTTTGTATGTATTTCTACTACTGGTGTCTTCGTCCTGTCTTTTACGGTCAGCGATCTTAATTATCAGGTTTTAATTGATACTCGCTTTTCTTTAGGATTTGCTCTTGCCAAGCTTAAACTATCAAAGCAAGAAGAATGCTTGAGGCAGTTTGATTGCTTAGAATAACTGTAATCGCAATTCTAGGATGTAATCATGTCAGAAGAAAAATTTTCACAATCGTTTAGTGGTAGCGAGTTGTCAGGTGGAGTGCAGGTAGGGCAAGCTGGTCGTGATGTTGTTCAATCACAGCAGGTTAATCCCACTGAGAAACAGATCAAATCAGCAGATGTCGTTGAACTCTTAACACGCATCGAAGAACTACTCCAAGGCGCAAATCTGACGGAACCCGAAAAAGAAAAAGCAGTTCGGTATTTAAATGCAGCTAAGGAAGAGGTTCAGCAAAAGGAACCTGACAAGGATTTGGCAGCTAAAAGTTTGAAACGCGTGACTGAAACTCTAAAAAATGCAAACGAAACAGTAGAGGCTGGCACCGGACTTTGGAAAAAGGTTGAACCTATCCTTACACAACTGCTGGGCTGGCTGGGCGTGGCAAAAAGCTTCTTTGGATACTAGGGAAATAGGTCTATGAGTCAACAGCCTACTGATGAACCGGGTTTTAAACAGAAATTTGAAGACTCTTCAGCGCAAGAGAGCCAGATTGCCCAAGCAGGTCAGACAGTTAACCAAAAGCAATCCACAATTTATTTTTACCCACCTCCCCAGAAGCAATCGCATTCGAGCGACCCAAGTGAGCAGAAACGGGATAGGGTGCTAGAAAAGATGAATACTAAAGTTGTAAATTGGCGCCACGCCCGTTTACATAATGAACATTTGCTAAACCTGTTAATGCAAGAAAGACCTGAGCTAATACCGCCAGGAAATCAAGCATATAGGGGAGGTCGAAATTCAACTTCTCCGCAACGCAAACGAGCGAGCATTATAGAAGTATTTGACGAGGAATACATTGCAGGCAAGTTACTGATTTTGGGTGAACCAGGGTCAGGCAAAACTACCACCCTAATGCAATTGGCTAAGGAACTAATCACTCGCGCTAAAAACGATCCAAACGAACCAGTACCAATTTTGTTCAACCTCTCATCTTGGAAGCCCAGTAAATACAGGAGAGTCAAAAGAGATAAAGAAAGTCTTCGTAACTGGCTGCTGGCTGAACTCGAAACTCTGTATGCCGTTCCCAGGAAGCTTGGACTAGAGTGGCTCGACGATGAAAAACTGTTGCTGCTACTTGACGGTCTAGATGAACAGCCATCTACAATTCAACTCCGGTGTGTAAAGGCAATTAATGAATTGTTTCTTAAAGGGACTGCTCAACTTAAACATCTGGTTGTATGCAGTCGTCGAACAGAATACGAAACGATCCCCGATGAGTTCAAACTCCCACTCAATGGGGTAGTCTGTTTGCAACCCTTGGACAAGGTACAAATTGAAGATTACTTGCTAGAAGTCAAATACCAAAATTTATGGGAGAGAATTCAGTATAGTTCAGAACTATTGGAGTTATTCCAATCGCCGCTAATGCTGAATCTCCTGATTTCAACGCCTAAGGATAACCAAATATTTATTGATCAAGATCAAAGCTTAAATTCCACTCAAGCATATAGACGGGCTTTGTTTGATAATTATATCAACAATCAATTTCCTTCCAAAACTATACAGCAGGCTAGATATAGATTGATATGGTTAGCCAAAAGACTGCAAGATAATTTCCAAACTGAGTTCTTGATTGAGAAAATGCAGCCTAGTTGGTTAGCAGATAAAAATGAGAGACGTATGTATCGTATTGGAGTAGGATTGATTGTTGGACTAATTGTTGGATTGGTAGGTGCGCTGATTAGTGGGTCGATAGCTGTGTTAGTTGGCGGGTTGATAGGGGCGCTGATTGGGGGTTTGATAGGTGCCCTAATTAGTGGTCTGAGGGAAAATATCAGACCATTTGAGACTCTGAGATGGTCTGGCATAAGAGCATCATGGCGTAATCGGAATGATGGGTTGATATCTGTTGGGCTGGGTGAAGGGCTGATTTTCGGGGTGATTTCTAATTTGGGTATTACTGACAGTAAAAACTTTTCTCAAATATCAAACTTGGGACTATTACTAAAATATAGAATAGATGTTTTGATTAATGGGGTAGTTGGTGGGCTAATTGGTGGATCAATGGGTGCGTTCATTAATGGATTGGGCGACTTTGATGATGTAGAAAACAAGGTAGATGCTAATCAAGGTATTTGGAAATCAGCATTCTACGCTGTAATTTTTGCGCTGATATTTGGAATAATGGGTGTGCTAATTGGTTGGTTCATTGATTGGCTGTTTATCTCAAATCAACAGTTTTCTTTTAGAAAGTTTCTTGGGCTAATGGGTGCGCTGATTGGTGGGCTAGTTCCGGGCATTGCTTGCATTCAACATTTTATGCTACGCCTAATTCTTTACAAAAGTAACTATATTCCCTGGAACTATGCCCGTTTTCTCAACTATGCTACACAGCAAGGGCTTCTGCAAAGAGTCGGTGGGCGCTATCGTTTTATCCACAAGTTACTTCAAGAGCATTTGGCTAGTCGTCAGTTAATTGATTACAGATAAACTTCAAGGTTGAATGGTCCTTAAAACTTTTTGCGGAAATAATTGGTGTGGGCTGCCAAAATTTCTTGATAGGCTTTGATTGTTTGCTTTGCGATCGCATCCCAGCTAAAATTTTCCAAGGCATACTTTTGGGCGTTTAATCCCCGTCGTTGGCGTTCTGCGGGATTTTCCAAAGCCTCTTGCAGTAACTTTACCAATGCTTGCACATCTGTTGCGCCTACCCAACCCGACTCACTATCACGTATCTGTTGACAAATATGCACTTGGTCAGAAATGACTACGGGTACACCTGCAACCATCGCTTCAGCTACAGCAATCCCAAAATTTTCGTAGTAGGAAGGCAAGACAAATAAATCAGCAGCTTGTAGTAAACTAACTTTAAGTTCACCAGTGACAAAGCCAGTAATTGTAGTGTGCGATCGCAATGGTGAATTTTGAATTTGGGATATTATCTTTTGTTCGTAATCTGGATCTTGAGGATTTGTTCCGGCTAAGACAAAATGAAACTTATAACCAACCGCTAACAGCTTCTCTAGCGCCGGAATCAACAAATTCAACCCCTTTTTCGGGTCAATTCGTGACATAAACAGCACTAAAGGTACGTCTTTTGGTAGTTCTAACTGACTACATACATTTTTAATAGAAGATTTACGGGGAATCACACCCAAGGGAATTACCAAATCTGGTGTAGATACTCCAAATCGTTCTGATATTTTAGCTTCTTGGTCGCTGGTAAAATGAATTGCTGCGGCACTAGCTAAATTTTGACGTTCTATAATTGCGACATAAAGCTGTTTTAATTGCTTTTTCTTCTGTAAATCAGCCGGATCGAGAGTACCCAAAGGACGGAAAATATAAGGTAGTTTTTGCTGACGACATACAAGAGCAGCAGCACTAATTATTGGCGAGAATAGAGCATGAATGTGTGCTATGTCAAACTCGTGAGCATGACGTTTTAACCAGTTTAATAAATCGAGAGAAAATTTGTAGCGACGAAACGGCGCGCAACGAAAGTAAATTATTTCATAGCCATCTTGTTTAATTGGGCGATTTAAAGGAACATCCAGAGGTGTTTGACCATTATCGCCATTACTATCAGTTGTGAGAATTGTAACTTCTACTCCCTCTTTTACTAACGCTGGAGCTAATCCAAGTACCATTTGACTAGGCCCGCCGTAAATTAGAGAAATTGAGGGGACAATTTGTAATATTTTCATTTGTTATTTGCTCATGACTAACTCTTGATAAAACTCCAATTGCTGTTTAGCCAAAGCTTTATTTGTATATTGAATCATTGCTTTTCGATAACCCATTTCACCGAGAGTATGAGCAAAATCTGGTTTATCTATTAATTGAACTAAGCAATTAGCAAGAGCTTGAACATCACCTTCAGGAAAAACTAAACCAGCATCACCAATTACATAAGGAATTTCCCCAGAATCAGAACCAATCACAGGAACTTGGCAAGCCATCGCTTCAATTAGCACATGACCAAATTGCTCTTTCCAGCCAGCAGAAGTTAAGGTTTTAAACTTGTAAGTTGTTTCTGAAGGTAATACTAAAGTACTCATTAAATTGATATAGCTTGCAACCTCATCATGGGGAACACTTTCTATCAAAATTAATCGTTCTTTAATATTGTTTTCTGCGGCAATTTTAATTAATTCACTTTGCAACTCTCCTCGTCCCAATAACAGGAATTTCCAAGGTTTATTTTTCAAAGCACTTAAGGCTCGCAAAAGTGTTAACAAACCCTTCTCTTGCACAAATCGGCCTACAAAACCTACTACAAAATCCTCTTTTACAATGCCCAACTTAGCTGCTAAATCTGGTTGAGCTTTGGGAGTAAATAAACTTTCATCTACACCCAGTTGTGGCATGACTTTAATTGCACCTGTATATCCCCGTTGCCGTAAAACTTCTGCTCCATCTTGATTGCCAGAAATAATGCCGTGGCTGTGGTTGAGGTTATATTTTTCTAATAAAGAAATTGGTAGTTTCAGTTCATAAGGAAGATTCCACCAGGTAAAAAATATATTTTTGGACTTGAGTCCTAATAGCTGATTTAAGGCAATCATTTGAGTATAAGCCAAGGCTCTAGAACCTTGTTCAACTTGGATGATTTGGGGGCGGAAATTTTTTAATAAAGATATTAAATCAGCGCCAAATGTAAGGAGTCCCTGATGATTTTGACTAAAATTAGAAACTGGAACTATTTTAAATTTGCCTTCATCACGGTATTCAGTTTCAATAATTCTGTTTTGTACACCGCCTGGTTTCCAGCGCTTTGGGACTACAACTGTAACTTCAATATCAGGTTCTAGTTGAGATAAAGCGCGTAATTTCTCACAGTTGAGGTCTACGATATAAGTGTGACTAGCAACTAAGATTTTCATCTATCCTTTGTTATTCACTAATGACTAATGACCAATACTTCTCTTCGAGAGGCTGCACCAACGACTACGCGGTAGTTGAGCGCAGTCGAAACTCAGTACAAGTGACAAATGACTAATAACTAAACTTTTTGATCCAATCGACTGTAAATTTGACCATCGTTCCATATTGATTGGATGACAGTACCCAAGGCTTTGAAAAAACCTAAAGTGTAGAAAATAGCGCGAGTGGCAATTTTGATGGGGGAACCGCTTTTATGACAAGGTGGGCGTCCAAGAACGTGACAGTCAAATAAACGACCATATAAGCGCAAAGCTTGAGTCACAGTTAGGTTTTTCAGCCCCAGTAAAAAATGGTTATGGTAGAAGGTGAGTTGATATTTTAGCGATCGCATACTAATATCATGACAACCCCCTGTTTCTTCGCCTAAATGCACCAAATGGGCCTCTGGGTCGTACCAAATCTTATACCCCGTTTGTCGCAACCGCAAACAAAAATCCGACTCTTCGCGCACTGCACTCCCGCCAAACCTCTCATCAAACCTCAGCCCATACTTAGTAAAAATTTCACGGCGAAATGACATATTACAACCCCTCGCTGTCAGCACTTGTTGGGGCTTGATAGTATGTACTAAATCAATATGATACCAAGCGATTCCTGGGTCCATAGCTTCGGGAGGCAAATATTCAATCTCTAAATCTCCTCTAGAATCACCTAATTTCATTCTGTCAAAAACCCGACCGGCTACAGCCCCCACCTCTGGGTTTTGCACATAATTTTTCGCATGGGCTGCTAACAATCCAGGGGTTAACTGAACATCATCATCAATAAACAATATTATTTCACCAGATGACCGACGGACGGCATAATTTCGCGCCCCTGGCAAACTTGCCCAATCTAAGCGCAACCATTTAATTTTACCTGCGTCCGCCATCTCTTCTAGATAGGCTTGAATTTCTGGTTGGTGTTTTGGAGTTTGGTCTACAATTAAAACTTCAAAATTTGGATAGTCCTGTTTTAAGACATCTACAATGCTATCGCGTAGCGCTTCTTCTCGTCCGTAGGTTGCGATAACTACAGTAACTAATGGCCAATTATTCATAATTTTTATTAAGTAATTTCACTACTTCTATAATAGCCTTGTAAAAATTAATTTCCACGAAATTCAGTAAGCGGCTATTACTTTAATTTACATACTGTATTTTCACGGATTTTGGAAAACCTTACTTTCATTCCTCTCTCTGACTACGAAATTACTTACCCATCAATAAGTATCATCGAAAAATAAGTGTATGGCGATAATTTCGAGGTAGGTTTGAAATACTGAGATATTTTTGACCTCCAATCATATCTTTGAGCATTTTTATTTCATTTAAATTGTTTTTAGACGTTTTTTCTTCTTTTTTTGCTCGGAGTTGGCATCTTCCTTATCTTGTTTCTCCAGTTCTGGTAACTTAAAAAGAACTCCCGCAAAAAACCAATAATAGGCTGCAACAGGATCGACATCCAGAGGATAATAGTAAGTATTGGTGCTAATAAACAATATAAACACCCACAAAGCTGCTCCGGAACTACGGAAATTACGGTTCTTTATAGAGCGATAGGTTTTAAAGCCCAGAATTGTTAAAGTTGTTACCAAACCCAGAAAGGCTAGTAATCCAAAAATTCCCACTTCATAAAGTACTTTGGGGTAGTAGGTTTCTACAAGCTTAGTTTGACCCATCACACGGGCAGAGTTAGTTGCTCGTCCTAAGCCGCTTCCCAATGGTCCGTCTACGTTTTTCCAATTTTCTTCAAATTGCTGGATGATAAAATCTTGAGGTGGTGAAGCGTTCCAACGACTGACAAAACTCTCGGTTCTCTCTTGTACGACAGCAGGGTTACTCACCATCGCAATTCCCAGAATGAAGGCAAGTCCTACGCCTATGGGAATAAATCGTTTCAGGTTGCCAAGTTGTCCGGTAAGCAATAGCAAAATCCCGAAGCAGATTGGTACTAAAGCTAAGGCGATTCTCTGTCCAGAGATTACAGCATCGATAAAGACTCCCACTATAGAAGCTAAACCGATGATCCGCCATATTGGCGAGGGATCGGTGAAGCCGGTGGCAAAGGTAAAAAAGGTGCTAGAAATTAAAAACCATGCCCACTGCCAAGGAGCTACAAATGTCCCTGGTAGGCGAATAACTCCTTCTTCGGGACTATATACTAGCGCTCCACCAAAATAACACCGGGCTTCGAGTGTTGCTCTAAATAAGGCATCTCCTTCAAGACCTCTAGTGCCTTGACAGACACCAGTTAGTAGTAAAAAATATTGAATAAATCCCAGTCCACAGCAAATCAATGTGAGGACAATTTGGAGGCGCAATAAAAATAGAAAATCCCGCTTATCGCGAATTAGATAGTAAGCACAACCAAGCAGGGGGACATAGCCTAAAAATACTTTTAGTCCCAGAATTCCCATACCTAATGGTATTTCTGGGGGTGCTTTTTCTAATAGTCCTGCACTAGGCGGGTTAAATTGCTGTCCACCATTAACAAACAACAGTGTTAGCAGACTGCAAGCGAAAACAATATAAAGTGGGATTTTAATGCCTTTGGGAATAATTAAGGGTAGCCCCTGTCTACGGCAAGTCTGCCAAAGTCCAATTAGCGCTGGAACGTAAAAGGCATCTTTAGCTAATTGGAGTATAGGACTATTGCCCAAGTAGTAGGTGATAGTACCTCCCACAGGTATGTAAATGATGAAGGCATATAGGGCTTGGCGCGGATATTTGTAGGAAAGAGACATGACTATTATCCCTAACACGCCAGGGACTGCTGCTTTAATTCCAGCTACGAAAAAAAGTAGAATGCCAACGAAGACACCGCCAAAAATGGCGGTGGTGAGTAAGCTAGTGAGTTCTTTACGTACTTGGGCAGATTTGCGCTTTTGGGCTAGCTGTTCTTTGAGACTAAGGGTAGAAGTTTCCTTTTTAGCCTGCTTTTTCGATTTTTTAGATTGCTGAGATTTTGATTTGAATTTTGGCATAGTGGCACTGTAGCCTATCAGCCTCGCAAAATACTCCATTATATAGGACTAATATTTGATTTTAAAATACACGTAGGGGGTCTGTGCGTTGCGGAGGTTCCCGACGCTTGAGTACTTGCTCTCAGCGTTGGCACAGCCTCTGGTAGAGAAGCCATTCATACCGTTGGTGTTCGCATGGCGTATTGCAGACCATTGGTGTCAACTTAAGCTGAAACTCCTTTAAAACCTCGTTTCTAGCCTCTGGCTGGAAATGCTGCTCTTGGCGGCAGAGCTGCCAGCAAGAGAGGCGGAGCCTCAAGGACGAGCATTCCCAGTCGGAGACTGGGAACGAGGCAATCTAAAAGCTAGTTCTAGACTTGCTTTCACGTTAAGTTGACACCAATGATTGCAGACAAGCCTCTCCGTACCACTTTGTGGAAGCAAGCTACGCGTAACGTCTCCCTTTGGGAGAAGAGAAGGCTTAAGGTTGTAGTAACTGGCGTTGTGTTAGCGCAGAAACTAGGGCACAATTTCAAACCTTTGGTGCGTTATGCTCCGCTAACACACTATATAAGACCATTTATGAGATTTTTTCAAAAACAATTTACAATTCTGATAGTTGATAAATCTCTTTGGATTGCTGTAGATTGTATAATCCGAATTCGTCTCTCAATGATTGATTTAATAATTTACGATTAAAAATGCTAAATCTTAATCTTTTTGAATTTTCAAAAAGATTTTCTCCTGTTGCCAAAATATAAACCGCACCTGGAAATGGTAATGATTTAATGGATTTTCCTTTGTTCTTTAAAATATCTCTAACTTTAGCGTGGTCTATATAATATCTATAGTATCCGTAGCCACGATTATATTCTGCGGTTTCTGGCAAATCATTCAAATCATATCGAATAATGTTACAAGTCCCGCACATTTTATAAAAATTGCTTCTCTTGATATATATATAATTACTACCTTCTTGATATTTATAACCTTTATTTATAAACCATCCATTAGAATCAGGGTGTTGTTGAACAAATTTCGCTAACTTTTCACTAACACAATCGTCAGCATCAACTGTCATAGTGTGAGTGGGAGAAAATTGACGAGCATACATCAATCCTTTTAAGATTTTACGCCCTTTATCTGTGTCTCCCTTGGCTACAAGGGTAGGCTCGTTTGGAAGGGAAAAATCAACTGTAATGTATGTGAGATGAGGATGAGTGAATTCTATTTTGGGCTTTTCGTTACAAACAACAATAACGTGAAAGTTAGGTGAGGTTTGATTGCAAACTGATTTAATACATCTTTCAAATAATTGTGTAACACGCTCCCAGGAATTGGAAACTTGCGCACTTTTGAGTGGGATAACAAAAACAAGCACTATATTTTATCAGAACAAACAGCTAGGAATCTCGAAGCAAATAATAACACGTTACGACTTACGTTAAGACTAAATGTCAGTAGATCGAAAACTTTTGTAAGTTGAGGAAAGAATCAGGGTTTCAGACGAGGTTTTTCTGTTAACGATCGCGATGTCTACGACGAGCTGCGCCCTTAAACCACCAACAACGCTCGTTCCTTGAAAAGCAGACTCTAATAGGATTCCGGCAAATTGTGTTTTTATCTAATCAACGGCTGGTAAGGGTTATGGAAAAATTTTCGGTCTACTGACAGTAACAGAAGGCAATTACCCGATTTCAGGCAATTCGAGTTACTTGCTGATTCACACGGGGACGGCCAAAGCGTTCCCAAGCACTGCCTCCTCGCAAAAATAGCTCTAAAAAGCGCAATGGTTCTCCTGAATCGCCTTTTGACCAACCGGAACTACCAGGAGCAAAGGCTAAAGTTCCTTCAGAGACCTTGAAACTGCCATCAGAATACACCGCATCACTGACCACATCTCCAATTCGGATTACGATCTTGCTTTGAGGCTCCAAGTCAACTGTATGCGCCCCAATAGTTGTTTTAATGTTGCCGTAGCCATCAATCCAGGCAATGCGATCTGATGGAACATCTGGAATTTGCTCGCTCTTGAGGCTATCTCCCAGAATGCTAAAATCTTCATTCATAATCGCAGCCGCAGCCGGAGGAAATACATCCCGTGAGCGAAACTGCGAGCCACCACGGGAAACGTTGACCGCTCGCAACTCCTTTGTATGGTCTTTGATAAAGGAGAGGGTGTAGCCTGCATTTACACCCACTACTTTTACACCATTGGATAGAAGGGCATAAGTTAGCCCTTCACCTTCATTATCTCGACGAGCTTCAGGATCGTCCTGGCGAGGCGCACAGTTGTGATAAATTAGGCGATCGCTAGGGCCAGGGTTAAGTCCGAGTTGGGCAATCCAGAATCCCGTTGCCAAGGTACTGAATGCTGGAACCGAAAGCAAATGAATTTGGGCATGGGGAAAAGTCATCAGCAGACGTTGTGTGACTTCTGTAAATGCCGGATCTCCTGTACCGTAGTCTGCAATGACGCAGATAAACATTTTGCTCCTCCTTCTAATGGGTGTAATTTGCAATCAATGGTTAGGCTAATGGGTAATGTTCAAATGCCCAGTGAACCTACCTCATCAGCAGTCTAAATGCGATCTCAACTATATGCAAGATTTCTACATAACATTGAGCGCAATTTTCTAGTAAAAAAATGCTGGAACCATGCAACTCAGTTAATTACATCAGTCATCATGTGATTACAGGGTGAAATGAGAAAACAACTGTTCATTTCAGCTCTATTAGTAACGTTAAAGTCTTAATCAACGCAATGAAAACAATCACTTCACTTTTTAGCGAAGAACGCAACCAACTCCAGACAGATATTGATAACACAACCAACATCGAGGAGATAGTTAAATTGGTTCAGAATCGACTTGATAATCTCGAAAGAATTTACATTGAAAAACTTAATCTGGCTCAAGTTCGTCTGGCTTCCTTTTTCCTAGATACCCTGCGGCAGTCCATCGCCACTCTTGCTGCGGCTAACTATTCTCAGATTGCTCCAACAGAGCAAAGGCAAATTACTAACCCAGGTACAAAGTTTTTTTCCAGCAGATTAATCCTGAAACTGCTAAAGGGGCTTATTTATATAGGCATCTTAGGTTCGTTGTTCTCTTTAACTAAAACTACCCCAGGTGCATGGATGGTTATCTTACTAACCTCTATACTTCTAGGGGTAGAAGTTGTGCTTCAACTTGAGTTAAAGAGCCAGCAAAATTCTATATCTTCAGAGCTATTGGAATTACCCCAACCTATGCTTCGGGTTGATAGCAAAGTATTTTTAGATCATCTTGGCGATGCTCTCAACACTATCGACCTAGCAGTAGCTAGAGTAGAAGAATGGAATAAACATGAAGGCGATCTAGCAATAGAAGAACTGCCAGAGTTATTAAATTTTCTGCAAAGGCTAATGGGCGCATCAAAACTTGATAAACCCCAAATGGCTTATGAACTTGCAAAACTTTTACCACAGATTTTAATGTCTCAGGGAATTAACGCTCAAATTTACCGACCAAATGACCCGCATAGCGATCGCGAGTATTTTGACTTCGAGCCAAGTATCGACCCCGATACCAAAGAACACGTGACTCTAACGCCGGCTTTGTTAAAAGGCGATCGCTTGATTAGACGCGGTAGGGTAATTGAGCCAGCATATTCCTCTGCTAGAGAATAATAGACAATAAGGGTATGGAAATTTTAGAAACAATCGGTTTTGATTTGGGGCACGGTGAAACGGCTATAGCTAAAGCGATCGTGGAAAGCATCGACCCCCCCCAGATGCTGGAGATTAACAACAAGAAGAACCAAATTACAGCCCTTGGTTGGCATCCTAAACTCGGTTATCTGGTCGGCGAACAAGCATTAATTCAAGCTGGCGTTACCCAACTAACAATCTCTTTCAAGCAAAAACCCAACAACGATCCCAAATATCGGGAAACAATTAGCACTTTTGTGGCAACCTACTACCGCCTTTTGAAAGAAAGCAAACAACTTGCAGGTGGTGAAGGTAGCTATTTTTACATTGGTTGCCCTTCAGGATGGTCAGTTAGCGATCGCACCGAATACCAAAAGCTACTTCAAGAAGCTGGCATTCCCCAGCTAAATGTTGTACCCGAATCGCGGGCCGCTTTCATGCAAGCCAAAGAAGCTGGGAAGCTTGAGTATGACAAACTTGTAGCATCGGTGCTAATTGTCGATATTGGTTCTTCAACCACAGATTTTACTCTGGTTAAAAGCTTAGAAGAAATCCCGATAGATTTCGGGAGTAATACTTTAGGCGCATCTCTAATTGACAAAGCTATTTTTGCCCGGACTCTCGCCAACCACGAACAAAAAGCATTACTCGAAAAAGTATTTCAGGAATATCCGCATCACCAGGCTCGTTGTGAACTTGCTTGCCGCAAAGCTAAAGAAGATTACTTTTCTAATGAACAGCTATACAGCGATCCTGAATCCTTTGCGCGTGGCTTCGAGTCGATCAATGAACAGATTTATTTTATTCCTCAAGTGAATAAATTGATGATGGAGGAAATTTTAAATCAACCCTTACCGGAACTGGAAAATCATAGTTGGATTAAATCATTTCGCAACTCTTTAACCGAGGCGAAAGAAAAGCTGGAAAAACTTGGAATCGTGCCGAAACTTGTTTTGATGACTGGCGGTGCATCTCGGATGAAGTTCACGCACGTTTTTTGTCAGGAAATGTTTCCCGAACCAGAAACGCTGCTTCGACCCGATCCAGAACCGGAACGGTGCATTGCACTGGGATTAGCACGAGTAGGACGATGGGATCTGCGTGCTGCTGCTTTTAAGCAAGAAGTCAACCAACTATTTACCTCGAACAAGCTCAAAGGTTTGATTGAAAGGCATATCCCGGAGTTAATCGAATCACTAACTAAGCCTTTGGCGGATGGTTTGATTGTCAATGCAGTTAAACCAGGTTTAAAAGATTGGCAAAAAAACAAGATACGGACTTTAGCCGATTTGGAAACAGCTTTGATCGGTCGAGCAGAACAGTGGCTCAAAAGCGATCGCGCCGTGCAGATAATTAATCATCAATGCGCTTCTTGGTTTAGCAATAAAATCCAACCCGATTTAGCCGCACAAACCGATCCAATCTGTCGAAAGTTTCAGATACCTAGAAGCAGCTTAAGATTCGAGGATAGTATTGACCCAACTTTTGTTAACCCAGAATTACAAATTGGAGATGCTATCCTGGCTGAGACAGTAGCATTTATCGTGAATGTAGTAATTGGTGGAGGCGCTGTGGCTAGCATCATCACTCTCATCCTAACTGGGCATTTAACCTGGCCGATTGCACTAGTATATGGGGCTTCGTTGATGGCAGCAGGAATGGAGCTAAATCGTAAGAGTGTTCAAGAAGTAATTAAGACAAATGTAGATGTACCTAGTTGGATGCGTTCTAATTTTTTGAGCGACAAAAAAATTGAGGATATGTGTCAGCAAATAAAGCCTGAATTAGAGAAAGTTCTTCAAGAACAACTGACAGCAAATCAAGAGGCTTTTGATAAACTGATTGTCAAAGTTGAGCAAGGACTTCAAAACAGCCTTTCCAGCAAGGTTCAATCTTGCATAATTCTGATCCAATAGCGGTAGTTAGTAAGGCACAACAATAACAATTATTCTAAACTTTCTGCTAACTAGGAAATTAAATATGTAAACTGCTCAAAGTCAATGATTCAAACAATAGTTGTATTTAGCATCATTGGGTTGATTCTGATTGGGATTTTAGTCAATCCCGTTCTAGTCAAAAGACGAAGAACCCGTCTCAAACATCGTCCTTTTCCTCCCCTATGGAATGCCATTATTGAAAATAATCTTCCTATTTATCTGTGTCTCTCTCCCGATGAAATCAGACGACTTCAGGGACATATTCAAGTATTCTTAGCAGAAAAGCAATTTATTGGCTGTAGAGGATTACAGGTGACGGAGGAAATGAAACTAACTCTTGCTGCGATCGCCTGTTTACTTCTATTAAATGAACGTGGGCAATACTTCCCCAGACTTCGTTCAATTCTGGTGTATCCCAACGCTTATTTTGTTCAGGAAACAAATTCCGTCGGAAAATATGTTGTTGAGGAAAGGCGTGTAGCAAGACTGGGTGAATCATGGACAAATGACCAATTAGTAGTGTCTTGGGAGCAGGTGAAACAAGACATTAATAACTGGAGAGATGGACGTAATGTTGTGCTTCATGAATTCGCCCATCAGTTAGATCAAGAAGATGGTAAAGCTGAAGGAGTTCCGATACTGCAAAACAACTCAGACTATGCTATTTGGGCGAAGGTGATGACAGAAGAATATCAGCAACTTTGTAATGATGTTCTACAAGGTGCAAAGACGGTAATGGATAGCTATGGCGCAACAAATCCCGCAGAATTTTTTGCCGTAGCGACTGAGACATTCTTTGAAAAACCGCACCAATTGTTATCCAAGCATCCGGCACTTTATGAGCAACTGCAACGTTACTATCAATTAGATCCTGTGCAATGGGCTTAAACTACGACTTTGAGCTTGTTAGGGGTAACTGTGGCGCTGATGACAGTGCATGGGTTGACGTTGGTGGTTGTCGCGGTACTTTTGATTTGCCCTACCAATTTGAAAGCAGTACAGCAGCCTTGTCATTGAGGTTAGCGCTGGTTTTCTCCCGGCTCTATGAGCTAGTCAGCTAAATCCTGTTACAGCTTTGCGTAGCACCTAGTGTTTACCGCACCTGAATTACCCCACCTGATTTTAAAATTCAGGTGGGGTAGTTCATTTACTCAAAAGGTTCGGGCAGTAAAGCTGTCTCTAATTGCATCCTACTTGCTATCTATGAATACCTCAAGATTCCATCAATATTCTCGATTCCCCGAATCCGAATTGATGTTGGGTTGTATGTGCCATTTATTCTACGACAACTTGCTGATAGGGTGGCTCCAGCAACACCAATGGCCGGACAAGAATTTTGATAAGTGCTAGGGGCTGTGGAGCTACCAGTGTACCTCAATTTTCCATCAATATTCTCGATTCCCCGAATCCGAATTGATGTTAGGTTGTATGTGCCATTTATTCTACGACAGCTTGCTGTTAGAATATCTCCAGAAACGCCAATGTTCCGACAAGAATTTTGATAAGTACTACGAGAGGTTGGCCTTGCAAAAGCAGCATCAATGGGAATGGTAGCCAACATCGTACTACAAACAGCAAGAGTTATTAGACGTGGTGACTGACTTAGCTTTGTGAGATAAGACACGAGTATTCTCCTTTGATAAATTGAGTTTTATTGCCATCAATACCTTCGCAAAAAATAGAGGTCGTCTAGTTTTTGGCGAAATAGTCCAACACAAGACCGTGGTTGACTGTTAAGCAAAACGTAAAGCCCTAGTCCAAACGGACACGATACTATAAATTCCTTCTACAAGAACCACATAGGATTTTACAGGCTTGTTTTTGCTATAAGGCAAAAAACAAGCCTGCAAAATCTTAGGTTTGATCTAGGCCAATACTCGTAAATTGGCGAAGGTATTGATTGCCATGAATTTCGTTTATTAGTAGAACTAAACTGTCAATGTTTAATCTACTTAATTCAAATTTTATAGGAATTAATCTACGAAATCAAGGCAATACAGCTGGTTTCTAAAACAGAATTACAATAATTATGTTTTGATTATATTAACTTTTGAAACGTCCAAGAGCATTTGTAATGCTGAATAGTAATACTAATTGTTTT
The DNA here is from genome assembly GCF_056620565.1 of Nostoc sp. LEGE 12454. Lineage (NCBI taxonomy): Bacteria > Bacillati > Cyanobacteriota > Cyanophyceae > Nostocales > Nostocaceae > Nostoc > Nostoc sp. LEGE 12454. The sequence continues at coordinate 307,906 of NZ_JBWQXL010000004.1, forward strand.
TAAGATTGCAATATATCAGATTCACCCAGACCTATAAGGAAGAGGGACTGGGGGTATTATATTTGGGGAACATTTGGAGAAAGGTTCGTATAAATTGGCGTTTTCGTACAGAAGACGCAAGAGTTAAGCTTTCAAAGATTTATCCAACCCAGCAAAATTAATGCGATAGACCACTAGGACTTTTTCATCGCCAGAATCTTCAAAGCTACTGCTTCAGGGACAGGCATCACTGATAATCGATTTCCTTGTCTCACCAACATTAACTCTTCGGCGCTAAACTTCTCTTTGAGTATTGGTAGCAAGATGGGGTTAGAAAAAGTCTCAACAAATTCCACTACAACTGTTTGCCACCGAGGCGATTCAGAACTTGATTTTGGGTCGTAATATTTACTTTCTGGCTCAAACTGGGTCGGATCAGCAATATCTTTTTTGACTACACGCATTAACCCAGCAATACCGGGGGGATTCGTGCTGGAGTGATAGAAAAAAGCTAAGTCCCCTTCATCCATAAGGCGTAAAAAGTTGCGAGCTTGATAATTGCGAACGCCGTCCCAGATAGTCTCTTTCTGCTGTTGAAGGTCAGCAATGCTATAGGCTTCTGGTTCTGATTTCATTAACCAATAATTCATCTACACAAATTATCTATATACAAAAGCATTTTAATTTTGAGCAAGTAAATAAGTTCGTAGTAAGGAATTTAGTCCTTATTTTTTAAGCACTTTAGTGCTTACTACAAGCTCTTGCACTAGCTTAGACATTGTACTAGTGAATATTTGGCTTAACTGCGGTAAGCTATAACGGCATAAAACGGATCTCCTCCAACTGCACCCAACCACTGTAATAAATTTGGTAATGTTGATTTATGAGCGATCGCTTCTGCGATTGTAAATCCTGGAACTGACGCGAAATAAGCTTTGACTAATTCTACTCGCTGTGCTTCTGAAGCCTCCCGCCAAGCTTGAATCGCTTTTTCAAAAAACATCCGGTTAGAAAAGCTGATGATTGCCACACCACCGGGTTTTAGGATACGGTACATTTCGGAAAAGACTGCTTCTGGATATTGCATATATTGCACAGATACGCAATTGAGAACAGCATCAAAATCTCCATCTGGTAAAGGTAGCTGGGGATTTTCGTTAAGATTTTGCACAAAGTAATGATTTAAGCGGGCATTACGTGCTAATTCCTCAGCGTTGAGTCCGTGTCCCTCCACATGGTCAAACTCCATCTCTTCTGGTAGATGAGACACCCAACTGCTCATCATATCAAAAATGCGGGTGTTAGGTTTGAGGCGATCGCGGTATAAATCCGTTAGCTGTTGAATAAATCCTTCATCGACATGGGTGACGAAGCGAGGATAGGCGTAGAACAGTTTATCGTCTGTGTCATCTAATTTCAAGCGCTGATTCGGTCTTAACTGCATAAATCTCTGTTTTGGAGAACTGTTTCCGAAATTTGCGGCAATTTCAGATATTTTTTCACAAACACTATGTAACATATTTTAATAACAGCAAAATACCTAAATAGCAGCATTCAATTTTTATCAATTTAATGTTATATAAACTACGCTTCTTACAGCATATTTGGCGACAAATCCGCCTAATCGCATCATTACCCTATTTTAGTTTGTTAGTTTGGATACTGCCCTTATTACTATTTACTTCTGGACATAATAGCCTGATGGCACATGATGAAGGGCTTTACGCATCACGTGCCCGTCTGATGTTTGATTCTGGTAATTGGATAGCTCCCTGGGAAACAGCACATCATAAAACTCCTGGCCCTTATTGGTTAATTGCCAGTTTCTACAAGCTGTTTGGTATCAGTGATACTAGTGCGCGTCTTCCTAGTATGATTGCAAGCATTTTCAGTTTGTGGCTTGTGTATGAAATTGGCAAAATTATGCTAGGCAAAAAATTAGGTTGGCTAGCTGCTGCGATTTTAAGTGTGGAATTTCTCTGGCTGCAATACTCTCGCTTAAGTACACCTGATGTACCAATGGTTCTCTTGGTGCTTTTAGCTATTTTGTCTTTAATCAAAACGGAATTACATCCCAAATACCGCTCTTGGTGGAGTTTTCTAGCTGGTTTAAGTTTAGGTTTAGGCTTCTTAGTTAGAAGCTTTATGATTTTTTTGCCAATTATAGCTTTATTACCTTATTTAATTTGGGAACATCGCCGTCATCGTCATCTTACTAACCCAATTTTATATTTAGGTTTTTTCGTAGGTTTAATACCTACCTGTATTTGGCTGTGGTTAAGCTGGCTGCACTACGGAAATAATAGTTTTGAAGAGTTACTCAAGTTTGTTGTACAACTAGGTTCTGAAGAGCGAAAATATAATGGACTACTATTCTATGTCTGGAATATTCCTATAAACGCATTTCCTTGGGCTTTTTTCGGACTTGTAGGTTTGTTTTTGACTCTCCGTCGTCCCATTCCTCGTTACCAGTTAATATTAGTTGGCTTTCCACTTGTTTTATTTGTAGAAATTACTATTTTTAGCACTCGTTTATCTCACTATAGTCTTTGCCTTTATCCGTTCATCGCTTTGTTTGCATCTGTGGGTTTAAACTGGCTAGGGAATATTTATCAAATAGGAATTATCCCACAATTCCCTCTTCAAAAAGGTAAAGTAAATGCATTAAATCTTTTTGCAAGAAATAATCTTCCCCGAAACCTCAGTTATGGCTTGGGTGGATTAGGTGTTTTACTTGTTATAGCGAGTATTGGCATTTTTAGCTGGGGTAGTTCTGATATCCGCAAGTATGCAAGTATTGGCTTGGCTATGGGCTTGGGTTGGTTAATTTTACCTGTGGTGTGGGTTGCTCGTTACCACTTTGACAAAAAGTTTCTCACAGCGCGTTATTGGATTGCAGGTTGGCTAATTCCCTGTTGGCTGGCCTTGGCGGCGATAGGTAGCATCGGTCTGTTAAGTGACTATAACTCTGGTTTAAAAACTTTTTTACAACAAAGTGCGATCGCTTCAATTCTCCAATCTCATCCTACGTACTATGTGGAGATGGATGCTAAAACAAAAGTACTGCTTAATTTCTATCTTCCTACTCGCCCTCAACCAGTAGTTTCTATTTCGCAAGTACCAGCTTTGAGCTATGCTTGGATCTATGCTAACCAGTCTTCTCAATTATCTCGACCTCACCGCATTATCGGCGCTGTCAAAGAGTACCAGTTGATTCAATTTCTTCCCTAAGACATTATATTCAAGTCTTCCCTACTGCTTTGATACATTCTGTTTTGAGAAGGACTAAATTATCAGTCTCAATAACTGCACAAGAGTTAATTAATGTCGCTAAAACAGGTAGAGCCTTCTGTAAATTTGCGTTCGCTTGTTGTGCTGCTGGCTGATATTGTTGTAGCCAAGTGTTTTTAGTTATATATTCTGGAAAGAATGCAGAACGTTCTAATAACCAAAAAGTTACGTGGTATTTTTGAATAAAGTCTTTAATCTGATTAATATCATCAGTATATTGGGCATTAATCAGGTCAATCATCCGCTGGCGAAATTGAGCGTAATATTTTGTATGGATCGGTAATGCATATTCTTTACCCACCAAAATTGTTCTTTGAGCAAAGATGGGTATGTTATCTGCTTCTTGGGAAGTAGAGGCTATGACAATATTTTGCGGTTGCTTTTGCAAAAAATTATATAATGTTGGGGCTTGACCTGCTAAATAAGGGGTTTTGGGAAAAACTTTTAAGCTACTAGGGTACAAAACGAGTCCTGCACCAAGGATCGTAATAGTCCCCAAGATTAAAATTTGTCTGCCATTTTGTCTCGACCATCGAAATGTAGCATCTAAAATTAAGGTAATAGAGATTGCTGCTGCAAGAGCAAGTACTATCTTAAAAGTATGATGGGTGTAGCGACTTGGCCAGTGCAGTTTAAAAGCTAAGGCATGGGCAGTAAAAAACATGATTAAACTAGCTATTACTACCTGTAGCAATAGTTTGACTTCATCCTTTACTTGTTTGGCTAGGAGAAAGTGAGACTGGAATTTCAGGATAATTGGTAATAATAAACCCAATAATAGTTGAGGAGGTGCAATTAAAGCAAAAAAACCGCTATCTCTACCATCAAACCAAAAACTAATAATATTATGACTAAAATACCTGAATCTTCCTCCATCCCAGTACTCTGGCATAGTTCTCGCAACAGCAGCAGTAATTGTCGGGCCAAATTGCGATGATTGAATAGTATAAGGTAAAATTAGGACGCCAGCAGTTATAGTGGCTGCTACAAATAAAATAAAATCTTTTCGGTTACGAGAAATAGTTATCTGCCCATTCTGCCAGCGAAATAATCTCAAAAGTAAAATTAATAAATTGATAAAACCTATGATAGGGTAGATTAAACATTGAAGCGCAAATACAATTAATATACTAACTACAGAAGACCGGATTAAATAATATATAAAAGCTAAAAATAGGGGATAAATGAAATCTCTAGGAGTAGCAGAAAATAGGTCATCATGAAGGCAAAGGCTTTGATTTAAAAGTAAAGAGGCGATAAACCCTGCCATTGGTACTGGTAATATCTCCATACAAACTACAAAGCAATAGCTAGTTGTAATTATTCCCAGTACTAATGGAAAAATCTTGCCAAATAAAATTGGATCTATATTTAAAGCTGCAATTATTTTATAAACAATACCATACCCAATTGGTGTCACTGACTGAAAATAATCAGCAATTAAATCTCCAGGAAATAAATCTGGGTTAAAGTAACGATAGATCCAAGAAATATATTCCCGTGCATCGTCGCTCACTATATATTTGCTGGTGAAAGCTTGTCGCAGCCCCAGAAAAATATAACCAACAGCAAAAGTTAGACTGAGACTGTACCAAAAAATAACAGTCAATTTAGATTGATTTTGTCTGTTTTTTTGAGTAATAGGTGCTGTTAAAACTTTTTGTAATTGTGAAATTAGCATTAGGCGCGTCTATGTCTGAATAAATTATTAGGACTTACGCACTGAAGCTTGAAACCTAGATCCCCCCTAGCCCCCCTTAAAAAGGGGGGAACTTCTAAAGCCCCCTTTTTAAGGGGGTTGGGGGATCTGAGTGTGTAAGTCCTGATTATGTTAATTAGGAAAATCAAAAGCTTTTTTCAATTTTTATGATTGTACAATCTTCAAGTACTGATCGGTCATTTATAAAGTCAATCATTCTCGCAACGCTCTGTTTTTTACCCAGAACTAAAGGTCATGAAAGCCGAACTGTCTGGATTAAAAGAACAAGTAGCCTCTATTTCGCAAATACCAGTTTTGAGCTATGCTTGGATCTATGCTGACCAGCCCGCTAAATTACCTCGGTCTTACCGCATTCTTGGTACAGTAAAAGAGTACCAGTTTATTCAAATTCTTCCCTAAGATAGATGTAAAGTAACTATTGCTAAAAAATCTTAATTTAGTTATAATATTACGTACACTAAGTATTTTACTAAATGGTTTCTACATCTAATCACTCCTCAACCTTAGAGTCGTGGCAGCAAAATCTGGCACCATATAATTTGGGCTACAGAATCAAATTAGTCTCACAACTGCTGAGTCGCAAGTTTACTGAGAGGCTAGAACCCTTTGGACTGACGCCATTTCACTGGTTGGTGTTGTGTTGTCTTTGGCAAGAAGATGGTTTACCTACTTCTAGTATTGGGGACAAACTCAAACAAGTGGGAGGGACTTTAACAGGCGTACTCGATCGGATGGAAGAACGCGGTTTGGTGCGTCGAGAACGCGACACTCAAGATCGGCGCATCTGGCGCATCTGGCTCACGGATGCAGGTAAGGAACTAGAAGCTGTTTTACCGCCAATCGCCGCAGCCGTGCGTGATGAAGCAATGGATGGTATTTCCTTTGCCGATCGAGAACTATTTTCCCAAATCTTGAATCGAGCGATCGCTAACCTATCTTAAAGATGATTTCATAATCACCCGACCGGGGGAGGCAGTGTAAAGATTTATTTTGAGATAATATTACGCATGCTAAGGAAATAAGAATTTTTTTCAGAGAATATTACGCATTCTAAATAAACGACTATTAATCAAGTTATTGAACGAGCAAGGAAGTTAAGAATCATGGGTGCTAACACATTTAACGGACGCAATGGACACAAGACCCCAATTTTAGAAAAAGAAGTGGTTCCCGATTTAGAGAGTTTAGAAACTGTTACCGCAGATACATCCACAACAGAAGCACCAGAGATCGAGAAAGAAGTTCCACCGAAACGGAAAAGACCGACTGGTTTAATTTTGGCTGGATTAGGCGTGGGTGCGATCGCCGCAGGTAGTTTTGGTTTTCACTACTGGCAATACGCCTCCACCCACCAAGAAACAGACAACGCCACGGTTGCGGGAAATATTCACCAAGTTAGTAGCCGCATTCCCGGAACAATAAGTGAAGTGCTGGTGAATGACAACCAACTGGTGCAACCGGGACAATTGTTGGTGAAATTAGATCCACGAGACTATCAAAGTAAAGTACAACAAGCACAAGCCGCCCTCGAAAATGCTCGTGGTCAAGCGCAAGCCGCCCAAGCAAATATTGCTTTAAGTTCACAAACCACCACTGGTAAGACAACTCAAGCGCAAGGAGATGTCAGTGGTGCAGTAGCAGCAATTTCTACAGCCCAAGCAGCAGTCCAAGAAGCTCAAGCTGGGATTCCCGCCGCCCAAGCAGCAGTCCAAGAAGCTCAAGCTGGGATTCCCGCGGCTCAAGCGGAGGTAGCGCAAACAAACGCCAATTTGTCAAAAGCCCAAGCAGATTACAATCGTTACAACGAATTGTATAAAACAGGTGCGATTCCTCGTCAGCAATTAGATACAGCCAAGGCTGCTTATGATGTGGCGACGGCACAGAAAAACGCCGCAATTCAGGGAGTAGAACAAGCTAAAGCCAAGTTAGCCTCAGCCAAAGTTGGTGTCGCCCAAGCCCAGTCTCAACTAGCACAAGCGCAAGAAAATGTCACCAACGCCCAAGCTAAATTAGCAGCATCTAAGGGAGGATTGCAACAAGCTACCGCAGGCGGACAAGATACCACAGTTAAGCGCAGTCAATACGAAGCGGCAAAAGCAGCGATCGCGCAATCAGAAGCATCGCTGAAAGACGCACAATTGCAACTATCTTATGCCAATGTTACCGCCCCCAGTGCCGGACGGGTAGGTAGGAAAAATGTGGAAGTTGGCAACCGAGTCGCAGTAGGAACACCATTAATGGCGATCGTGGATAACAACTATTGGGTTGTTGCGAACTTCAAAGAAACTCAATTAGAAAAGATGCGCCCAGGAGAGCCAGTAGAAATCAAGCTAGATAGTTTCCCTCATCACACCTTTATCGGTCGTGTTGACAGTATCTCGCCAGCTTCCGGCGCTCAGTTTGCCTTATTGCCACCGGATAACGCTACAGGTAACTTTACTAAAGTCGTCCAACGCATTCCAGTAAAAGTAGTTTTTGACCAAAAGAGCATTCAAGGATACGAATCGCGGATTACTCCTGGGATGTCTGCGGAGGTTGCGGTGGAAGTCAAGTAATACCAAATCGGCTTAAAACAGATGAAAAACCTCTTTCTGTCTATGAGATTCTGTTACATCTAAAGAGAGGCGTATAGAGATGAGGTGAGATGATATCTATGAAAGCAGATTGGTATAAAGCAAGCCTGAGATGAAAAAACCGCTACTACCTGCTTTAAGGTCAAGAAACTACCAGTTGTTTTTTGCCGGGCAAGGTATTTCCCTAATTGGGACGTGGATGACGCAACTTGCCACAATTTGGCTAGTTTATGACTTGACAAAATCCCCATTCATGCTGGGAGTTGTGGGATTTTCGAGTCAAATTCCTAACTTTTTTTTAGCTCCCTTTGGCGGAGTATTTGTAGATCGCTTTTCTCGGTATCGTACCTTAATTGGTACGCAAGTTTTGGCGATGATTCAATCGTTAACATTAGCAGCGCTGGCGCTAACTGGAGTGATTGAGGTATGGCACATCATCGCCTTGAGCTTGTTCCAAGGATTTATTAACGCCTTAGATGCGCCAGCCCGTCAAGCTTTTGTGCCAGAATTGGTTGAGCGTAGAGAAGATTTAGCCAATGCGATCGCAATTAATTCTACGATGGTCAACGGTGCGCGATTAATTGGCCCTGCGATCGGGGGTTTATTAATTGCTGGCGTTGGAACTGGCTATTGTTTTTTAATTGATGGTTTGAGCTACGTTGCTGTAATCGCCGCTTTATTAGCAATGAAAGTTAAACCTTGGAAAAATTCGGTAACTGATGGTAATCCCTTACAAAAAGTCAAAGAGGGATTTGTATATGCCTTTAGCTTCCCACCCATTCGATCCGTCTTATTGCTATCAGCTTTAGTTAGCCTGATGGGACTGCAAAACACTATTCTCGTCCCCGTTATTGCCGAACAAGTTCTCAAAGGTGGTGCAGAAAGTTTGGGTTTTTTGATGGCGGCATCTGGAGTTGGAGCCTTAACTGGTGGTATTTATCTAGCTACGCGCCAAACAATCTTAGGAATTGGTAAATTGATTGCTCTAGCTCCAGCAATTTTAGGAACTGGTCTAATTGCCTTTTCTTTATCTAGATTTTTACCACTCTCTTTATTTACAATGTTATTTGTTGGCTTAGGAACAATTCTCCAGATTGCTGCTAGCAACACATTTTTACAAACCATTGTTGAAGACGATAAACGCGGGCGATTGATGAGCTTATACACAATGTCATTTTTAGGAATGATTCCGGTAGGTAATTTATTAGGAGGTTTCCTAGCAAGTCATATTGGCGCTCCCAACACTTTAATTATTGATGGAATAGCTTGCATTTTAGGGTCAATTATTTTTAGCAGACAGTTACCTGCTTTAAGGAAAATAATGCGTCCAATTTATGAGCGAAAAGGCATTAGTACGGCTCCAGAAGTTTAAGATAAATAACCGCATTTAAATTTAGATTTATGTTAACAAGGCTTTTTATAGCAATTCTTTTCTAATTTTTAGCGTTGCTGATTCAAGCTCACGCAGAGGCAAAGAACATATTGCTATAAGATTCAATAATAAAGTTTTTTGCTACTTAACCTTCAAACTGGAACAAATTTATGGCTAATACAGGTGTAATTCGTCAGCAAGGGCAAAATCCTGCTTTACCACCAGAGCGTGTACCGCTAAGAACCTGGATTGGTGTATTAGCCAGTATGCTTGGTGCATTTATGGCGGTATTGGATATTCAAATAACTAATGCTTCACTGCAAGATATTCAAGCAAGTTTAGGAGCAACTCTCGAAGAAGGTTCTTGGATTTCTACCGCGTATCTTGTAGCAGAAATTGTAGTAATTCCTTTAACAGGATGGTTGTCACGAGTATTTTCTCTGCAACGTTATTTATTAGTCAACACTGCACTCTTTATCTTATTTTCTATATGCTGTGCTTGGGCATGGGATCTTAATTCCATGATTTTATTTCGTGCCTTACAAGGTTTTAGCGGAGGAGTTTTAATTCCCACTGCTATGACAGTTGTCTTAACAACTTTACCCCAATCAAAACAATCAGTCGGACTGGCTGCATTTGGGTTTAGTGCAGTTTTTGCACCCTCAATTGGGCCAACATTAGGAGGTTGGTTAACCGAAAATTTTGGTTGGGAATACAACTTTTATATAAATGTAATTCCAGGGGCATTAATGCTGGCTGGTGTTTGGTACGGAATTAAGCAAGAAAAACCCCAAATTAATTTACTCAAACAAGGTGACTGGTGGGGAATTATTGCAATGGCTATTGGGTTAGGTTCCCTACAAGTTGTTTTAGAAGAAGGTAGCCGTAAAGATTGGTTTGGTTCGGCATTAATTGTGCGCTTAAGTATAATTGCGGCAATTTTTTTGGCGATATTTTTCTTTATAGAATTAACTCGTAAACAACCATTTATTGATTTACGGCTTGTACTTAGGCGGAACTTTGGATTAGCCAGTATTGTCAATGTGTCGTTGGGAGTAGGATTGTATGGTTCAATTTATATTTTACCGTTGTATCTCGCTCAAATTCAAAAATACAATGCTCTGCAAATTGGTGAAGTATTAATTTGGGCTGGTATTCCCCAACTATTTATTATTCCCCTCATACCAAAATTGATGCAACGCATTGACGTGCGTTTCATGGTAGCTTTTGGTGTGACTTTGTTTTCCATCAGTGCATTTATGAACTCTGGAATGACTAATGAAACAGGGTTAGATCAATTACGCTGGTCGCAATTTGTGCGCGCAATGGGACAACCCCTAATTATGGTGCCGCTTAGTTCTATTGCTACTGCTGGTTTGAGTCCGAAAGAAGCAGGTTCGGCAAGTGGTTTATTTAATATGATGCGGAATCTGGGTGGTTCTATCGGAATTGCTTCTTTAGCGACTTTATTAGCAAATAGAGAGCAATTCCACTCGAATAGATTGGGTGATGGAGTATCTTTATATAACCCAGAAACTCAACAGCGAATTGACCAAATGACGCAGTTTTTTGTCAGTAAAGGAGCAGATTTAAGTACAGCACAAAATCAGGCGATCGCATCTATATCCAACATCGTCCGCCGGGAAGCATTTGTAATGGCTTTTAACGATTGTTTCTACTTTATTGGTATTGCATTATTACTAAGTGGAATTGCTATTTTATTCCTCAAAAAGGTGAAGCCAAGTGGTGGCGCTGTTGCTCATTAGATTTGTGTTCTATAGGTTAAAATGTTTGATAAAACTACTAAGGAGTTATGTAAAAATAACTTGAACAATTAACTGACTACTTTGGGTTTGATAATATAGTTCCACTCACCATGAAAAGAATTTCGTTCGATTGCGATAGTATCAAGCTCTTGGTCTGTAACCTTGAT